>JAYVMP010000258.1:0-3539 GCA_043758895.1 Bacteroidota bacterium
TCAAAACATGGTATTCTGCGAGGGCTCAATTCAGTTCTTTCTGAAAAAAAGAAAGCTAATAAATCCACCTCCTCTCCCACATTTGAAGGAAAATTCGGCAGGATGTTTCCTCAACTTCCAAAGGCGGTTCATTCAAAAGAAGATCTGAACGCACTGCTGTACTGATGGTAGCGTCTCCCGATATACCACCGACAGAGGAAACAAAAACAGATGATGAGGAAAATGCCGGCATTTCAGCAGGCTATACCTAGTCTTGGGCAATTCATTGATCATGATATAACCTTTGATCCTGCGAGCAGTCGTTGATGGGCTTGGGCTGGCTTAAGATTATCAATACTTGGTGCCAGGCTTTTTTCTGATGTCGATCTTAAGCTGTTCCTCGGCAATGCCGATGATGGCATTGAGCAACTTGTTATGAAGCTTGGCCTTGCGCAACTCTTCCCGCAGTTGCTTTACATCGGTGGGCAACTCTTCCTGGGGAAGGTCATCGGTTGATTTGATTTTGGTTTTTGTTTTCTTCACCGGTTTTCCTTGAAATTTTGATACCCAATGATGGACGGCCCTGAAGCCAATGCCATACTTGACCCCCAATTTACGAATGAGTGGTATCACCCAACAAATATTCAGCTATTATAGCCTCTTGCTCTTGAGTGGTTTTATCTGATTTTCTCACCTTGTTACACTTTAGAAAGTGTAAACCTATTTCAGGACGAGACAATCGCTAAAACTCTTTACTTTTATGCTTCAAACAACTTAGACCAAAACACAACGATTATGAAAAAGTCAATTACAATTATTGCCCTCTTTATCGCTGGCTTCTTAGCAAGCACTGTTTTGATCACCGGCTGCAACAACAAGAAAGCTGAACAGCAGGAACAAAAAGAAGCTGAAGAGCATGAGCACGCGGAAGGTGAAGATCACGACCACGACATGGTTTATGCCTGCCCCATGCACCCCGAAGTAACCGGTAAAGAAGGTGACAAGTGCTCGAAGTGCGGCATGAAATTAGAACTGGTAAAGAGTAACGATAGCACAAAAGTGCATGAGCAGTAGCCGTAAAAGTTTGCTGGAAATAACCTGGCCATAAAAAAACCGAAGGCAGTCACAAGTAAAGCCCTCTACTGGTGAGTGCCTGCTCTTTGTTAAACCTCTACCCCACGCCCGTTTTCCCACACCAAACCAAACTGAGGGCCATGTTTTTTTACCCAATCCCTGTCGGTAGCATAATCGAATAATTCAATCATACCTTGTGAAGTTAGTTCCTGCAATTGGTGATCGGGCAACCCGTTCATGCTAATGTAGCCACCTTCGGCAAATTGGAACCTGATCGCTGGTGGGTATTTTTTTTGGTCTAGCCACGCCTTGAGCTTCTGCAAGCGTTCAGCTATTTTTTGATTGAGGTCGATGGCCTCTTTCAACGTGGCTTCGATGTCCTTTATATGACCATCGTTGTTGAAGTCGTCCTTACGTAAAACGCGGATTGGGTTGATGTGAATCTCCCCGGCATAGCGATTAATCATCCGATCAGTGATTTATTTTTTCAACTTATTCATCCAATGATTGGCCTGGTGTTGCAATTTGATTTTCCCGTTGGCCATCTGTTGCGCTAACTTTTCATTCATCTTCCCTTTGCTGGTGAAATGATAATAGCCACACTCTTCGCATTGATAAACAGCCACCGGCCCCGTGCCTGCATAATTATTTCTGCTGTGTGCATCAATCAACGCATCTTCGGCAAGGCTCTCGGTGAGGTAAACATTTTTAGCGGTGCGGCAGTTGAGCATGATGGTTTTTTTTCTTCCGTTTCAGAGATGGAGTTTTGATTTCTTCCATTCTTCAAATAATCTCAAAATACCTTTTCATCTCCCAATCAGTAACGGGCTTTAGGTGCTGTCGCCACTCCCACTCGCGGGTTTGAATAAAATGTTCGGTGAACCTTTCGCCAAGAATTTCTTTTGCGAGGGAAGATTGTTTCATCTTTTGTGTTGCTTCGTGCAAGGTGGTGGGCAAAGTTCCTTGTGCGTAATCGCGGTAGCCGTTGCCAATGGTTGCAGGTTGTAGTTTTAATTTCTTTTTGATGCCATACAATCCGGAAGCGAGCGCAGCGGTCATCGCCAAATATGGATTTACATCTGAGCCGATAACGCGCGTCTCCAACCGGCAAGATTTAGCACTTCCGTTCAGCACGCGCAAGGCCACCGTGCGGTTGTCGATGCCCCAAGTCAATGTAGTCGGTGCCCATGCGCCTTCCACCAATCGCTTGTAGCTGTTGATGGTGGGCGCATACATGGGGAGGATGTGCGGCAGGCAATGCAACTGCCCCGCGATATAACTCTTCATCACCGCGCTCATGTTGTGCTTGTCTTTGGCATCATAAAAAAGGTTTTTCTTCGCGGCCTTGTCCCACAGACTTTGGTGCACATGTCCGCCACTACCGGGAAGGTTTTCGTTGATCTTGGCCATGAAGGTAGCCATGATGCCATGCTGATAGGCTATTTCTTTCACGGCCGTTTTGAAAAGCAAGGCACGATCCGCTGCTTCCAAAATTCCAGAGTAGGGAATGGCTGCTTCGAGAACTCCAGGGCCTGTCTCTGTATGCAGCCCTTCGATGGGCACACCAAATCTTTTCAGAAGTTCGAACAGATCAGCGAAGAAAGGGTTTTCTAATGTGGTGCGCAAAATGGAGTACCCAAACATGCCAGGCGTGAGCGGGATAAGGTCTTTGTAATTTTTTTCGAGCGCGGTTTGTGGGGTTTCGGCAAAGTTGAACCACTCAAACTCTTGCGAAAAAAAAGGAGTGAAGCCTGCACGCTGTGCATCGCTCAAAACTCTTTTTAACAATTGGCGTGGGCACACGTGCGCCCCGATAGCTGCCGGGGTTCCTTTGCTATCCAAAAGTTCGCCCAGAAAAAAAGGAAGGTCGTTTTCCCATGGAATTTTTCGGAAGGTAGAAAGATCAAGTTTGGCAGGGGCATCGGGGTAGCCGGAGTGCCAGCCGGTGTAGCCGGTGTTGTCGTAGGCTACATCGCTGCTGTCCCAGCCGAAGATGACATCGCAAAAGGTAGTGCCTCCCTCCACGATCGAAAGAAATTTTTCGGTGGAAATATATTTTCCGCGCAGGATGCCGTCAATGTCGGAGTAGGCAATCTTCACTTTTCCTGCGGGATGGCTTTTTACATAGTCGAGGATGGCGCGCGTGGTCATGCAGTTTTTTTAGGGAAGATAAAGTTTATTGGAGATAAAAACTAAATCATAGTTTTCAAAAGTCACCTGATCTAAAATGCCTCTTTTGCGTAAGCCTATTACAGATTTAATTTCTTCCAATGCAGAGCTGCTTCAAAAGGCTAATAAATCGTTATCGCGCGCTGACCATTACTTTGAAAATAAAGTAAGCAGCTGAAAGTATTGAAAAATAAATCACGCCCAACCAAAAATTGTAAACCCACAGCGCAACAAAGGCGAAGGTGGCGATGAGCAAGGCGATGATCGGAAAAAAAGGATAGGCGGGGGCTACGAATGGTCGCGGTAGGTTAGGTTCT
>JAYVMP010000259.1:0-23962 GCA_043758895.1 Bacteroidota bacterium
TCAAGCAATACGCTTTCCTTAAAACCTGTTCTTGCTAAATTAAGTGTGCCAAATGGTCCACCGATAGGGACATTGAATTTGGCTTCATCGCCATATAAATTCAAGCCATCAAAATTCGGGTTTTTGCTCAGGTCAACTTTGGAAGCAGGATTGAGCCGATCGGTTTTATAATCGTTGGCAGTCCAATCCGTAGCCTTCATGTAAGAAAAGTTTACCTTGAAGGCGAGCTTGTTGCTGATTGCTTTGGCGTAGCGTATGCTGTACATTCCGTAGGGATTGGAACCGCCCGCATTAGAATTGGTAAAGCCTTGCTTCACTTGGGCGCTTAGTCCCTGGTATTCAAAGGGGCTTTTGCTTTTCATGATCATGATACCGTTGAATGCATTGGGGCCGTACAAGGCAGAAGCGGCACCGGGGATCAATTCCAAACTCTCGGCATCCAATTCGCCAAGCCCCATGATTGAGCCGGTGGGGAAGTTGAGCAAAGGCGCCTGCGTGTCCATGCCGTCCACCCATTGCACAAAGCGGGTGTTGGCAATCGTAGCAAAGCCGCGCGTGTTCACAGCGGTGAAATTCAAGCTGCCGTTGTTTACTTGCACCCCTTTCATGTTGGCCAACGCATCAAAGAAATCAGGAGTGGCTGCCTGCTTGATGGCAATAATGTCCATCTTTTCAATGGTAACGGGTGCTTTCAAAATATTTTCTTCTACCCGTGATGCGGACACCACAATTTCCTGTCCGAGCAACGATTCTTCTTTCATTGTGAGGTCTATGGTGGCATTCGTATCTTTTACATCCACCTCTTCGGTATGAAAGCCGATGAAAGAAAAGGTCAGTTTAAAGGGTGGGGTTTGGTTCACTTTCAGGGTGTACTTACCGTTCGAGTCGGTAATTGTCCCCTCCACTTTGCCCTTCACCACAATGTTTACCCCGGCAAGGGTTTCTTCGTTGCCCCCGTCTTTCACCGTGCCTGAAATGACGGTTTGCGCAAGCAGTTGTGCCGATCCGGCCAAAAGAATCACTGGCAAAATCAATTTCATGTATAATTTATTCATGGGATAGGAATTAGTTTAATAACCTAAAACTACAAGAAAATGATTTAAAACAAACGTTTGAAGTTTACTTTTTCCGAAAACGAATGAGCAAGTCGCTAACTTTTTGCGACCATTGTCGCCAGGCGGTCGCACAGGGAATTGATTTCGTTGGACATTTTCTCATCGCCTGTGGCCGTGAGCACACTTTGGGCGAGCCCTCCCAGGCAGTCGATGTAGAATTTTTTCATCTCATTCACCGGCATTTCTTTGGTCCAAAGGTCAATGCGCAACGTGTTCATTTGGTGGTGGTCCCAAAGCGATAAACTAATGGCTTTGGATTCGGTGAAGCCAACTTCGGGTTTGTCGGTGGCGTCCCAAAGGATTTTTTCGGGAACATTATTTTGATCGAGTTCGATCTTGAAATTGATTTCTGATTTTTTCACGTTTAGTTAAATTGAAAATGAGATGATTTTGAAAATTTGAAAATGGAAAGCACTATTGCTTTTTTCGTTCGATAATTTTTTTTAGCACTTCAACATCGTATTGATCGATGAGCGATTTTTCGCCACTTCGTTTTAAGGATTGTTTGTTTGTGATAAGGTCACGGATGTCAATCAGTTGAACTTCTACCCCTTCGAAGTTTGCATTTACAGAATTATTGTACACTTTTTTAAAATCAAGGCCTGGGGTGAAGTTGATGATGTCAACAGAATCGGGGTCAAAACCAAAGCCGAGTGCAAGGTTCGTTTCAAATTCTTTGGGGTCGATCTCAGGCACCTCAAGACCCAAGGAATTTAGGGCTTCAATTACTCGCGCACCATTAACTCTTGAAGGTTCAACCAAGATATCTAAATCGCTGGTTGATCTCCTCACTCCGTGGTATATGGAAGCGTGACCACCAATAATTAAAAACTTTACGATGTGTTTTTTAAAAGCCTTTAATAGCCGAACGTGCTGTTTGCTTTGAAGGTTCACGTAGCTCGCGAGACTTTTACTTTTGATCCTTGATAAGAATAATTTACGCCTGGCTTACGCATCAGTTTTCTCATTCGTATTGCCAACGAGAGCCGTTCTTCAGGTCTCATATTAAGCCAAGCTTCTTCTTTCAATCGCTGCTCCTCCTCAAATGTTGTTTTGATAACTTTCATATCTAAAAAACAAAATTACAAAAAATCAAACCATCATCTCAGAGATTTCTCCTTCCACAATCAATTTGCCCTCGGTTGCATTTCTAATCTGCTCGACAGAAATTCCGGGTGCACGTTCCACTAATTTAAACCCACCTTCAGGAAGAACATCGAGCACAGCCAAATCACTGACAATTTTTTTTACGCATCGGAGTCCTGTAATCGGCAGCGTACATTTCCTCAATAGTTTGGAAGCGCCTTCACGGCTGCAATGTTGCATGGCAACGATGATGTGCTTGGCCGATGCCACTAAGTCCATAGCACCGCCCATGCCTTTCACCATTTTGCCGGGCACTTTCCAGTTGGCAATGTCGCCTTCTTCTGAAACTTCCATCGCGCCCAAAATTGTCAAATCGACTTTGCCACTGCGGATCATTCCAAAACTATCGGACGAAGAAAACAAAGCACTGCCCGGCATCATGGTGATGGTTTGTTTTCCCGCATTGATCAAATCGGCATCCACTTCATTTTCTTTTGGAAACGGGCCAATGCCCAGCAACCCATTCTCCGATTGAAGAACCACATTAATATTTGCCGGAATGTAGTTGGCCACCAGCGTGGGAATACCAATCCCTAGATTGATGTACATGCCATCTTTTACTTCTTGTGCAATGCGTTTGGCTATTCCTATTTTATCTAACATGCCATAATGATTCGTTGATTTGTTGATGGGTAATTCGTTAATGGGGCCATCATTTATGTGTGGAGGACTTTGATGAGGAAATGATTTTGGAAAGAACTTTTTGGATACTCAGAATTCTTGAAAGCAGTTCTTCGCAGTTTGGGTAATTTTCTGATTGATTGCAGATTTCGAGCCAATACTCTGTTTCTTCAGCCTCTTTTGTGGCAATTTTTATTTTGTGAATGAAGTCTGATTTGGATTCTGCATTTTGGGCTTCTCTGACGTTTGCACCGATGGAAGTTCCTGATCGAATTATTTGATTGGCTATGGCGTATTTGCGGTTACTTTCTAATACTTCTGTAAGCTTCACGATTTCTAAGGCAATAGCAAACGTAAGGTTGACAATTAAGTTCTCTTTTAGCTCTGGGTTATATCTTTTTAAAGTCTCCATTTTCAATTTCCGGATCAATTACATTAACGAATCATCAAATCATCGATTTGAAGTTGTTCTTTGCTCAATCCTCTTCTCATAATTTTTACCTTGAAAAATCCGGTGCACAAAAATCCCGGGTGTATGAATCTCGTTGGGATTTAATTTCCCCACTGGCACAAGTTCTTCCACTTCCGCAATGGTAATGTTTCCAGCCGTAGCCATCATTGGGTTAAAGTTCCTTGCAGTGCCACGGAAAATCAAATTGCCTGAAGTATCGCCTTTCCAAGCTTTCACCAACGAAAAATCAGCACGGAGCCAACGCTCCATCAAATAGATTTTGCCCACAAATTCCCGCGCTTCTTTTCCTTCGGCCACTTCGGTGCCCACCCCAGCCGGAGTGAAGAATGCGGGAATGCCTGCACCACCGGCCCGCACACGTTCGGCAAGCGTGCCTTGCGGGATCAATTCAACTTCTAACTCCCCACTTAATAGTTGGCGTTCAAACTCTGCATTTTCGCCCACGTAGGATGAAATCATCTTTTTTACTTGTCGTGTTTTCAGCAATAGACCAATCCCAAAATCATCGACACCTGCGTTATTTGAAATACAGGTAAGACCTTTAATGCCCTTTTTTAAAAGGGCTGCAATGCATTTTTCGGGAATGCCGCACAAACCAAAACCACCGAGCATTAAGGTGGCATTGTCAGGAATGTCGCGCACTGCTTCATCCGCATCGTTTACCCTTTTGTCAATCATCGCTTGCAAAAGTAATTGTTTATCGAAGCCATCTCAAAAATAAGAAAACTTCTTGCGAGGAACGACCGAAGCAATCCCCGATTGAAACTTCAAATTGGGGATTGCTTCACTTCGTTCGCAATGACGATGCTATTTTTGAGATGGGTTCTAATATTTTGTTGGTTTCTTCTTTATCCAAGTGAAGTTGCTGCTTGAGCAAGGCAAGGCCATCGAATTTTTTGTCTCCCCGAAGAAATTGATGAAAGAAAATAGTAAGGTTTTCCCCATAGATTTCTTTATCGAAACCAAAAATATTCACTTCAATCACGCGCTTTGTTCCATTCACCGTTGGCCGCGGTCCGATATACAACATACCATTGAAAAATTGATTTTCATAATTGACCGTAACGGCATAGATTCCATCACCGGGCACCAGTTTATAGCGCGAGTCCACTTCGATATTGGCAGTGGGGTAGCCCAACTCACGCCCGAGCTGATCGCCCTTCACCACTTGGCCAGTGAGCGAGTACGGTCGGCCAAGCAAATGGGTAGCTGTTTCAATATCCGTTTTCTCTAGGGCTTGCCTAATCTTGGAGGAACTCACGCTGATATGGTCCACATCTTGGCGCGGGATTTCCTCCACTTCAAACCCATAATTGGGCGCATTTAATTTTAATTGTTCAAAACTTCCTTCACGGTTATGCCCAAAGCGATGGTCGTAGCCGATCACCAATTTTTTTGTACCGATTGTTTCGATCAATATTTTTTGTATAAAATCCTGTGAGCTGATGTGTGAAAACTCTTTGGTGAACTCAATCCGAAGAAGGTGTTGGATGCCTTCGCTTCTTAGCAAGGCCGCTTTCTCTTCGAAGGTGTTCAGTAATTTCAGTGAAGTGTTTTCGGGACGCAACACCAGTTGCGGGTGTGGCCAAAAAGTAATCACAACTGTTTCGCCATTACTTTTAGACGCAATTTCTTTTAGGCGATGCAAAATTTTTTGGTGACCAACATGGACGCCATCAAACGTGCCGCTCGTGACAACGGCATTATTCAAGCGATTGAGGTCTTCGAAGGAGCGGTAGATTTTCATGGATAGAGATGAAGCACAAACTTAATCAGGAACTTGATCCAACGACAAAGCATCTTCCAATTTGAATCCACCTATCCTGGTGCGGCAGAGTTCAGAAAGGTAGGCCACCGTGTCGAGGGCTTCACCAAAATCTCTGACCAGGCTGCGGATGTAAGTTCCTTTCGAGCATACCACCCTAAATCCAACTACCGGTTTTTCAATGCTGGTGATTTCAAATTCTTTGATAATAATTTCGCGCGCTTTTAGTTCGGGTTCTTTTCCTTTTCGTGCCAGTGCATATGCTCTCTTTCCATTGATTCGGATGGCGGAGTGAATGGGGGGAACTTGTTGAATCGCACCGATGAATTTTTGCGCAACTGAGTTGATTGACTCGTTGGTGATGGACGAAATGTCCTGTGCTTCGCTCACCTGGGTTTCCAGATCGAAGGATGGTGTAGTTTGACCAAGTACAAATTTGCCGGTGTATTCCTTTTCTTGTGCCTGAAACTCATCGATACGCTTAGTCATTTTGCCCGTGCAGATAATCAATAACCCGGTGGCGAGCGGATCGAGTGTGCCCGCATGGCCCACCTTTTTGGTTTTTAGTTTGTGGCGGATTTTGTTGACCACATCAAAAGATGTCCAGCGCAGTGGCTTGTTGAGGAGCAACACTTGGCCAGGTTGCTCTTCCATTTAAAAAAGGGTAAGGCTTTTTCCGGAGTAGAGCAGTAGAAGGATGAGCAAGCCGAGCGCAATGCGATAATAGCCAAACTCCTTAAAGCCACGCTTGGATACGAGATAAATAAATGATTGGATCGCAAGAAGCGCAACAACAAATGCCACTGCATTCCCAATGGCCAAAAGAAGAATTTCATGCTCACCAAAATTGTTTCCGGCTTTGTAATATTTAAAGAGTTTATAACCCGTAGCTGCAAACATGGTGGGCACTGCCAAAAAGAATGAAAATTCTGCAGCTGCGGTTCGTGTCAATCTTTGGGTAAGTCCGCCAATAATTGAGGCTGCCGACCGCGATACCCCGGGTAGCATGGCGATGCATTGAAAGAAACCAATCTTGAGGGCAGAAAAGTTGGAAGGCTCTTTCTCTCCCTTGCCGCCATGAAATAGTTTGTCGATGAACAGAAAAACGATCCCGCCAAGGATCAGCATCACGGCAACTACTTGAACGCTTTCGAGCAGTTGGTCAATAAAATCGTTCAATAAAAATCCAATGACGGCAGCAGGGATAAATGCAATGAAAAGTTTTACATAAAAGTCAATAGACTGAAAAAACCTTCTCCCATACAAGACCAGTACGGAAACTATAGCTCCGAGTTGAATGGCCACCGTAAATGTTTTCACAAACGGATCGGCAGCTATGCCAAGCCAAGAGGAGACGATGATCATGTGCCCGGTAGAGGAAACGGGCAGAAACTCGGTGAGGCCTTCCACTATCCCCAGCACAATGGCCTCAAAGACAGACATTATTTGCTTTCTTTTTCAGGTGTGTGCAAGATGGCAAAGATACCAATGATGAAACCGGTAAGCACTACAATGGGGCCAAGGGTTATGCCCAAAAAACCAAACCCATGTGGATTTTTGTCCAGGGTCATTATGGTAAAACCGATGATGAGAGTAACCACACCGGTGATCATCCACTGGTAATTCTTTTTTCCGAAAGGGAGCTTGTTCATTTTAGTCTAATAAAGTTCGTCCAAAGATAATTTTAAATATTTGTTCACCGCGCGATAGGAGCTTACCAGTGCTACGATTACCCCGAGCAGCAGGAGGGCGGCCATTAAAATCATAAGCCGATCATTATTTTGGATGAGCTTAAGGTCTTCAATCTTTTTTGTAGCAAAAGAAATTAAAACCAATAAAAAGCCTGACGCTAATAGGCCGGCAAGTAATCCGTGCAACGAAGCCCGAATCAAAAAGGGTTTTTGAATAAACCAGCCTTTGGCACCCACCAACTGCATGCTGCGGATAAGGAAACGTTGGGAGAAAAGGGCTAACCGCAATGTGTTATTGATGAGCAGTACAACAATTAACAGCAATATGGCCACCAACCCCATCATCGCCAATCCAATTTGAGTAATATTGTGGTTGATCGACTCAATCACGCTTTCTTTATAATCCACTTGAAATATCCCGGGCAATTTCTCTAGCTCGGTTTTTATTTTCGCTAAGCTTTGTTTGCTTTGGTACCTGTCGCCAATTTTTAAAAGGAAAGCATCGTGAAGTGGATTTTCACCCAAAAACTTGTTGAAGTTTTCGCCTGTTTCACGGATGAATTGTTTGGCTGCTTCTTCCTTGGAGATGAATTGAATTGATTTACCTCCATTTTTGGAGACAAAATATTGTGATGCTAATTTTTTTTCAAGTTTTAGCCTGTCTTCTTCCTGGATATGGCTTTTGAGATAAACCTCGAGTTTGATATTTTCCTTGATGGCCTTCTCCAATTCTTTCGAGTAGATAACGAGCGTCCCAAATACCCCAATGGCAAAAAGTGCCAACGTAATGCTGATCACTACGCTGACATAAGGATAGCTTCCCAACTTTTTCTTTCGTTTGTTGAATTTTACTTCTGCACTCATGCCAGAACAAAGATAGGGAATGCGCACAAAAAAATAAGCCTTCTCTGGGAAGGCCTATATCTATTGCCTTGGGGGCGGCTGGAATGTGGTCGGATTTTTTTACTTCGACCTGTACTCGTTAAGTTTCCTGATGAGCAGATCGTTCTTAATTGGAGTCAACGGGGCAATGGATGATTGCTTTTCATTGAGGTTGTAATAGGTTCCCTTGAAAAACAGGAACAATGCGTGCGCATCGCCATGAACTTCAAGGATTTCATACAAACCTTTATCAAAACTGCCAAAAAGAATAAGTTTTCCTTGGTTGAATTGATAATGAAAGGGGTATTTTAGATTTGAATTGTCCGTTTCCACCATGATATGTGAGGCTTCGATATCCGATCGGCTATTCTCAACCCGGCCATTTTTTTCAGAAGAGGTTTTGGTCAATTCATCGGTAGGATCAAGTACGTCTATTTTGGGCTGAGCCGCCTTTGATGGCTTATAAACGGCAACTTCCTTTTTCGATTTAGGGCTAATAGCAATGGGGTCAGGTTTGTTCTCTTTGGGTTCTGCAACTGTTCCAATTGGGGCTACTGATTTTTTGCTTTCCGTTACCGGAATTTCTGTTTTTGCAGCAGCAATTATTGGTTTTACCCAAGGTTTGAAATACAATAACGAAACGGTGGCCACAGTACCCGCGGTAATTATACCGGTTACAATTTTTCCAACTGTTGCGCCCATTTGCATCGCTCCGCTAATAGGAACTTGATTGAGCAGCGCCTTGATTTCAGCTATCCTTGTTTTCTTGATCCCTTCAATGATGTGTTTTTGCAAGGCGACATCATTTTGTAAAGAAGGATTGGTCTGCAACTGCTTCTCAAACGCCTCTTTTTCGGTGCCCTCCAAGCGACCTCCGATGTATTTTTCTATCAATTCAAAGTTTTCCATTGCTTAATCTAAAAAGTCCTGCTCAGAATATTGAGCCTTCACCAATTCGTCCAATTTTTGTTTGCACTTATATTTCTTTGTCTTTGCCGTATCTGTATTTGCAAAGCCCAACTTATCTGCTATCTCTTGCATCGACATCTCATCAAAATAATAGTACATCAATACTTTACGGCATGTGTCTCCTAATTGTTCCATGCACTGCGCAATAATTTTTTCGCGCTCCGGCTTATCCATGTCAATCGAATCAGGGGAGTCTTTCTCCTCGTTGGACAACCGCTTCTTCCGGTCCAGTTCTTTTCTCCACAGGTTTTGGCAAATGCTGTAGATATACGTACTCATTTTTGAAGTCAGCACCAAGTTCCCAGATCGAGCCTTCTGCCAAAAGACCACCAAGGCGTCTTGGTAAACATCGCGCGCCTCATCTTCAGTTCCGCTATTGGTGACAACCAGTTTGGTCATCATCCGATAATATTTCTTGTAAACGATTTCAAGCGCTTTCTCGTCACCTTTTTGGATGCGGTCGAAGATCTCTACTTCGTCTAATTGTGAACTTAATTTGAATACCCGGAGTGCCACGATTGGTAACCTTTTGCTTATGAATTGATTGCTGAGTTGTAAGATTAATAGATAAAATTCACTTTTCTAAGGACGAACCGTTTCCTGTTGCCATGTCTGGGTACGGAAAAAAGGTCCCCAGTAACCACGCACTTTCAAAACCTTGCCCTCCACCCAAAGTTTGCAGCGATAGATTTTGCCATTTTCCGGATCTAGGATATGACCGTTGGTAAATTCGTTTCCTTCCTTCACGAGTTCTCTTAGGATTTCCATCCCAATGATTTTCTGCTTAAACCGTAGGTCTTCTTCCGCACACTTTTCACAGACCGGATCGGGGTCTTCTCCGGGCTTGGGGTGTATCTTCATTACTTTTCCAAAATACTTTCCGGCCCGTTCAGTAATCTCAATCACAGACCGTGGCTCTCCTGAGTTGTCGTCAATGCTAGTCCACCTTCCGGTGATTTGCGAATACGCACCAATGGTCATCAGCAGCAATATTGAAAGATAAAGAAGGCGGAGCATATCGTTAATGGCTATTGTAAATCGTTAATGGGGAGAGCTACTGAGGTTAGGGAAAATTTAAACCTTAAACCGAAAACTGTATTTTCATTACTTGCCACAGCCTCTTCCTCGCCTCATCTCTTTTTGAAAGCTCACTGAGCTTTTCGGAGGCAATAACAGCAACACCATCGGCTTCCACAACTTCATAGAGTGGGATGCCCTTGATGGGGCTTCCAAAATAGATTATCTGCTTGGGTTTCTCCACCCAACCGGACAGATCAAGAGATGCCTGGTACTTTATTGTAATTGAATGGAGGGATTGCTTTATAGAGGATAGGATTTTTTCGAGCAGGATCACTTCCAGAGCAGATACAGTTTCCCAAGGTTGGTCGATGATGATGGTGAGGGCTGGGGAAATGATAAACAACGCTTCCTCATACGTGGTCTCAAGCAGGATCGGGCTGACTTCCATGGGATTGGTCTATTTGAGGTCAAAAATAGATTTCAGTTCATTGGCTTCGTGGGGCTTCATCCTGCCCGATAAGATCAACCGCAGTTGCCTTCTGCGCAAGGCGCCATTGTACAACTCAATTTCTTCTTCCGTTTCGGGAGCTACTTCAGGCACCTCTACCGGGTTACCGTTTTTATCGACTGCCACAAAAGTAAAGTAAGCGGAATTGCTCGCCACCTTTTTTCCTTCCGGGATGTTTTCGGCATCCACGTCAATGCGGATTTCTACTGAAGAATTGAAAGCACGGGTTGCCTTGGCCCGCAAGGTCACCACGTTGCCCAACTGGATGGGTGACCGAAATGAAATATTGTCAACGGATGCCGTTACCACAATGCTGTTGCAATGCTTTTGACCGGCAATGGCCGAGACCACGTCCATCCAATGCATCAGCCTTCCCCCCATCAAATTATTGAGGGTATTGGTATCGTTGGGAAGCACGAGCTCGGTCATGCTCACAAAGGATTCACGGGGCGATTTTTTCTTGCGCGGCATTTCTATGGGTTTGCAGCAAAAATATCAAATCTAATGCAGAGTAACATTTGAAGTGGAAATGTTGTGTCAACCAATAAAATATTTTATTGTAAAGAGTCCGCCACCGCTTTAGCCGCCACATACGCTGTAGTCCATGCAGACTGGAAATTGAAGCCCCCGGTTTCACCATCAATATTGAGTACTTCACCTGCAAAATAAATTCCTTTTATCTGTTTGCTTTCCATCGTTTCAAGGTTGATCGATTTCAGATCAACTCCTCCGCAGGTTACAAACTCTTCTTTGAAAGTTGTTTTGCCTTTGATCTCAAACGGGCATCTGATCAACGATTCGACCAAGCGGTTCATATTCTTCCGGGGCAGTTCCGCCCAGGTAATTGTTTGATCAACTTCAGATAGGGCACAAAGCCTTTGCCATAGGCGCAAGGGGATTTTGTAAAGGGGATTGCTCACTATTTTTTGTTTGCCTTGATAGGTGTTCAACGATTTCAAATCTTTGCGGATACCTTCCTCGCCTACCGTGCCTGTCCAGTTGACCAAGGCGGTGAATTCGTATTTCTTTTCATGCAAATATTCCGCTGCCCAAGCCGAAAGCTTTATAACGGCAGGTCCACTAAGTCCCCAATGCGTGATGAGCAAGGGGCCGACCTCCGAATATTTTGTTCCGGCAATCTTTACTTCAGCTTGCATAACGGATACACCCATCAAGTCCTTAAAATTTTTACCTGAATCGTTGAAGGTGAACAGCGAAGGGATGGGATTAATGATGGGGTGGAAAACCTTAAGCCAATGATAGCTTTCCACGGAGGGATAACCTCCGGTTGCGATCAGGATTTTTTTACCGAATATTTTCCCAGAGGTCAATTCCACTGAGTACTCCCCTTCACAGGGAATTATCTCTTTTACTTCTGCTTGAAGTTTGATTTTTATTTGATGGCGTTCAGCTTCCTGCAAAAAACAATGGATGATCGTTTGCGAATTATTGCTTGCCGGAAATATCCTGCCGTCATCTTCCGTTTTAAGTTGTACATTTTTGGATTCAAGCCATGCTACCATGTCTTTCGCCTGGAATTTTCGGAAGAGCGATTTTAATTCTTTGCTTCCGCGAGGGTAATGCTTGGAAAGTGGAGTTGGCTCAAAACACTGATGGGTTATGTTGCAGCGGCCACCACCCGAAACTTTGACCTTTGAAAGGAGTTTGGTTGTCTTTTCAACGATAATAACGGAAAGATGGGGGTTTGCTTCTGCGGCCATGATCGCACCAAAAAACCCGGCTGCGCCTCCGCCCACCACCACCAGATCAAAATGCTTTTCTTGGCGGCTTTCATTCATGAGGTTCAACGGACAATTGGTATAGAGAACATTGAATTCAGCCACCGATGGTTGACATCGACTCGGAAACGGATTTTTCTTTTCTGTTTTGTTCCGCTTCAAACCCATCTTTGGGGCGGTGAGAAAAGGCGGTGAGCAAGAGGGCTTTTATTTCTGGATCGCCCAGCCCCGATCTCATCAAATTCTTGATGTTCAAAACCCCATCGTCATACAAACAGGTTTTTAAAACGCCCTGAGCAGTCACGCGGATGCGGTTGCACGTTCCGCAAAATGTTCGGCTGAAAGCTGCGATGATGCCAATCTCTCCTTTGAAACCAGGAACCTGGTAGTTATCGGAAGTTGAATTTTCAGGGTCTTGTATTTTTTGAATAGTTGGAAACCCTTTTTTAATGTGATCCAGTATTTTTTTGTAAGTCCAAGTCAGCGAAGCGTAATGACTGCCCTCCCCATTGAAGGGCATCTCTTCGATAAAGCGGACAGAAATATTTTGATTTTTTGTAAGTTCGACCAGGGGCAGGATGTCCTCAATATTTTTTCCTTCCATCACCACGGTGTTGATCTTCACGGGTATCTCATGGGCAATCAATGCCTGCAATGTATCCCATGTTTTTCCAAATTCGTCCCTGCGCGTAATCATTTTGAACCGCTCTTTGTTCAGCGTATCCATACTGAGATTGACAGAAGCAATGCCAAGTTTCTCCAATTCTGGAATATGGGGTGCGGTGAGTATGCCATTGGTGGTGATGTGAACATCTTTTATTCCATCGATATCCACCATCCTTCGGATCAACTGCATTAAATCATTTCTGGCAAACGGCTCGCCACCGGTAAGCCTGATTTTTGTAATGCCCAGTTGAGCCATCACGGTCACTAACCTTTCTATTTCCTCGAACGTCAAAAGTTCTTTCCTCGGCATGTACTTGATCCCTTCCTCGGGCATGCAATAGAAGCAACGGAGATTGCAGCGGTCGGTAACGGCCAGCCGGAGATAGTTTATGGGTCGTCCGTGGTTGTCAGAAAGTTGTTGAGCTGCCATTACTAGGTTCGCAAAGATCAATAAAAAAGTTGGGCAAAAATGTAACTTCACGTTGAATATTGTAGCATCTTGAATTCGCTAATGCCCCTTTCCATAAATTCCCTAAAATCCCACTTCCCGATTTTCTCTCATCGGCCGGAACTGGTGTATCTTGATAATGCATCCACCACGCAGAAGCCCCAGTCTGTTATTCAAACGATCACCGATTTTTATGAAAAAGAAAATGCCAACGTGCATCGAGGGCTTTATGAATTGTCAGCCAAAGCCACGCAACGGTATGAGGATGTGCGCAAAAAAGTAGCCGAATTGGTTGGAGCTATTGATCCGCAAACCATCGCGTTCACCAAAGGTGCTACCGAATCCATCAATATTGTTGCCCAAAGTTTTTTGAAAAAAAAATTGAAGGAGGGAGATAATGTAGTGATCTCTGCTATGGAGCATCACGCCAATCTGATTCCATGGCAACAGGCTTGCGCGCAATGCCAGGCTACACTTAGAATTACCCCTGTTGATAATAACGGAGAATTGATTTTAGAAAAATTGAATGACTTGCTTGACACGAGAACAAAGTTGTTAGCGGTAACGCAAATCTCCAATGCGTTGGGCACCGTTAACCCCATTGAAGAAATATTTTCCGTGGCCCGCAAAAAAAATATCCCGGTATTGATTGATGGGGCACAAAGCGTGGGGCATATTCCTATTGATTTAAAAAAACTGGATTTAGATTTTCTCGTTTTCTCCGCCCACAAAATGTTTGGCCCCCTCGGCACGGGGGTTTTGTATTGCAAAAAGGAATTAACAGATCAAATTGATCCCTATAATTTTGGCGGAGGCAGCATAAAAAATGTAGAGTTTGAACATACAGAATTTTTAGATTACCCGTACAACCTTGAAGCGGGCACGGCTAACGTTTCGGGCGTGATTGGCTTGGGCGCAGCCATAGATTTTATTACCAGTTTAGATCTGAGCGAAACTTCAAATCACACCAGGCATCTAAGTTCTTACTTTAGAGAAAGATTAAGATCATTGCGCACCATTAAATTAATTGGTAACCCCAGAAAAAATAGTGGCATTGTTTCGTTTCAGATGGAAAGTATCCATCCACATGACGTTGCCAGTTTTTTGGCAAATAAGAATATTGCCGTTCGGGCTGGTCACCACTGCGCTCAGCCATTGCTTGAGTCGATGGGTATTCCCGCTACAGTTAGGGTTTCTTTCTCGATCTATAATACAAAGGAGGATGCTGATAAAACTATTGTAGCTTTGATTGAGCTTAAAAAATTTTGGTCGTGAACAGTGATCTTAAAAAATTATATTCACCGATTATCAAATCGCACAACGATGCCCCTCATCATTTTGAGAAAAGAATGGAGTCAACCTGGGTTATCAAAGCTTACAACCCAATTTGTGGCGACCGGTTTGAGTTGTACCTGAACCAAAAGGAAGGAAAGCTTGAGCCTATCCATTTTCATGGATTTGGGTGCGCTATTTCAAAAGCCTCCACGTCCCTATTGACCAAATCAGTAGAAGGGAAAACAATCGAAGACGCGAAGGATATTTGTGGTGATTTTCTCAAATTCATTGACCAAGAATATTCAGATGGATTAACTTTACCAGAAGAATTTTTGGCGTTTGCCGGTGTTCACAATTTTCCAGAAAGGTATGATTGCGCCATACTGTCGTGGAAGGAGTTGAAGTTTTTTTTAGAGCATATCACTAACGGGACATACGCGAAGTAGTCGCTGACCACTTCACGCGACCTTACAAATGAACTGGAATTAATTTATAGTCTTTGCCAAACATCAGTTGCCGTGTAAGGACACATAATGAAAATCAGGATAAATTCTTGTGGCTTCGTGCCTGAGCAGTAAATTTGAAACAATGAAAATAAAACTCACTGCCTACGGCATTGCCAAAGATATTATTCAATCCAAGCAAGCAGAAATTGAACTCGGGCAAGGGGATAACATTTCAGCACTCAGGAAAATTCTTGTTCACCGCTATCCTGAGTTCGCCAAACTAAAGTCATTATCGTTTGCCGTTGGCGTAAATTATCAGGAAGATTCTTTTGGCCTTCATGAAAATGATGAGGTAATTATTATTCCTCCTGTGAGTGGGGGATAGCGCGATTTTTTAATACTCTTTTGAAAATAAAAAACCCCGCCTGGTTGGGCGGGGACTCTCTATTGCAAGCAGAGAGGTAAGATCCATGCTACCGCGAAGGGGGATTAATAGCGATAGTACTCCGGCTTGAACGGTCCTTTTACTTCTACGCCAATGTATTTAGCCTGATCAGAGGTTAGTGTTTCCAATTCAACACCGATTTTTTTCAAATGGAGATGAGCTACTTTCTCGTCCAAATGCTTTGGCAACATATAGACTTTGTTTTCATAGTTGCTGGAGTTTACCCAAAGCTCGAGTTGAGCGATGGTTTGGTTCGAGAATGAATTTGACATAACAAAGGAAGGATGCCCGGTAGCGCAGCCTAAGTTCACCAGGCGGCCTTCGGCCAATAAAATAACCTGGCGCCCATTTTTTAAAGTGTATAAATCTACTTGTGGTTTTACTTCATCTTTCGCTGAATTCTTGTTCAACCAGGCAACATCAATTTCATTATCGAAGTGGCCAATGTTGCAAACGATAGCCTTGTCTTTCATGCTTTCAAAGTGACGGCCTAGTACAATCCCAAAATTTCCGGTAGCGGTTACGATAATGTCTGCGTCCTTCACGGCATCGTCCATTTTCTTTACAGCAAATCCATCCATTGCAGCTTGCAATGCACAGATTGGATCAATCTCCGTAACGATTACACGAGCACCCGCACCGCGCAACGAAGCGGCAGAGCCTTTGCCCACATCGCCATAGCCAGCAACGACAGCTACTTTTCCTGCCATCATTACATCGGTAGCTCTGCGGATGGCATCGACCAATGATTCTTTACAACCATATTTGTTATCGAATTTTGATTTTGTGACCGAGTCGTTGATATTAATAGCTGGCAGCGGAAGTTTGCCGTTGTGCATGCGCTCAATGAGCCGGTGAACTCCAGTGGTTGTTTCTTCTGAAATTCCCCGGATGCCCGAAACCAATTCAGGATAGCGGTCAAGCACCATGTTGGTCAAGTCGCCACCGTCATCCAAAATCATGTTGAGGGCCTTGCCGTCTTGGAAGGCATGCAAGGTTTGCTCGATACACCAGTCAAATTCTTTTTCGTTCATTCCCTTCCACGCATAAACCGGGATGCCCGCGGCAGCAATAGCGGCAGCCGCATGATCTTGGGTAGAAAATATATTGCACGAGCTCCAACTTACTTCGGCACCTAATTCAACAAGTGTTTCAATTAATACGGCAGTTTGAATGGTCATGTGAAGGCAGCCAGCTATACGTGCTCCTTTCAATGGTTTTTTTGAACCGTATTCTTCACGCAGGGCCATCAACCCGGGCATTTCAGCCTCGGCCAATTTAATTTCTTTGCGGCCCCAAGCGGCCAGTGACATGTCTTTAACTTTGTGGGAAACGTTGGCGGTTACTGTCATATTTTTTATTTTTAATTACTAAAAGAACACAAAAGTAAGACAAAGGTTTGAAAACCCGAATAGAATCTTTTGATCCATTGAACCTTAGTTTGCAATCGTATGTTAAAGAAATTCTTAAAATTAGGATATGCAAATAATCAAAATAGATGTTGTCTCAGATGTGGTCTGCCCGTGGTGTTACATTGGAAAAAGGCGGTTGGAAAAAGCTATGGGTCAATTGAAGGATAGATACGATTTTGAGGTAGCGTATCATCCGTTTGAATTGAATCCGGATATGCCCAAGGCGGGGCTCAACCAAAAGGAATATTTGACCACTAAATTTGGCACCGAAGAAAAATACCTTCAGATCGTAAACCATGTTACCAGCGTTGCGGCAGGGGAGGGATTGAAATTTGATTTCGGCAAACAAGAGACCTCGCCAAATACAATGGACGCTCACCGGCTTATTGCTTATGCGAAAAGAGAAGGCAAACAACAGGCGATGAAAGAGGCATTGATGAGCGCTTATTTTGAAAAAGGAGTGAACCTCACACGCACAAAAAATTTGGTAGCTGCGGCAGTTCAATTGGGGATGGATGCCGAGGCGGTTGAGTCATTTTTAAAAAGCGATGAATTGACAGCTGAGGTGAAAATGGAAGAACAACTCAATTCTCAGCGGGGTATTTCAGGTGTTCCATTCTATATCATAAACAATAAATATGGGGTTTCTGGGGCACAACCTCCGGAGGTATTTGTGAAAGCATTCGCTGAGATTGGTCAAGAGTTTTCACCAAGTGGTGATGCCTGCAAGGTGGACACGGAAGCGTGCTAAAGCGATTTTTCTTTCCGTATAAAACTCAAAAAAGTCATCACCACAAAAAGGATAGCCACCAGGCCAAGCGCAACTCTTAAATTTTGCCATTGGGCAATAAGCCCGATGATCGGTGGGCCAAATAAAAAACCTGAATACCCAACCGTTGTTACCATGGCCAGACCGACTCCCGGAGGAAGGTCATTCGTATGTCCGGCAATGCTGTAGGAAATCGGCACGACCGCGGATAACCCAATGCCCACAATGAATAGACCAGCGATCACCAGGAATGGATGTGTAAAAATAATGGCAATACTCAACCCCATGGTAGCCACTAAACCACATGCAACCATTAACGATCGGTCGCCAAACTTCACCCTGGCCCCATCGCCAAACACTCGGCCAATCGTCATCGCCAAGGCAAATGCCGACAGGCCAATAGGAGCGAGGGCTTGGTCGGCCTTGGCGATGTTCTCCATATAGTTGGTGCTCCAGTCGGCCATTGCCCCTTCGCCCAACATGGAGCAAAAGGCGATGACACCAATGCTTACCATCGCCACATTGGGCAAGCGAAATGCCGGTTCTTCCGTAGTTTTTACATCGGGTTTATCGTGGATGAGATAATAGCTGGCAAGAAATGCGGCAACTAAGCTGATTGCGGTAACTAAAGCGAAATGAACAAACAAGCCAGCCCCCAGTTTTGTAAAAGATGCACCACCCACCGCACCGATCGCCATGCCAATGCTGAACAAAGCATGAAAAGAAGTCATGATCGGTTTTTTCAATTGTTTCTCCACCATCACCGCTTGCGAATTCATGGCCACATCGAGCATACCCGAAGAAACCCCGAGGATAAAAAATAAAATCACCAATGCCCACAGCGTGGGCATCCACGGAATAAACGGGATGGTAGAGCAGTAAAAAAAAGTCCCGAAGATCGTGACCCTACGACTGCCATTACGGATGATCAGCCACCCAGTAAAAGGCATCGCCAGCAAAGCCCCCACCGATGAGGAAAGCAAGACCAAACCCACCACACCATTGTCGATGGCAAACTGTTCCTGGATTCTTGGCAGTCGTGAAAAATAATTGGCGTGGACGAAGCCGTTCAGAAAGAAAAATATTTTTACTGCCAAGCGCGATGGAGACACAGGATCGTATTTGTTTGAACGTTTATAAAATCTAAATAGCGAAATCTGTTTTTAACGAATTGATTGTTGGCTCTTATGCACTTTGCCCGAAAGTCAGTAAATTATTGTCAGGGTCAAGCATCGAAAATTCCATTTGTCCCCAAGGTTTTAGCTGCAAATGACCACTGGGATGGATTGGTGTTTTTTTTTCCAACAGAGATTGATACAATGAATCAATATTATCGGTTCGGATATACACTTGTCCATAATTCTCTTTTGGCTCAAGTTCTTTAAATTCAAAGAAGTGGATTTGCACATCGTCCTTTTGAATCATTAAGTAGCCGTCATAGTCGACATTTCCAAACTCCTTAAAACCTAGGTTGTTCAGGTAGAATGCCTTGGTCGTGGCTTTATCGCGCATTGGTATTTTTGGATGGATTCGCGTCAACATATTTTTTTAAATCTTTGTTAGTCGTTTCGGTATTCAATTGTTATACTTTAAAAGGTCACTTTGTCGCTCCAGTTGCCGGCCAACTCATGACCTACAGCTATAGCCTTGCACGCTACTTTGGTTTATGTAAATCTGCCTCCTTGATAATTGAGGTCCACACACTGGTTCGTCCTTTGTCCATGCGCGTCCAGATCGGTGCGATGGTCCCTTCAAAAGCATCGATGTTGGTGTAGTCACCAAAAAAATTAGCTTCATCCGGCACAAATGAGCTGTCGCTGATTTTTACTTCGCTAAAATTATTTCCTCCATCCTCGGAATACGAAAGGTAAACATCAGTCTGGTTGTCGGAATAATTCCTTCGGTCGTAATAGACAATAAAGACATGTCCGTTAGTAGGGTCCACAGAGATCCACGGCAAGAACTGATGGCTTCGCGTTGAATCTTTATTGATCCGAACGGGCTTAGACCAGTAGTCGCCATGGTTTTGAGATCGGATCAACCAAATGTCGGTATCATCTTTCCCGTTTTTTTGGTCGGCATAGACGATGTACAACATGCCATGGTACCTGCCTGTGCCGTTGTCAAGGGCAAGCACGGGCAACCCATTGCACCGCTGAACACCAGGGATATCCAGCGACCATCCGCCTTCTTGCTTTCCGATCAGCAGATCATTTTTCAACCAGTTGTTTCCCTCATCAAAAGAGCGATCGAAATAAATATTGCCACGGTTGGCCCAGACCACATAGATTTTTCCATCACTTCCGATGGCAGGCACTGCGCCTTCGGCTGTAAAGTCGTCATCGAGGCAATCGCCCGGCAACTCATTAAGCTGAATGGGTTTAGACCAATGTGTTCCAATGTTTGATTTGCTGAACATAATGTTGGATTGGCAATTCGTATCCTTGCTTCCATACTTATCGAACTGGGTCCACGTTACACACATCAAATTTTTCTTGGGATGAACAGCCGGCCAGGCTTTGTCCTGATCAGTTGGCGGATTGTTTCCGATGGATTCCCCTTCCGACCAGGTTTCTCCATCATCAATGGATTTATGGCATACGACCCGGTCAAGCCAGGAAGAATCACTTTGGCCTTTGCCACTGGGATCCGCCAGATGAAAATAGAACAGGCTGCCTTTTGCATTGGAGATAACGGCAGGATCGCCATACACACCAAAGGGTGAAGTAAGTTTGGTTTCTTTCCAAGAAACACCTCCATCTTTTGACGACACCACGCGATCCAGTACAATCCCGGCTACAATATTTTTAGGATTGCTTTTATTGATGGAAATGGATGGCTCAACGGGTGGATAGCGCCCATCCACCTGCTCTGTCAATTTGATATTTTTATATTGAGATAATACGGGTGAACAAATACTTGCGAAAAAAATGCTCAAGAATAGTATTTTCATTAGTTGATCAAATTCATTTTGATTTTGAGGTTTTTATAAATTTTTTTCTTTCTTCAAAACCTCAACCCAGTGGGTGTAGCCCGAAGGATTCAAGTGAAGGCCATCGACTGAATAGC
The DNA here is from genome assembly GCA_043758895.1 of Bacteroidota bacterium. Classification (GTDB taxonomy): domain Bacteria; phylum Bacteroidota; class Bacteroidia; order Cytophagales; family Cyclobacteriaceae; genus ELB16-189. The sequence goes on from JAYVMP010000259.1 coordinate 20,459, forward strand.
GGGCGTCTAAGTGTCCTTCTGCATCGAGAAAATTAGTGTACAAATCGATATAGGTGTATTTCATTTTCCCGGCATACTTTTTCAGTTGTTCGTTAATGGTAGTGATATGTTCACCTTTTCCCACAAAATTTTTATTCAGGTTTTTAAAGGACTCATTAATAGGCAAGATGCTTTGCACATAGATCACTGTTTTCGGTGAGCCGCTCCGCATTTTCCCTACTAGGTTGAAGATATTTTCGATGATCACTTCATCTGGAGTGTTGCGCGAGAGGTCGTTGATACCAATGAGGATGAAGAGCTTGACGGGTTTTCTTTCAGTGATGTCGTTGGTCCGGTTGAGTACACCAAAAGTCACATCGCCAGAAATCCCGCGGTTGATAACAGTAGTGTCTTTTAAAAGTGATTTCCAGTTGCCCCCCTCAGTGATGCTATTGCCCAACATGATTATTCGCTCTTTTTGAATGGGCTCTTTTTTGAAAAGTTCCATCCGTTTCAGGTAATGATCGGGTAGGTTAGGAAGGGTATCGTATGTTTTGGTTTGGGCTGAGGCAAGAGAAATAAAAAATAGCAATGGAAAGGACAAATACTTTTTCATTTTTCAATTGTTAAGGAATAAATGCAAGAAAATCAACGATCAAATATAATAAACATTAGAAGTTATATAAACCATTTCATCGTGACTTGTAATTTTGGTGGAAATGACTCGGATTAAATTTTGGGCTGCTTTTCTTAAAAGTGAAAAATCAGGCGGCCTTGTTTTGATGATTTGTGCGGTTGCCTCATTGGTCGCTTCCATGGCTGCACACGCCCGTAACCTTTTTCATCTTGCCTCTTTTTGCTTTGGCCAATACCGCTGTTGCTGTGCCACCAACACTTGGCCAGGATTTAATATCCTTGAATAGTCTGGGTATCGCCCTTGGACTTTTGGTGGGCAAACCTTTGGGGACCTTTTTATTCGCGTTTGTAGGATCATGGATAGGCTGGTGCGCGGTCCCTGCCGATTTGAAGTGGCCTCAAATTGCGGGCATCGGATTCACCATGTCAATATTTATTGCCCTGCTGGCATTTAAAGATGCGGCCTTGATCGACAGTTCAAAGATTGCTGTCCTTGTTGGTTCTATTTTTTCGGGGTTAACCGGATTTGTTTTTCTTCATCTGATGTTGCCCAAGCCAAATAAATAAGCTCAGGGTTTTTCTATTTCACAAATCATCGTTATCATTGCAGCATAATTTTATAATTGAAATGGGAAGAGGAGATAAAAAATCCAAAAAAGGAAAGAGAACAAAAGGTTCTTTTGGCAACTCGAGGTCAAAGAAAAAAATCAAGGCGAGGCTCAAGCGCACAGCCAGCAAAAAACCAACTTTGGCTGCCATAGGCGAAGTGGCGAAGCCCAAGGCTCGGAAGGTGGCCAAGAAGAAAGAAGAAAAGGAAGCATAAACAATGGTAATATTTTCAATGAACGCTTGGTGGTGGCATAGATCTAATTCAGATCGGTGTTTTGTCGTGCTTTGTTGAAAAATAATATAATTTAGAGAAGCCCGCCCGATCAACCGAGCGGGCTTTTTTTATTTTCAAAAACCTTTATGGCAGAATAAAACATGAAATGCCCATCAGCAAAGCAGACCCAACGGAATGACAATGGCTTTGGGCATTCCATGTGACCATAAAAAATAATTATTAAAACATGAAATACAAATTAAAAACACATTACAAAAAACTGCTGGCCGATACGCTCACTCCCGTGAACATTTATTTAAAGCTGCGCGATGTTTTTGAGGGAAGTATTTTGTTGGAGAGTTCCGACTATCATGGAAACGAAAATAGCCTGTCATTTATTTGTTGCGAACCCATAGCTTCCTTCCAAGTAGCACATGAAGAAGTCCAAACCCGCTTTCCTGATGGCCTTGTTCAGACAAGACCACTGGATACAACCACCAAAAACCTGACCTCGCTATTGGAGACGTTTAAAAATTCTTTTGAAATTGATACAACCGATCCGCGTTTTAATTCGTTGGGGTTATTTGGCTATACCGCTTACGATGCTGTTCGGTATTTCGAGGATGTTGTGATCAACCGGTTGGATCCGCAAATTCCGGATATGATCTACAAACTTTATCGGTACATCATCATTGTCGATCATTTTCATAACGAATTGCGGTTGCATGAATTTATTTTTAATGAGGAGGAAAGTTCATTGGGCAGGGTCGAACAAATTATTTTTAGCAACCGGTTCTCCACATTTAAATTTCAGGTGACGGGAAATGAGTCCACTAATTATACCGATGACGAATTTTTGGAGATGATTGAAAAAGGAAAGCAACATTGCTATCACGGTGATGTTTTTCAGCTTGTTTTGTCGCGCAGGTTTGCCAATACATTTGCCGGGGATGAATTCAATGTGTATCGGGCCTTACGATCCATCAATCCTTCGCCTTACCTTTTTTATTTTGATTATGGAAATTTTAAAATCTTTGGATCTTCCCCCGAAGCCCAGCTCGAAATAAAAAAATCGCATGCCTACATTTACCCGATAGCCGGCACGTTCAGGCGCAGCGGCAACGACCAGGAAGATGCGGCACTTGCCGCCAAACTCTCGGCCGATGACAAGGAAAATGCGGAGCATGTGATGCTGGTAGACCTTGCCCGCAACGACATGAGTCGCAATGCCAACCACGTAAAAGTAGAGGTGTTTAAAGAGATTCAATACTATTCGCACGTCATCCATTTGGTATCGAAGGTGTCTGGCCGGTTAACTGAAAAATCATCGGCTGTCCAACTGTTGGCGGATACGTTTCCGGCTGGTACACTTTCCGGTGCACCAAAAGTGATGGCGATGAATTTGATCAGCAAGTATGAAAATATAAGCCGCAGTTTTTATGGGGGCGCAATTGGGCTTATCAGTTTTGATGGTTCGTTGAACAAAGCAATTATGATCCGCACTTTTCTGAGCAAAGGCAACCAACTGATTTACCAGGCCGGTGCGGGAATAGTTTCTAAATCGGAAAGTAAAAGCGAATTGCAGGAAGTGAACAACAAACTTGAAGCACTGCGAAAGGCGCTGAAGATGGCAGAAGGAATTTGAAAATTGAACAATTTAAAAATGAAGATATTAGTTTTGGATAATTATGATTCCTTTACCTACAACCTGGTTCACATCATCCGTGCACTGGGCCATCGGCCTGATGTTTTTCGGAATGATCGGATTTTGCTCAGCGAAGTAGGTGCTTATGATAAGATTTTACTTTCCCCTGGGCCTGGTATTCCCGATGAAGCAGGGATTATGAAACAAGTAATTGCAGAATACGGACCCACCAAAAGTATTTTGGGGATTTGCCTCGGCCACCAGGGGATTGCCGAAGTTTATGGCGCAAAACTTTTTAACATGCCAACTGTTCTGCATGGTGTGACTTCCATGGCCACCGTGACCGACAGAACGGAGAAACTTTTTAACGATGTTCCCGATACTTTTCAATGCACGCATTACCACTCCTGGGCTGTACTTC
>JAYVMP010000260.1:0-24668 GCA_043758895.1 Bacteroidota bacterium
TAGGTCACTCTTTTACGTACCCGATTTCGAGGATTGTGAAAGTACCAGGCTTGATCGTAGGCCGTGGATGTGGATTTTCCTTTGTTGGCTCTGGTGCTGGGCCAAACTCTGCCGTTGGCAAGTAGAGCCGGTGCGTTTTAGTGTTGATCGCTATCGTTCTGGCGCCACGCTGCGATGCAATGGTTTCAACAATCTTGAATTCATTGGCAGTTACTTCCTGCACAACCGTTACGGTGCCGTCTCCGTTCGAACTGTAAGCCCGTTTTTTTTCAGGATCAAAAACCACCCCATCAACATTTTCGCCTATTGGCACAGTAGTTACTACTTTCCCATTTTTTGTATCTGAAATTACCATCAATTTATCCGTTACCGAAAACACACGGTTATTCACTTTGTCAAAAGCCAAACCTGATGGCTCTTCGCCTGGAGCAATAGACCACTTTTGTTCCACTTGCAACGTATTGGAATTAATGGTGTAGACCATGCTCTTATCTTCATTGTTGACAAATATTTTTCCGTTCTCATCGGTAGCAGAAAATTCAGGTTTGCCATCCAATGGAATGGTGGCCACTACCTTATGGGTCATTGCGTCAACCACCGTAGCATTGGCACTCCGCCCGTTGAAGGTAAATACTTTGTGCGAATGGGCATCGTATAAAATGGCGTCTGGATTTGCCCCTGTAACTTTCACCTTTGAGATAAATTTCAACGTTTTAAGATCAACAATCACAATGGAAGAATCACGGCCACAGCTAATAAACGCCTTGTTGAGGTCAGCGGCAATGGCTATCCCGTGCACACCATTCAAATCAGGGACAGCACCAACCATCTTTCCTGTTTTAAGATCAACCACCTGTACTTGTGTGCTGTGCGATACAAAGAGGCGGTGGGTGGATTCGTCCACGGTGAGGTAGTCCCAGCCCCCATCCCCTTCAAGGTGTATTTTATTTAAAATTTTATATTCGGAAGATTGTCCGAAGGCGAATGTGGCTGCAACCATTGCAAGACAAAAGGGAAGGTATTTTCTCATAACTGGGTAATTTTAAAAGTTGTTATTTATTTCCAAAAACTAAAGTAGTTATTCTAAGGGCAAAGGAAACGATTAATTACATAGCTGGTAAACCGTTTAAAACCAAAGGTTTCAAGTATGTTTTAAAAAAGTGAATTGCCACTATTTTATGCCAAAGATGAAATTAGATTTAGAAGAATTTTAGAATTTGGCATTGCAAAGCGTCCAAAATCCAAATTCAGAACGAGTTTTAGTCCAGGCCGATTAATGAGTGCTAGGCAATTAACCTGTGCGTGAGTCCGATTAAATAAACAAAAATCACCATTTCAAAGCAACGCTGCCCCAAAAACCCCGGCACTATCGCCAAGTTTCGGGTGAACCATGGGCGTGTCAAACACTCCTTCATTAAAAATAAACCGTTGCAGCGACTTTCTTCCCTCCGTATAAATCAAATCAATATTGCCAACCCCTCCGCCAACTACTATCACATCCGGGTCAAGGATATTCACGACCACGCTTAACCCAAGTCCGAAGAAATGAATTAAACGATCCATCGTTTTCTTTGCCCGTACATCATCTCCTGATTTAAAATTTTCATGAATCTCACGCATGGTTCTTTTTTCGCCACCCATCTCTTGATAGTATCGTTCAAGTGCGGGCCCTGCCAAAACTTTTTCGACACATCCAATTTTTCCACAATAGCAACGTTCACCGTAGGTGGCGTCAATGATATTGTGACCCCATTCGCCTCCAATGCCATGAAAGCCATTGATTACTTTTCCATCGACAACTACTCCGCCACCCACGCCCGTTCCCATGATCACACCAAACACCACACGCGCACCGGGAAATTTTTCTTTTACGATCCCCATGTTTACTTCTGCTAAGGCAAAACAGTTTGCATCGTTGGCCATGTTCACCTTCATCGAAAGCAATTTCTCCAGGTCGTCTTTCAAAGGCATTCCGTTAAGGCAGATGGTGTTGCAGTTTCGCATCGTCCCGAGCTTGGGGTCCCTGATTCCCGGAGTGGCAATGCCAATTTTTGCCGGACGATAGCCCAAGTCTGCCTCCATTTTGTCAACCACTTTCTTAATCTGCCCGAGCATGTGGCGGTAGCCCTGTTGGCTTTCGGTAGGAACACGATCACGAAAAAGAACATCGGGCGAGGATACTGAATGCAATACCGCGCCTTCTATTTTTGTGCCGCCAAGATCTATTCCCCACAGGTTCATTATTCAAAAATTCAACATTCGTAATTCAACGATCAAATTTTATTGTTCAATGACGAAGTCCACGAGGTGAAATAACAACTTCAAATTCTTTATGGCTTAAAGCACTAATATGCCAATAATTTTTTGAAGATAACACCCGTTGTTGTCTCAATTTTTAAAATTAAAATACCGGTACTTGTTGATTTGAAGTAAATCTTGAGCAATCCATTCGCATCCTGATCAAAAGAAGAAGCACTCATTGAACGTCCTGTCATATCAATGAATGATACACTCGAAACCGATTGATTGATCCCGTTAACGTTAATGACTCCTGAAGATGGGTTGGGGTAAATAGTAATTTGCTGATCTTGGTTTGGCTGAACATCGGTAACTGTGTTCCAACGTGTTGGGAGTGTGACGATCTCGTTCGGGCCTAATGCTTTGTCATAAATCCTGACTTCATCCAACGTTCCAAATAAACTGTACTTCGACACCGAAGAAGTTTCCTGGCCAAAAGTAATATCATCGATTGCTGTATTTATGAGTCCGGTGTCTGCCCTGAAGGAGTTCAACACACCGTTGATATAAAGTTCCATCGAGTAGCCAGTATAAACTACGGTGAAGTGGTAAAACTTACTGAGCTGAATGGGAAAGGAACTGTCCAGATCGGTAATTGAATTTGTGGAATTTACTGTCCACCGAATTTTGCTGTTGGGGATCACCGAAACTTTCCATCGCTGCTGGTAACTTCCATGCGATAGCACGTAGGATTCGGCTGGTACTTGATCCAATTCTAACCAAAAAGAAAGGGTGATCTGATTTTGAAAATTAAGGCTTGCAACATTGGGTACATCCACTAGGCTGTTGCTCCCTAAAAACTTATACGCCTTGTTGGGTTGACCACGAGAATCAGCCGTTAGTTGGATGCCCGATGCCGAAGCATTGTGACCATTGCCGCTGTAATCTTTGACGTCTCCATCCATAGGGTAATAGGCTGTTGGTCCGTTAACAAACTGCGTCATTTTCTTCACGAGCACTTGTTGCATAGATAAAGCAGAAAGCGAATCAGAATTTTTGACTGTGCCCGTAACGGAATACAATCCATCATTTTGCGGAACTTTCCATTTTAAAACCGAATCGGCTTGACTTATAATTGAGCCTGCTGGTACACTCCAACTGTATTTCAATTGACTCTTATCCAATGTGTGAGCGTGACAAGTTATAGTGGCTATGCTATTACCATAATACCAAGTTGAGTCCATAGAAAATCCTGAGATGACGGGGGCCACGGGAATATGTGCAACTACGGTAAACTGCAAACTATCACTTACAGAAGATGAACCATCTGTTACTCTTAATAAAAGTTTATACGATCCTGTAGTCTGTGGAACAGTCCAAGTAAACAGGCTGTCTGGAGTTGATAATCTCAATGTTCCGTTGACGTACCAGTTATAGGTAACAGCGGCTACATTGTTTCTTACCGAACTGTAAACGGAAACTTGTTGATTAAACTCAACCAATGAATCGGTTGAAGCTAAGGATTGAATCAAAAATTTTCCGTTAAAGTTATAGCCGTAACTATAATCCACCACTTTATTGCCCAACATGAGTTTGCCATTTACAGGTGTTGTTGTAGCACCTGCCGGAAGATGAACGAGAAGCATCGCTTGATTAGTCGGCACGGTTATTTGTGCATTGCCTGATGCACCATTTTTTATTATCGTTTCAGAGATCGCATCGTAGATATCATAAGTCGATGAGCCGAGCGGGAGTGTTACCAATTGGTTGGAAGGATAGGGGTTAAAAATTACATACGATGGAAATGAATTTTGTCCGAAAAAATCAGTTTTGTTTACATCCATTAAAAGAATGCCGGCCACATCAGTCGTTTGTAAAATCGAGCCGAGATAGCCTACATGCGATGATCCATATACCCCCAAGTTGGTTTGTCCACTGCCTGTTCGGATGGCATCACCGGTAGCATATAAAAGAGAATCATTTAGACCGAGTTGCTTAAGTGCCTCATAAGCGATTACATGATTGGGATCATTGGCCGAGCTCCAGAGGTAACTATCCTGATGGGATTGGGGTAAATATGGCGAATAAAAAAGCCGGCTTGCATTGGATAGGTTGAGCGCCCACTTTGAAACAGTACGGGCAAAACGTTTATCATATTTCACCATGGGCACGAGGGCTGCTGCTTGCTCAAACCCATTCATGGTAAAAGCATAGCCGGTAGAGGGATTATCAATCTCTCCCACCAAACCCGAAACATCATTAAGTCCGGTTACCGAATTTCCCCAAGTTCCTACAATCGTTCCCCAATTGCGCTCAGCACTCTGGTCGAAACTCCAGTTAATCATTTTCTGGATATTATACTTCGTGCCCAATTCGGCATTCATCTTGGCAGCGATGAGCGTTCCGTAGGGCAATTCAATTTCGTATGCGGGATTAAAATTCAAGCCGGACAAAAAACTAATGGCCATTTGCGCGCCTTCCAAATATTTTTTCTTTCCGGTCACTTTGTAAGCATGGTATAACAGCCAACCGATAGTTCCCGCTCCTTCCGGCTCTGCAACACCTGAACTATTTGGAGTCATCGTAAGGAGATTGAATGCACGATAGTTCATCTGCGGAACTTTCCACGGTGTCGCTGATCCTCCCATGGCATAAACTGCGGCTAACCATTGGTCTGCCACCGTAGTAAACTGTGAGCTAAAATCTTGTGTGCCTGGATAGAGCGAATACAACTGATAAAAAAATACGTTGGGCATCAGGTCATACCACCAATCATTTCCCGTAGCAGCCGAGTACCCGTTGAGATAAACATTCTGGCCATTGGCCTTATTAAAAAATTCTTTTGTTTTTAAAACCCAGTTGTTTCCAAACTGGTTGGATTTATCAATGCCCACCAGTGAAGCACCGACCACGGAAGGAATAATATTAATTGCTTCTGCCTCCGTTCCTCCTCCGTTTATACCCACATACGAGTCCAATAAGATGGGTTGAAGCGAGGGGTAATTTGTGCCGCTTAGTTTCAGGTGCATCAGCGGAAGGTATTGCCCCGTTGCATTAAGATTATAAATAAACGAGTCATACTTGATGGCCACATTCTTCCAGTTCTGCATGACATAAGGAGATGGCATGTTGGGCATTTTTGCCACGCGGGTAATTTCAATTTGTCCGGTTTGAGCCAAGGCTTGTAGGTTTACAAAACCCAATAAAAATAAGGCTATTGCGATACTGGATAAGGTATTATCCCCTCTTGTTTTGTAAATTTTTCCGAACATACTTAACCGCTTAACTATTCGTAGATATGAATTAAAAAAGGAACAGTGGGCTTATCCACTGTTCCTTTGAAGGTTGACTACCCAATTTTATTAAAAAATTCCATTTACGGTTTTTCCAACGTATAGATACTAGTAACTTGTGCAGGTGTAAGTACTGTATTGTAAACCCTCACCTCGTCAATGGCCCCAATGAAATAAGCTCCATAATTCACATAGTAAGGTGAACTTGAAACAGTGGAATATTTTGCCGTAGGTAAATCTTGGCCGATTACAAGGTTAACAGGTTTCGCAGCAATATTTACGATTGTCCCAGGGACAGCATCATTATTTGATCCCCAATCATAAACAAGAAAGCCATCAACGTAAAACACTTCATGTCCACCCCCGAAGGTAACCACATAATGGTGCCATTTAACTAAAGGTGAAATTTTGCCGGCATTCATATCCCTATCATAAAAGGTTGAGTCAGCGCTACATCCACACAAAGGAGTTTGTTTTCCAGAAACATGGGCGGTAAAAAATGCCCTTGGCGTATCCTGAATTTGAAATTTGTAGGTGTTCCAACGGTTCATGGAAATCATGTAATTATTTGCCCAATATTTACCTGGATCTCCCGGCAATGAATCTGCTTTTGCCCATAAAGAAATCGTAATCTGTTGTGGATTTAACTTCGTATTGTAAGGTATTTCCACATTCGCACCGGCTGTAAAATGTAAGGCTTTGTTTGCATTGCCATACCGGTCAGCAGTTTGGGTTGGCACATTGGAGGTAACGGCATATCCAGACCATGGAAGCGCTGCAGTCGTACTAAAATAAGGATGGCCTGCTGTAATTGCACCATTAAAGCTGTTTCCTGAATAGTCCTTGACACTTGTACCAACCGCAGCGGTTGTAAGCTCGTCAAAAGTCCATTGTCCCATTAAGTTCGCTGCGGCAATCGGTGTAACAACGGCAGCCTGATAGGTGGTGACAGCCGCAGTTAATTGAGCGGTGGCCGCAGTAACTTGTGCTTGAGTTGAAGTTTTACTTGCAACAACTGCTTGAGCAGCTGTGATAGCCGCCTGAAGTATCGCCTGAGATCCCCTTACATAATTTCCAGCCGCTACTCCTTCAGCGGTTGTTGAGAGCAGGGTTTGGGCTGCTGATATTTCCGCACTTAGTGATGTAAAGCTTACCGGCACTGCATCACTCTTCGAACAAGAATTGAAAGTCCATGCTATAAGCATGACTGTCAATACGCTTAATAAACCATACACTTTTTTTGTTTTCATAAATTGAATTGTTTAGTTGTTTAAATTTTCACATTGGAAGTAGGTTGATATATACATTAGTTGGTGATCGCTGGGTTGGTGTCGAGTTCAGACTGTGGAATCTGGAAGTACCGGTTCTTCACATACGTAAAACCATTGGAGCCCAGGGCCGCTTCGGCCACTTGCTGCCCATAGCGCATCAGATCAAAATAGCGGTGGAACTCAAATCCCAATTCAACGCGCCTTTCATGCTGGATTGCCTTGCGCAGGCTGGCTTGATCAGTATAAATAACATCGGGCAATAAGTTAGCCGGTACAACTCCGTGGCCGGGTAAACTTGTATCGTATAAGTAACTTTCGCGCGCTCTCTTGCGGACTAAATTCAGAGGCACTGTCGCTTGCGCTCCTTGATTCAATTCGTTCATCGCTTCTGCTTTCATCAACAGGATATCCGCATAGCGCATGTAAACATAATTGAGGCCGGAGTTGCCAATGATGGGGTCATCGTATTTTGATTGGCTATGTTTCCGATTTAGATAGCCGGTGGATGACCATGTCGGATCGAACGGTTCACCGTTCACCCATTTGTTTCCTGCGCGGCCAACGGTATAGTCCAGTCGGGGATCAACAGTGCCACCCGGAGCAACTTCGAATTCGTTAATAAAATTTTGAACGGGTGCGTTGAAATAATACCCATTGTAGGTAGCCGGAGAAAAATATTGGTTTAAGAAACTACCGAGCGATGGGCTTTGCTGGCTGAGGTGCTGTATCTCAAAAATGGATTCGACATTATTTTGGGTAGAGTCCAAAAAATTGTTTTTGTAAACTGAGACCAAACTGTACGAAGTTGAGGCTTCTAATGAATTGATGGCAACGAGTGCACCATTCCAGTCTTGATTGTATAAGCGGGCCTTGGCCAACAACCCAAAGGCTGCTCCTTTTGTCGCCCTGCCCACATCTGTTCCTGAATAGCTATTCGATAAGGATTTTGAAGCATCCGTCAAGTCAGCTTCGATCTGGGCATAGATGGAAGCAACCGGTGATTTAGGTAAATTGATGACCGATGCGCTGAGCGGTGGCGATAGCTTCATCGGTATTTCACCATAGATGTTAACGAGATTAAAATAAAAGTATGCCCTTAAAAATTTTGCTTCGCCAAGGATCCTACTTTTTAGGGCAGCATCCATGCCGATGGCCGGAACATAATACAATACATAATTGGCCCGCGATATCCCGTCATAATAATACTGCCAAACATTGGCAAGCACGGTATTGGTTCGTACATAGTTAAACTGATCAATGTATTGAATATCACTTTGGTCGCCAGCCAGCCCACCCTTTACGGCATCATCAGAAGCCACATCGCCAAACACCCACAATTGGTTCATGGTATTGACAAAGGCAGTAGCATTGTACACCCCCGCGATCGCCACCAAAGCATCACTTTCCGATTTATAAAACGTAGCACTTGAAAATGTTCCCTGTAAGTTTTCATCCAAGAAATTATGGCAACTGCTTAGCGACAGGATAAATAGTGTTGAAAATATTTTAAGTGGCTTCATACCTTCATTTTAAAATGTGATGTTCAAGCCCAGGTTATACGATTTTGCGGCAGGGTATGTACCCCAGTCAATGCCATTAGCTTTGTCTCCATCGGAAGTTGAGTTGTTGCTCACTGACATTTCGGGATCCATGCCTGAGTACTTTGTCCAGGTGAATAGGTTGGTGCCCGAAAAATAAATCCGAACATTGGTCAATCCGTATTTCTGAACAACCTCCGTAGGAATAGTGTAACCCACTTGAAGATTTTTCAACCTCGTGTAGGAGCCCGATTCAAGAAAGCGGGTAGATATTTGTGTGTTGTTTCCAGATGCATTCCAGGATGCCCGGGGGTATTGGTTGGATGTGCCCTCGCCTGTCCAATGGTTTAAGAAGTACCGCTCGGTAACATTGAAAGGCCTGTAAAATCCTTCGATGTCACGGTTCAAAACGGAAAGGATTTTTTGTCCATAAGCACCTTGAAAAAAAACAGAAAGATCAAACCGTTTATAATTGAGCATGATGTTGAGGCCTCCGGATATTTTGGGTATGGCACTGCCCACGTGCGCACGGTCTTTGCCATCGATCACACCATCGCCATTTTGATCTTTGAATTTTATATCACCGGGCTGGATGCGTGAAGCACCAGAACTTGATCCTTGAACAGCATGGGTAAAAATATCCGTCTGGTTCTGGAAAATGCCCTCCATCTGGTACATGTAAAACGAACCCACCTGATATCCTTTTTCAGTTCGGGTAACATATTGCGAACCATAAAGCCCTCCTGAAATAGGTGAGTTGACCGTCAATACTTCGTTGTGCAGGATTCCTGCATTCGGGCTGATCGTATAGCTCAGATCTCCTATTTTGTTGGTGTAATTGATGGAAAGGTCAATACCCCTGTTTAATATTTTGCCATTGTTGACTATTGGAGGAGAGGCCGATCCGGCTGAGGTAGCAATAGGCTGACTGTTTAACAAATCGGAAGTGATCTTATTAAAATAATCAACCGACATGGAGAGTTTTCCATTCCAGGTAACCAAATCAACACCAGCATTTAATTGGTTGCTTGACTCCCATTTTACGTTTGCATTTCCAAGCTGGGAGACGGCATAACCCACATTTTTAACACCACCAAAAGGATAGTTATTGGTAACCCCATATTGGTCGGAGAATGCATAATTTGGGATTTCCTGGTTTCCGACCACGCCATACCCAGCCCTCAGCATCAATTTGTCGATCCAACTGTTGTTAAGGAGGAAATTTTCTTTATCCATTCTCCACCCAAGCGAGCCGGCATAAAAATTTCCGTAGCGGTTAGTGGAACCAAACCGCGATGACCCATCTCTTCGGAGTGTGGCCGTGGCTAGATATTTTTCATTGAAATCATAACTTATTTTTCCGAAGAAAGAAAGCAGTGCATTTCCTTGATTTGTCTCTGAAAGTGTTTTGGAGCCAAGTCCATTACCCAAATAGGTAAGCGTGGGGCTTTGGTTAGCGAACTGAGTGTCGGTAGATACAATTTCATACAGTTGAGTCTTTATAGCCTCTGTTCCCGCAAGCACGGTAAGGTTATGTTCTCCAAATGACTTTGAATAAGTGGCAAAGTTGCTGAAGGTAAGGGTACGGTTGCGATCATCCGTAACCGTAAGCCGGTTTGGGTTGTTAATACGCAGTCCCGTTCCCCAGTTCGTATCATAGCGCCTTTGATTTTGGCTGGTGAAGTCAATGCCAAGATTTGACGTAATGGTTAAACCCTCAATGGGCTTTAGCGTGACATAGTATCTTCCAAAAAGGCGGTCAGTGATTTTTTTATTTTGGTTGTAGGCCAGCATCCCCACCGGGTTGTATCCATCACCAAAAAGATCATAGCGCGCGGGTTTGTCGATAAAATTTCCGATTGAGTCATAAATCGGAATTGCCGGGGACCGGAAGTAGGCGTAGCGCACTACACTTCCACCGTTTCCTCCCGCACCATCGCCCGAATCTCCAACCAGATCGGTAGTGGCCCCAGACATATTCAAATTCATTCCGGTCTTTAACCACTTTTTAATTTCCGATTCGATATTGATGCGCCCGGTTAAACGGGTATAATCGCTGGCCTTGATAATACCATCTTGTTTATAATAACTTCCTGCCACCAAATATTTAGTCTTTCCTTCACCACCAGAAAAGGTAATGCTGTGGGTTTGCAGAAGGGCATTCGGTCGTAGTATAGCTTTTACCTGATTCACGTTGGGCAATGTGGAGGCCAGTTGATTGGATATGAGGGGTCGTTGCAAAAAACTTGGAAAGTCGGGGTTATCTGAATTGGCCGCCTGATTATAAATGGAGACATACTGACTAGTACTTGCCATCGGGACAAGCCGTGTGGGAGTTTGAAACCCGACCTGGCTGCTGTAAGCAATTACCTGCTTATTTGTTGCACCCGTTTTTGTTGTGATCAGGATTACTCCGTTCGCGGCACGCGATCCGTAAAGGGCTGCGGCACTTGCATCCTTCAGCACTGTAAGGGTTGCAATATCCTGAGGGGCAATAGAAGTGGCATCCAGTGTAGGCACTCCATCAATTACATACAAGGGTTGATTGTTGCTGTTCAATGAACCAACTCCACGAATCCGCACAATCACGCCAGCTCCTGGCGATCCTGTATTTTGGGTGACCACCACACCCGGCACCCTTCCCTGGATGGCCTGATCGATTCCTGAAACTGGAATTTTGGTAATCAGTTCAGCACTGACCGTATTTACTGCACCTAATATTTTGCCTCTCTCTTCCGATTGATATCCGGTAACAACAACTTCCTTTAAGGATTTCGTATCCTCCACCAGTACAATAGACAAGTTCGATTTATTAGTAATCGAAATTTCTTGGGTCACGTACCCAATAAAAGAAAAAATGAGAATACCATTCACCGAATTCTTTTCGGGAATCCGTAAACTAAATGAGCCATTAATGTCTGTAACGGTACCTGTTCCAGTCTCCTTTAATTGAACAGTCACTCCAACGAGTGCTTCGTTGGATTCACTTTTCACCGACCCGGTAAGCGTAGTCTGTCCAAAAGATCGGGCAGAGGCCGCAATCGTTGCCAGAAAAAAACAATAGAGGTATCTGTATTTTTTCATAGGCCGATGATTATCTTGTTTTGCTTTGATTATAGGCCACCACAGAAGTCCCTACCACATAGTTTCCCTGTTGCTCCTGCAGTAGGCTTCCCGATGGCAGTACAATAATTAGCCGTGCCGATTTTGGCGGAATTTCAAAACATGCTTCTTCACTTACGTCCTTGTTTAGATAGTCATGCCGAAGGGCATCATATAGATCCACTTTAGCCTTTTGTGGGTTTTGAAAACAAACGGACTTGATGGTATCATAGGGGTTGTAATACAGGTAAGTTGGAAATGAGTGAGCCTGATAGAAATCGGTGGCATTGCAATTAATTTGTAGGATTTTTTCAACGTTTGTCTTCTTCACAGTCGCCCCAAAAATTCCAACTTGTGCCGAGCTGTACAAACTAAACATGGATTCTGCAGGTTGCCCTTTAGCCCACTGCGGGCCATCGCCCAACGCCACTGGGCTTTTCCCTTTCAGGGATTCTTTCTTATAGGTAAAGTCCGATTTCCGAAGACCTTCATAAGCGATTACATTTTTAGTAATTTCCTTTTTCTCCGGAAGCCACTGATGCTGGTCATCAATTTCATAAGGGTACATTAACCGTGCTGCATTAGTCACATTCAACATCCACTTGCCAATCGCAGAGGCATAATGATTGTCGTAGCGCACCATGGCCACCAGCGGCCAGGCCAGATCAAATGAGTTCATCAAAAAAGCATAACCTCCCCCATCGGTAATGCTTCCTTGCAATCCATAGACATCATAGTCACCCCAACGCTCCGCAATTACACCCCACCCCGTTCTACCGTCTTGTGCCTTGCATCCTTCAAATGTCCAATCTAAGATTTTCTTTACATCATAATCAGTTCCATGCTCAGCATTTAAACGCGCAGCCACCAATGCGCCAAACGGCATAAGCACTTCGTAAAACCTGCTTTCTTTCTGATTCACAAAAGCATCCATGGCCGACTTTGCCCCTGTCAGGTACCGCTCATCATTAAATTTTTCGTAAGCGCACAATAACACATAGGCATGCCCGGCAGCCGCATCCTGTTGATGCGGGATGTTATTGGACACTCCCTTCATCTTGCCATAATCAAAAAATGAATAGTTGTAATTGCCCTGAAGCACCGAGTCAGCCTTAAAAAATTGCTCCGCAATGAGGTGCTGTAAACTATCAGCCTTGGGCACATTCGGAAATAATTCGGATAACCCGTAGAATAATACATTCGGAAAAACATCATACCACCAATCGCGTCCATATCCCCCGCCAAGGGAGGCAACTTCTTTGTTCGTATTGTCCATCATAATATTCCAGCCGTTGGCAGCATTGAAATAATTCTGAATCATCTTCACATAGTTGTTCCCATTTTGATTGGTCTTGTCGATACCGACTAATCCTGCGCCAAGTAGCGCGCCCATGCTGCATAATGCTTCATGAAATTCCTTGTTTCCGTTGGGGCCTTGCCTTACATCACCCATAGCGGTGTAAAGGCCAAATGTATTTTCGCGGAAATTGCGCTTTGAATCATCCAACCAAAGGAAAGGTTGGTATTGCCCTTTTAAATCCGGGTTGAAAACATATTGATCGAAGTTGTGAGCCTTTTCGTGCCAATCCATCATTTTATAAGGCCCGGGTAGATATGGCATTTTTGCGATCCGGTCAATAACAATTTGATTCACCTGCCCTTTGTTGGGTTGACAGGAGAAGGTCAGAAACAACAAACTACCTATGCCTATTATGGCATGGCAAACGCGATATGTAATTCCAGTCCTCATAGGGATTTTAACCGGTTAGCTTCTTTAATAATATGGTTAGCCATTGGAATAGAAGCTAACTGGATAACAGCGATAATGACCAGTGCATACTTCAATGCAAAACCTTCGGAAACATAAGTTGCCAAAACGATGAAAAGCAGTAGCCCGGTAAACCTTCCTATATAAAGCCCAAATTCATGGTTGAAGATATAGGCAAATTCGCTCCGCTTTTCTATTCTCGATACAACGTCAATAACCAGCATCTCGGTTGGGAAATAGGCGATGTCGTGAAGGGGGGCAAAAAGTACCTTACACAAAACAAACAAGATCACACCGAGAGCAGAAAATAAAATACCGTTGAACAGTGTGCCCGCAAGAAAAATCAAAAGCCCCACTGCAAAAATATAAATGCGATCAGCGGGTTTTGTTGTTCGCCCCAATATATAGAGCATGAAAGCCGTTGCCACCCCACTGATTCCCTGGACAAATCCGAGCGACCCTTCGTTTCCCACCAAGCGCATAATCAATATCGCTGGTGCGGTAACCAAGTAACCCTGCGCCAATCCCTTCAATCCCGCGAGCACCATCATTTTCTTCCAGAGCAAATGAAATTTGAAAAACAAGAATTCTTTCTGCACCGGGTTTTTAAATTTTTCGCGATGGATTACAATGCTTGAAAGGATGGTCAGCAAAAAAACAATTACAGTTACAATTCGATAGGCAGTATTTACATTTCCTTGAAACCATTCACCAGTTTCCGTGGTAGCCAAGAAAGCCCCGACAATCACAGGCACAATAATATAGGTGATGGTGTAAAAAAAAGTTTCTAAGCCATAATAGTAGTTTCGACTCGCATCCGTAGTTGTATTCAAGGCAAGAAAATCCCGGTTGGCCCAAAAGAATCCAAACGAGCAACCCATCAATAATCCTGCGATGCCAACACCTGCGGCTGAAAGGTTTTGCAAACTCATCATAACAATCATGGAAAGTCCACTGAGCAGCATGCCAAAACTATACAGGTGTGAAATTTTTACTTTGTTGAGCAAAAATCCATTCAGCAAAAAAGTAATAGGAATCCCTGTATAGACCGTTAATTGATAGATGGCAACTATGGCAGGGTTGTTTGAACTTCGCATGATGTACGCCCCTACAAAAATTTCGATCACCGGAAGAACAAACGCATAGATCATGTTTGTAGCCAGTAGCACACGCGTGGGGCGAGGTAACTGAAGAAAATAAGCATACTCTTCGTTGGGCTTTCTTAATAAAGCAATCACAGACATATCTTTCGTTTTAAAAGCGATTGGAGTATTTCTTTAATTGAAAAATCAGCCATGCAAATCACCTCGTCACTTGCACCATAATAAACATGAATGGTATCCCCTTCTACCCTATGACCATTGGTGAAAATCACGTTTCCAAAGAAACCCGTCAGTTCATAATCCGATGAAGGTTCCATGATCGGCTGTTCACTTCGCGCTATTACACGGGATGGATCGTTGATATCTAAAAGCAGTGCACCAAGACAATACCGGTTATTTTCGTTGGCTCCGTGATAAATCTCCAACCAGCCCTTTTCTGTTTTAATGGGAGCAGCACCCGACCCTACGCGGGCACTGTCCCATTTACCCTGACGTGATGAAGCCAGGCATTGATGATTACCCCAATGCAGCAGGTCCTCCGATTCGGCAAGCCAAATAAAATTTCCGCCAAGCTGCGGACTGCTTGGACGGTGCAAGGCGTAATATTTGCCGTTGATCTTTTCACTGAAGATGGCGCAGTCCTTATTGTGGGGAGGAAAAATCATTCCCTTTCTATCAAAATTTTTCCAGTCTTTGGTTTGGATCAACCCAATACCCACGCCAAAAGGGGAAACCATGGTATAGGTAAGGTGGTAGGTGTCGCCAATCTGTACCACCCGACAGTCCTCGATACCGTAAGCTTCCAATTTATTGGTTCCGAAAATAGGGTTATAATTTTCAGGCTCGTAAAAAATTTTCCCATCCTCACTGCATACTAATCGAAGGTGAGATAAAGTGGTGAGGTAGTCTTGCCCTTTATAACGAATGACCCTTGGGTCAGTAAAATCGAGGTCAGGATCAGATTTATCAAACCGCAAAATTTCTACTTCACCAAGCTCATTATACAAAGGGAAGCATATCTGCCCTTCTATTTGCTCAGGCCGCTCGGCAACCCTTAAAAGCAACCAAATTTTGCTTTTAAATTCAAAAACACCTGGATTTAAAAGGCACTCAATTTTCATTTTTGCACTACTGGGCTTTATGTCCAAGGGGCTTAAAATCGGATTTTGAGCCAAGCGATTTGCCAAATCAGGAGAACAAGTGAGGTTCATGGACTATTTATTAGTAAATAATTTTTAGCACTCGATTGCGTTACAATTTTGAGAAAAAAAGAGGGCTTGGCCGTCCGCTTTATATTTTATTAAGTTCGTCCTGTTACATAAATTCCCATAAAAGATAACACAGCGGACAGAAAAGTACAGAGTGGATAGGTTAGTGTAATCTTACCACTTACAGATTACCTAAATTTGTATCTAAGACCTTAGGGGTACATTGATTAAAAGATATGTCGTGCTTTCTTGTGATCTTATCATTCTTCCACCTTATCCAAGGTGATACCGCTTCGGCCTGGCCGTACCAGCATGTGGACAAACGGGCACTCTTGTCGAATTCGGCCATCACTTCCGTGTACATGGACAAAAACGATTATGTTTGGTTAGGAACCTGGGATGGCCTCGACCGGTATGATGGAAGCTCCATTAAGATATATAAGCCTGACCCCTATCAAAAAGGATCGATCAGCAACAATGTCATTCGGAATTTTCTGGAAGATGGTGACGATAACTTATGGGTAGTTACCCATCAGGGAATCAATCGGTATGACCGCAATTCAGATTCATTTCAAACTTATCTTGACGGCCTCAATGATATTCCGTTCTTGGAATATAATATCAGGGCTTGTGTGGGGATTGACTCGGCTATTTGGGCCAGTTTGATCGGCAAAGGGATAAGCCGCTATTCAAAAGAAAAGGATGAATTCATTCCCATTTTATTTGATGGTATTGACCCGCAATGGCTCACTACAGTGATTGATTTGGAAACCAACAAAGGCTTGTTGTATTTATTAGGGAGTGACGGAAAGTTAGTCTGTACTTTAAATAATCAAAGGGTTTTCTCGAAACAATTAGGTGACCCCAACAGCTTTGCCTATCACAAATTTGTTCGCCTTGGGCAACAGTATTACATGGCCATCGCTTCCAAAACAGGGCAACTCTTCCTTTACAATCTTGCGGACATAGAGCAAAACCCTGAACTCGTCTCGTTAGGTAAAGAGATAGTAAGTTCCCTCTCCGAGAATATTGGCAATACCTTTCTCTGGGTAGGCACTGAATCGGGAGCGATTTTTAGAGCTACCGCATCTGAAGGTAAATTTCTGGTCAAGTCAATGAATTCCTATTTTCCGAATTTTTCGGTAACCGGAATCAAAATCTTGACTATACGCGAAACAAATCAGAACCTGATATGGGTAGGCACGGATGGCGATGGTGTTTATAAGTTCCTCACCAGGCCAAAAACGTTTCATTCTATTTTATCAGGAGTCTCCGAAAATAACCAACTTTCGCATAGCATTATCCGATCAGTCTTTGAAGATGAGTCAGGCTCCCTTTATGTTGGCACACGTGGAGGTGGTCTTAATATCATGAAAAAAAATAAGAAACAGACGAGGGTACTAAACACCCGAAATGGATTAAGTAATAATGCTGTGCTTTCATTGAATAAAGATCATCAAGGAAATCTTTGGGTAGGCCATGATGGCGAAGGCATCGATATGATTGAGGCCAAGACCAACAAGATTTTTCATTTTCCCAGGGACTTCGAAAATAAGAATAACCTTATGTTTAGTTCAGTGTACGCCATTTGCGTGGATGCTTTTAACGATATTTATTTAGGCACCAGCGGATATGGGGTTATCCATCTCAACGTAATTAAAACCAAGAAAGGAAAGTACCGGTTGGTAGAATGTGACCTGATTCAACATTCATCTACTACTACGGGTATCAGCATCAAAAGCAATATTGTTTATTCCATTACAGAAGAAAAGCCCAACATTCTGTGGATTGGAACGCGCGGTGGTGGAATTTACAGGTACAATGCCCTTACAAAGAAAATTGAAGAGCAAGTTCAAGCCGACTCAAAAGAAAAAAATAGCCTCTGCAACAATGACGTGCTCAGCATGTACATCGATCATCATGAGCAACTTTGGGTGGGCACCAGCGGAGGGCTCAACCGATTACTCCTTCAAAGCAAGCCCTACCAAGTGAGTCATTACACCTTGCATGAGGGCCTTGCGAACAATACCATCCATGGCATCCTTGAAGATGCTAACGCTAACATTTGGGTATCAACCAACCATGGTCTGGTGATGTATGACCAGAAAAATAAATCGTTTAAAAATTTTGATGTCAATGACGGGTTACAAAACAATGAGTTTGCAGATGGTGCCAATTACAAATCCAAAATTTCAGAGAAATTATATTTTGGCGGCATCGAAGGACTCGACATCGTTTACCCTTCCAAAGTTAACTTGTTAAATCATTTTCCCCGGCTGAGTGTAAAAGAATTTATGGTGCACAACGTAGCGGTTGAACCTGGCGATGCCAGTAAAATACTCTCTAGGAACATCGACTTCACCCAGAATATTGTATTGACTTATGACCAGAATTTCATCAGCTTTTCATTCACTACCCTCGACTACTGGAACAAACAAAAAAGCGAATTTGCCTATTTTTTGGAAAACTTCGACAAGGGATGGAATTATATTGGGCAGCAGCAAGCGTTAACCCTTACCAATATTCCGCCCGGTCAATATACACTGAACATCAACTTCAGTAACGAAAACGGAATATGGAGTGCAACACCCAGGAAGTTCATGATCACCATCACACCTCCGTTTTGGAAAACATCATGGGCTTATTTCTTTTATATCGTTGCCGCATTAGGAATCCAAACGGGAATCATTCTGTATATTCGGTGGCGGTCAAAAACAAAAAAAGCAATAGCGATCGAGCGGTTTAAGGCGCAACAATTAAAAGACTTAAACGATTACAAGCTTCAGTTCTTCACGAATATCGCTCACGAATTTCGCACTCCCCTCACTTTGATTCTCGGGCCGGTTACCTCGTTGCTCAATAAAATTTCAGACGAGGACGCAAAGAGTCAGTTAAAAACCATTTACAGCAATTCCGTACGGCTTCAAAAATTGATTGAAGAGCTCATTCAATTTAGAAAAATTGAAACCGGAAAGGATGTACTTGAAATTTCAATTCTTGACTTAGTGCCCTTCACGCATCAGGTTGTAGAATCATTTCAAGGATATGCCACAGAAAGAGACATTCATTTGGAATTTCATACTGATCCCGAATCGTTGCAAGCCCTTGTGGACGCTAAGAAAGTAGAAAAAATATTAATCAACTTGATTTCCAACGCCATCAAATATTCCGCCAATGGTGGTAAAGTGGTAGTGTGGTTAAGGGAAGATAAAAAAATGGCGGTGTTTGTGGTGCGCGATGACGGCATTGGCATTGCTGAAGAGAACAAACATAAAATATTTGAAAGCTTTTATCAGAATCCATCACAACTCATCGACACTAAAGGTTTTGCCAAGAGTACAGGGATAGGGCTTTCCCTTACCAAGAGCTTGGTGAATATTCATCGAGGTGAGATCAATTTCGAAAGCAGATTAGGAAAAGGAAGTACGTTTAAGGTGACCCTTCCGATCGGCAAGGAATTTTATCAAGACCTTACAGGGGAATTTACTCCTTTTATGCAGCCCATAAATTTGAGCGAAAAAATATCTCTTGAATTTGAAACAGATCATTTTCTACTCAGTCAAGTTGAAAAAGCAAAGAGCAGTGCAACCACCAGGCGAACTTACTCCCTCTTGGTGGTAGATGATAATGAACAAATCACGTCCTTGCTTGAAAACATACTTTCTGATAAATATTTTATTCACAAGGCACACCATGGAAACAGAGCATTATCGATCCTGGAAGAAGAACGAGTGGATCTTGTTGTCAGCGATATCCTCATGCCCGATATGGACGGATTGGTGCTTTGTAAAAAAATAAAAGAGAATATCCAAACTAGTCATATTCCAGTCATCCTGCTTACGGCCAAAGTGGAAATTGAAAATCGGATTGAAGGGCTGCAGGTAGGCGCTGATTCGTATATTCCCAAGCCCTTCCATCCGGAACATTTATTCATAAGGATTGAAAAACTGATTGAACGAATGGAACTTGTCCGCAAGAAATTTCGAAATTTCGGAGAGACAGAAACGCCCCATCTGTCCATGGGCATTAGTGAGCGTGATGATCTCTTCTTTTCTAAAATTACGCATTGCATTCAAAATCACTTAAGTGAACCAGAATTCAATGCAGGTGATATTGGTGAAGATGTAGGCATGAGTAAGGCCTCGCTATACAGAAAAGTAAAAACAATTACGGGCCTAACTCCACATGGTTTGATTAAACAATATAGACTAAAGAAAGCCGCTGACTTGTTAAGGAATTCCTCGTTGAGTGTTTCTGAAGTGATCTACGAAACCGGATTTAATAGCCGGTCCTATTTTTACAAGTCCTTCAATGAAATGTTTCATTGCCACCCCAAGGACTTCAACGTATTGAATGGGGTGGATAAAAAATAAATATCTCCTGCTAGTGACTATTTCAACTGATAGCACTTCACTGAGGATCCATTGATGCCAAACAACAATCGATCTCTCTCCACAAGTATGCTTCGGGTATCTCCACGCAATTTCAATCCGGATTTTTGTGGAGACAAATACGTGAAATTGCCCTTACCATTTCCGAGCAGCACCTGTCCATGGTTTGCATCATCACGACCGAGATAAATTCTATTTTTAGAGTTATTCCCTGCCATCACAATATCAAGGTTTCCATCCTTGTTTAAATCTGCTACGGCAATAGCAAAAACGGGTGAAAACTGAACTTCTACGGGCAGTTCCCTTTTCGCGAAAGTTTTTCCCATATTCTCTAGGTAAATTGTTGTTAAGCTATTCGTTGTTAACACCGGAGTCTTTGACAATTGATCGACCGTCAAAATATCATTGATCCCGGCTTTCGCATACAGCGAGTAGTCATTGAATTTCTTTTTTAACATTGGCACCTGTCCAATCAAATCATCCCGAAGCGCAAGCGGAACATTCTCATTAGTGTTATAATAGGTAATTACGGGATCGACTGAACCATTACCGTCCAAATCAGAATAGTACAATCGCATCAGGTGATTATCATCCACATGCAACTGCGAGTTAAGTCCATTATTTCCGACCACCAAGTCCATATCACCGTCATGGTCAAAATCGCCTTGAGCAATGCAATTCCACCAACCACTGCTCGCAAAAGGAAACCACTGACTGGTGACATCCTTAAACAAAGCACCCTCAGCTCGGTAGGCTCTTAATGGCATCCATTCACTGACCACAATCAAATCCTTCCTTCCGTCATTGTCAAGGTCAAGCCATAACGCATCATTTACTATTCCGAGTTGTGCGTTCGCAGGTTTTATGGAAGATAAATGTCCTTTCCCGTCATTGAAATAAATTTTGCTTGGTGAAGCGAAAGGGAATTTTCCAGGCACCACACTCCCACCGACAAATAAATCAAGGTCACCATCTTTATCGAAGTCAACCGGCCTGACGCATTTTTTATTTGTATAATTCTGCTCCAATCGCCCCACTGATTTTGTAAAGAAACCTTTCCCATCATTCATGTAAAGCCGGTCTTGCAGCATGGGCGAATTTTCCTCCAACTCATAGCCGCCACTGACGGCATACAAGTCAAGGTCTTTATCACCATCGGCATCAAAAAAAATAGCGTCTGCCGTTTTGCTTAACGCATCCATTTCAAAAGCGGGATTTTTTGATTTTTGGAACGTCTGATCTTTTAACTGCAGAAAAATAGCGCAGGATTGCCCCTTTCCACCACTCATAAAAACATCTTGCAATCCATCGCCATTCACGTCACCACTTGCCATACAGGGGCCAGCGTGAGAAAATGAATGAGGTAACAAAAATTGCGTGGCAAAATCATTGGTTTCATTTTCCTGATGAAAGAAGTCAAGGGGCTTCACTTCTTTAAACAATTGAAAATCCAATCCTTTTGGTATATCGTAGGGCGTTGCCTCCTGAATATTCAACGGAAGTGTTTGATTTGCTTTTATATTCTTCAATACCTGACTTGACGTTCCAGGCCAAACAACTCTAAGCGAATCAATTATCAGATAATTTCCTAAGCCAATATGCAGCATAACATCCGAGGAGGATTGATACCCTCGCACTGGATTTTGCTCAAGGTAAAATTTATCCGCACCCGCATAGGCATAAATTTTTGCTCCAATACCGTTACCATTTAAGGAATCACCTTGCAATTTTATTTTTAGAAAATTGTTCTTCAATAACTTATCGCTGTTGTTTTTATAGATACTGGCACTTTCTCCAGTATTGTTAATTACAATATCCAGATCACCGTCATTGTCAAGATCGGCATA
This sequence comes from Bacteroidota bacterium, assembly GCA_043758895.1. Taxonomy (GTDB): domain Bacteria; phylum Bacteroidota; class Bacteroidia; order Cytophagales; family Cyclobacteriaceae; genus ELB16-189. The sequence goes on from JAYVMP010000260.1 coordinate 21,760, forward strand.
CGCAGCCCCGTGGGAGAAAGTTGGAAAATCAAAGCCCCATTCTTTTACTTTATTTGAAAAATGACTCCCGCCTTCATTTCTATAAATATAATTGGGGAGGGCAATGCCAGGCATGTGCGAAATATACTCTTGAATAGAAGGAGCTTTTCCTCCATTTTGAATATGCTGCGACATGTCCATTGCATACACAACAAACTGCATATCCGTATTGTCACGCTGGTAGCCATTGGAAATAAATAAGTCCTTGCGCCCGTCATTATCAAAATCAGCAAATAAAGGTGACCAACTCCAATCGGTGTTTGACATTCCGGCCAACTGACCAATTTCGCTGAAAGTGCCATCGCCATTATTTTTTTGAAGCGAGTTTTTCATGTATTGGGGAAACATACCCTTTTTAAACTGCTGTGTGTAACGGGTATAATTGTCACCCGCCAAATGCATCTTCTGCGCATAATTTCCATCCGGCAGCATATCCATTTGCACCAGATCGGGCAGCAGGTCATTGTTGAAATCAGCTACATCCACTCCCATTGAAAAAAGTGATGTATGATCCATTCGCTTAGCCAATTCATCGGTAAAAGTTCCATCCCGATTATTGATGTACAAATAATCGGCTTCTTCAAAATCATTGCCAACATAAACATCCGGCCAGCCGTCTTGGTTGATGTCTGCGGTGCTCAAGCCGAGACTATAGGTAAAAATACCGGAAGATATCCCAGCTTGCTTCGATACATTCTTGAAATGTCCATTATCGTTGCGATAAAGTTTATTGGCTAATGCACTGTCACTCTGTTGAAATCGATTTTGAATATAGTCCAAATTACCACGGGAATATTTTGGGTCCGATTGATTAATCAAGAACATATCCAAATCACCATCTTTGTCATAATCAAAAAAGGAAGCCTGGGTAGAGTACCCTGAATCATCAAGGCCATATTCGTTGGCGCTTTCTTTAAAAGTAAGATCACCGTTGTTGATGTATAACAGGTTTTTTCTGTCCTCTGACTTTGGTAACCCGGACCGGCAGATATAAATATCTAACCAGCCGTCCGCATTGATGTCAACCATGGTGACGCCAGTGCACCATCCCCTCTTTTCGTCTATGCCGGATTTTTGTGCGATGTCTTCAAACTCAAAGTTGCCTTTGTTTAAGAAAAGTCCATTCTTTACCATGTTCCCGGCAAAAACTAGATCTGGCCTACCGTCATTGTTCAAATCCCCCACTGCAACTCCGCCTCCATTGTAGAAATAAGGGTAGTTTAAAATGCTAAACTCAGGATCATCTTCTTTGAGCAGGTTATTGAATGTGATCCCCGTTTTACTCCAGGGCAAATGAGTGAACAATGTTGATTTCTCGTTTTGACAACCCGTATTCAATATCAGGCCAAAAAGAAATAACCAAGTATTTATTAAGTGTCGTTCCAAGTTAAAACGACCACGGTTATCAGTTTGAGCTTGTCGAAAACTGATTATCGCACTGCAGACCCGCTTCAATAAAATTTTAATTTGCATTAGTCCGCTCTTATTATTTCCCTTATCTGTTTGCAGCTTGGCGAGGGTGGCGATTTTTACAAAACCCTAGCAAAATTTGCTGCCTGTAAAGTAGCTACAACACCATAAAGAGCCAAAATAAATCCTCCTAAAAGCCCATATCAAAGTGGTTTGCCTTCCTTTAACCAAAGCCACACAGGATAACCACCACCAATTTCACAAATCCTGCAAGAAAAAATACTGAAAGTGATTTAATAATTGCCATTTGTCACTTGTAATTTTTTGAAACTACAAAAAATAAAATTCTGAATTGTGTCGAAAGGTGTTAGGTGGTCAACAGTTATACACTTTACTTTTTCAAAAAACTTTTTCAGTCGGTTGGTCATTGTCGTTTCTGAATATTGTTTGATTTCAATTCCGCTGCATTTTTTTGGTCCTTGTTCGGAAAATGTCCCGATAACCAAAACACCTGTCGGTTTAATGCTTTTTTGAATAGTGTCAATGTAGTTTGTTATTTCTTGTTCTTGTGTCAAAAAGTGAAATGCTGCTCGGTCGTGCCAGAAGTCGTATTGTTCGGTCGGTTTGAAAGTCGCTGCGTCTGCTACTATCCATTTTACTTTTGTCGCCCAGTCGCCAAGTCGTTGCTTTGCCCTGTCAAGTGAAGAAGCTGAAATGTCAAGAACAGTAAGGTCTGTGTAACCCAAGTCAAGTAAGTGGTCAACTAAAAAACTGTCGCCACCACCAATGTCAATGATTTTTGCAGTTGTCGAAATGTTGAACTGTTTTAAAAAGTCAAGCGAAGTTGTCGGAGTAGGTTGATACCAACTTACGTCTTTCAAGTTTTTGGTCTGATAGATGTTTTCCCAATGTTTTTTTCTGTCTAAATTTTCCATTTTTCTATGTCGTTTTATGTTAGCGCTGTCGGTCGTTTAAGGTTGCGCATAACGGTTGAGGCTATATGCAGTAAGGGATTGCGGGCTACTTCCCTGTCCACCTACACCAAAGTTTGAGCAGGGCAGAATGCTTGAATTACCACTGAAGCCCTTATTGCATATAGCCTTTGTTACCGCCATGTGCTTTGTTTATTTTGATTTATTAAAGTGTCAAGTTTGCTTGTAAATTTTTTAGCTCCAATTTCGTCCAGATGGTCTGCGTCAAAAAAATCTATTTCTGAAAATGACGAGTCTAAAAGAAAATTATGGTATTTTACATTGTCGTATTTACTAGAAATATTAATCAAAGTGTTAATCGTTTGATTTAGTTGTATGCTATCTAAATTCTCAGTATAGGTGTGATAAGCTGGTGGCGTATAAAAAAATACTTTTACTCCTTTATTTTTTGCAAACTCAATGATTGATTTTAAAATATTTACATTTTCTATGAAATACTTGTCATCTTTCTTAAAATGTCTCTTTGCA
>JAYVMP010000261.1:0-5646 GCA_043758895.1 Bacteroidota bacterium
GTCCACAAGGCGGAATAACGCTGGATGCCCGCAAAGCCGGAGCGTGTTAGATTAAACGGACGTTTTCCGTTCATTAATTTTTTGGTTCCCTCGTAGGTGCTTCGCGCCATCTGAAAACCAAAAACATTTCTTCCCCTTCGGGTGGTGGCTTTGTTTCCTTCAAAATCGAACTCAATATTTTCGGGCAAGGCATTTCCCCAGGTGGCGATTTCGTTCATGTCGTTCCAAAAACCTTCTACACCGAGAGCAACATAGTCTTTAAATTTTTCTCCCCACCAATTTCTGGTTTTGGGATTAGTGAAGTCGGGGAAGTGGCACCAGCCTGGCCAAACCTGACCGCTATAATTTTCGCCATCGGGGTATTTTAAAAAAACGTCTTTGCTCACGCCATCCTCATACGCTTCATATCCTTGCTCGGCTTTGATACCTGGATCGCACATGATCACGATGTGAAAGCCGGCTTGCTTCAGCGCATCGATCATCGCTTTTGGATCTGAAAATTTTGTCCTGTCCCACGAAAAAATTTTGTACTTGTCCATGTAATGGATGTCCAGCACGATGGCATCCGCGGGAATTTCTTTTTCGCGGAAGGTGCGGGCCAGGTTCAGCACTTCCTTGTCGGGATAATAACTGTAGCGGCATTGTTGGTAGCCGACACTCCAACGGGGCGGCAATTCCATGCGGCCCGTAAGCCAGGTATAATTTTGGATTACCTCTTGGACGGAATTCCCGTAAATGAAATAATAATTGAGTTCCCCGGCATCGGAAGCGAAGCTCGCAAAGCGATGGTTGGATGCGCCAAAGTTGAAGAAGGTCTTGTGGGTGTTGTCAAAAAAAATCCCGTAGCAAAGCCCGTGATGGACTCCAATATAAAAGGGGATGGAAGAATAGAGTGGGTCAGTTCCTGAATGATAGGCGTAGGCATCGGTGTTCCAGTTTTGGTAGCCTGATCCGCGCCTGTCGAGGTTGCCCGTCTTTTCTCCGAGCCCTAGAAAACGCTCGCCTTCCTGCAGTTTTTTGTATTGCGTAACTTGTTCACCAATCCACGAGGCCCCGAGTACATCATCTTCATTGACCACTTGCCCCTCCAGGGTTTGAAAGGAAAGGCGGGCGGGCTGCTTTTCGATAACGAGTTGAACCGCATCCGTTCTTAAGGTGACCTGAAAATCGGAATCCTGAACGTTTATTTTTTCGCTCTTGGGCGCGGTGATTACTGAATAGGAGAAATTTTCAAATTCCTCTTCTTGTATAATTGTGATGCGCAAAACGTTGGCAGAATAGACAACAACTTTTATTTTACCGAACGTAGTGGGCAGGGAGAGTTCTGGCTCACCGGTTTGAATTTGTTGTTGTATGTTACCAAGACGTTTGCTGTTTGCAGGTTTGAAGGGCATAGTGACTGAACAGTTAGTAGACCTTCAAGTACGTGGATTTAGCACCACTAAACCTAAAAAAATAACTAAAAAAATCAGCAAACGATTGCGCCCTGCTTTTTATGATAGTTTACTTCTTGAAATCCTTTTTGCGAGAAGAATCGCGGATAATTAATTTCGTTTTAAGGATTTTGGTTTCCAAAATGGGTTCGCTTTTGCCCTTAGATTCAATTTGTTTGATCAACATCCGGGCGGCTTCTTGGCCCATTTCAAAACCGGGCTGGTCCACACTGGTGAGTGAAGGGTCCATCACTTCGCCAAAGAACCAATTGCTGAATCCAACAATGGCAATATCTTGTGGTATTTTAAGCCCTTTTTCCTTAATGGACATCATGGCACCCATTGCCATGGGGTCATTGTTGGCAAAGATGGCATCGGGAGGGTTGGCGAGCGACAATAATTTTTTGGTCGCCCGCTTGCCTTCTTCAAATGTACCGGAGTAGCATTCTACGATCCAGTCTTTGTTTACTTTCATTTTGCTTTCCACGAGGGCATCTTCGTATCCTTTCAGCCGGTCGATGCTGATGATGAGGTTGGGCGCGGCCATCAAATGGGCAATACGCTTGCACCCTTGGTCCACCATGTGGAGCACCGCCTCTTTTGCACCGGCATAATCGTCCACAATGACTTTGCTGGAAGTGGGACTGTGGTACATCCGATCATAGAAAACAATGGGCACTCCTTTGGAAATAATGGACTCGATGTGATCGAAATTAGTTGTTTCGCGCGAAAGGGAAAGCAACATGCCGTCCACCCGGCTGTTGAACAGGGCTTTCATGTCGGTTACTTCGCGCTGGTAGGATTCGTTGGATTGGGCGAGGATCACATTGTAGCCAGCCTGGTAGGCAATGTCTTCGATGCCACTGATAATCGTTGAAAAAAAGAAGTGCACAATCTCGGGAATGATCACGCCAATGGTGTTGGTTTTTTGCTGGCGCAGGTTGAGGGCTACAATATTGGGCTGGTAGTTCAGTTTTTCAGCCAGTTCATTCACTGCTTTTTTCGTTTCAACGCTGATGTCAGGGTGATCTTTTAATGCGCGTGAAACGGTGGAAGGAGAGATGCCCAGTTCGCGGCCAATATCTTTGATAGTAACTTGGGTGGATTTCATTCGAGCGGAATTATAAACTACTAAATATACAGACTTTTTTTCAAACGAATGTTTTGGTATTTTTTTATGACTATTTGGAAGATGTTTTTTTGAGATTTGGCCAGTGAGGCTCCGATAATTTTGGCAATTTATTAGTACAATTGAGCTGCTTTCCAAAGTTAAAATCAATGATACTCAATGGGGCTCACCAATCGGTTCAAATTCTTTAAAGATTTAAATCCATGTCGATTTCCCGAGTTCCCCTGCCCATCTTTTGTTGATAGTCTTTCGGTGACAAACCAAATTCTGATTTGAAACATTTTGCGAAGTAAGATAGATTAGAGAACCCAACTTCATACATGATCTCTGAAATGTTTCCTTCATTGTTTTTTAGAAGAAGGGATGCTTTCTTTAGCCTGTATTTCTTAATGATGTCCTTTGCCGAAAAATGAGTCAATGATTTTAATTTTCGGTAAAGGTGGGTGGAGCTCATCCCGATTTCTTTACTCAGGATTTCAACATTAAATTCTGTATTGGAAATATTGGCTTCAATGATGTTGGCCACTTTTTTGACAAACTTATCGTCCACATTTTCTTTTATGGTTTGAAACTCTGGGTGGGTTAATATTTCTGATTTAAAATAGCTGGAAAGCTCCAGTTTGCGCTTCATCAGGTGATCAATTGTTGCGATGAGCAACTCCACATCAAAAGGCTTTGTCAAGTAGGCATCGGCACCAACGCGGATGCCTTCAATCTTTTGAGAGACGAGGTCTTTTGCGGTAAGCAGAATAATTCCTATGTGTGATGTTCTTGGGTTTTCTTTGATCTTTTTGCAGAGGGTCATGCCATCCATCACAGGCATCATGATATCACTGATAATGACTTCGGGAAGGATGCTATTTGTTTTGCGTAATGCCTCGTCTCCATTGTTGGAAATAATTAAATGGTAGTGGCCTTTTAAGTTGATGCGAAGAAAGTCGATCATGTCTGTGTTGTCTTCAACTAGGAGTACAAGCGGCTTATCGGAATCGAGATCGTACACATACGAATTTGAATTTTCGTTGTCAGGGTTGCTGGCCTTCGTGACCAAGAGGTTTAGCGACTCAGTCTGCTGGTCGGTATCGATGGGGAAATGAGCCGTGCCCATCGGAAGTATCACCGTAAAGCAGGAGCCTTTTTCGGGGCGGCTTTCTACGGTAACTTTTCCGTGATGGAGTTTGGTATATTCCGCCACCATGGTAAGCCCAATACCAGAACCGGTATCGATTTTTTTTCCCTTCTCGGTTTGGAAAAACCGGTCGAATATTTTCGGCAGGTCTTCTGGGGCTATTCCAATTCCGGTATCAGTTACCCTGATCTCAATAGCACTTTTTACAAAATCCTTATCGGCAGGATGCTTTATAATACTTAACTCAATGGAACCTTCGGAGGGCGTAAATTTGAATGCATTGGATAATAAATTATAAACTATAGTTTCGATCTTATCGGCATCCACCCACACGTTGCAAGTTTCCACTTCCGTGTGAAAAGAAAACGCAATTTGATTTCGAGTGGCCTTATCAGAAAACAGGGAGGAGATATCCCGGCAAAAGCGCACAAGTTCCAGGGAAGTTATCTTGAGTTCCAAACTATCATTTTCCAGTTTTCGGTAATCCAAAATTTGATTGACCACCCGTAGTAACCTAGTGGAATTTTTCTCAGCCAGCTGAATTAAACTCTGATCCTCTTTGTTCAGGGTTGCATGCTTTAAAACTTGCTGAAGGGAGGGAAGGATGAGGCTGATAGGAGTGCGCAGTTCATGAGAGATATTTGTAAAAAATTGCTGTTTCATGGAATCAATCTCTTCCGAATGCCCCCTTTCCATGCGGATTAATTTCATTTCATTTCTGAGATGCAGCCTCGATGAATAAAAACGCAAGGCGATCAAAATTAGCAGTATGGCCAAAATGAAATACAAAAAAATGAAAGTCTTGCTTAAGAATAATGGTGGCCTAACGGTAATGGTGAGTGCTGCATCTGAGTCGCTCCATACCCCATAATTATTTGTGCCTTTTACAATTAACCGGTATGTTCCTGGTGAAAGGTTTGAATAGACAACAGAATTTTTAGATCCTGAAACATAGCTCCATTGTTTATCAAAGCCTTCTAGCTTGTAGCTGTATTTGTTCATTTCGGGTTGCCAATAATGCAGTGCCGAAAACTCTAGGGCAATCGACCTGTTGGAATAGTCGAGGGTGATGTCATGAACAAAAGCAATATCAAGCGGAAGTATAATCTCATCGTTGATCGTTTCACCGGTATTAATTTTCTTGTTATTAATCTCCAATAAGGTGATGAGCACATGAGGTTTAAAATGTTCCGGTTTTACAGCGGAGGAAATGCTGATATACCCATTATCCCCCCCGAAAAGAATATCTCCGGTAGTTGTTTTGGTAAAGCATCCGTCAAAAAAGCTTTTAAGAGGGGCATCTTTTTCCAATGGAAATATTTCAATTTGCCGAGACGCGATATGATATTTTAATATAAAGCCTCCTGCCGCCCCCCAGATATTGCCATGATCATCCTCGGTGAGGCTTGCCAAGATTGCGTCATTGCCAATAACCAAAGGGTGAAAGAGCGTGGTGTCGGTTTGAGGCCTGTATTCAATTAGCCCGTTTGGAACCCCTGCCCATAAGCTTCCCCTTTTAGAGAAGTAGAGGCAGTTGATACTTTTCTTGTTTGAGACGGCATTAAAGGATTGAATGCGATTGCTCTGATAGGTGTTAAGGTCAATGCGGAAAAGCTCGTTATAATTAACTGTCCAAATGGCATTTCCACCCGATACATTTTTTTCAGAGCCAAAATCACCCACTAATTCAAAATGAAGAGAATTAATATTCTCTAAATTCCCGATGATTTTGAATAATCCACCTTCCCAGGCACTCACCCAAAAGGACCCGTCCGTGCCCTTTGTAAATTTGGCAATGTAGTTGGTGATTAAACCGTTGGTGGGATTGACGGTAATGGCATACATTTTTTTTTGGGACTCATCCCATACATTAATCCCGCCTGCCGTTCCAATCCAAATGCGCCCATAGTCATCTTCTTCTAATGCATAAACATTGTTCAAAAGGATTTTCCTTC
>JAYVMP010000262.1:0-3033 GCA_043758895.1 Bacteroidota bacterium
CTCGCCACCATCAGTTACATGACTACGTCAGGGTTAGCGGCAGCGGCCACCATTCGCGTAAGCAATGAACTGGGCAAGAAAGATTTTGCTACACTGCGCACCGTGGCGTTTGTTTTGCTTTCGTTGGCGATGGTTATTATGTTTTTGTGGGGATTGCTTTTCGTGGGAGGCAGGAATTTTTTGCCCACGCTGTATGTCAACGACCCCGAAGTGATCGCCATTGCTGCACCACTGCTGATCATTGCTGGCTTTTTTCAACTCAGTGATGGTGTGCAGGTGGTTTGCATAGGCGCACTGCGTGGTTTGCGCGATGTGAAAATCCCTTCGGTTTTTATTTTCATGGCGTATTGGATCATTGGCCTTCCATTGGGTTACCTGCTCGCGTTCAAATTTAACTGGGGCGCGATCGGAATCTGGCTGGGGCTGCTGATCGGCCTTACCCTTACCGCTTCCGCTATGGTGCTGCGCTTTCATTGGATGAGTAAAAAATTGAAACGGTAAACTAATTTTGACTTTTTTTTCATAGCCTTGCGAGGCGCAAGGCCACCGGCTATCCACTACAAGTCCTTACCCCGGCAACCTGCCCGCTGCTGTGGCTTTCCGTTGCTGACCCTTGCCGAAACCAACGACCAACAATTTCGAATATAGATCCAATGTCGTTTCCTTAAGCTATTTTTGATGACCTCACCTCGCTCTTCTCCACAGGAGAGGATGTCAGAGGAGCTTAAGGAAACGACATTGAATCTCGATCAACGATACTATCAGCGATTAAATTTTCTTTCTTATCTTTTGTGAAATTTCAAAACGCATGGATGCCAAAGCGGTCAAAGATTCACAGACTACGATCACTGAACTGATGATTCCGTCCTACGCCAACTTTGGCGGTAAAATCCACGGAGGCATTTTGCTTTCCATGATGGATAAGGTGGCATACGCTTGTTCCAGCAAACATGCGGGCACTTACTGCGTCACCGTGTCGGTGGACAGGGTAGAATTCTTACAGCCGGTGGAGGTTGGCGAACTGGTTTCACTCAAGGCTTCAGTCAATTACGTAGGCCGCACCTCCCTGATCGTTGGCATCCGCGTAGAGTCTGAAAATGTAAAAACCGGAGAGATCAAACACACCAACTCATGCTTTTTCACTATGGTGGCCAAAGGCGATGACAGCAAACCCATGCAAGTGCCAAAATTAATTTTAGAAAACGAAGAAGAGATCAAACGTTTCATCGAAGCCATGCACGTGCGCGCGATCAAAGAAAAAGTCCGTGAAGAAATGGACGATGCCAAGTCAACGATTGAAGTTACCAATGCGAATGAGCTTTTGAAGAATGAACGGTGCCTGATCAAATAAAATGATAACTAATTCAGAGACAATAAACCAAATAGGAAATGGCCATTAAGATTTGCTACTCCCGGCCATTCCATGTGACCATAAAAAAATAAACAGTAACACATGAACATTAAATTTTCAATTCCCTTAGCACTAATTCTCTCCTTTCATTTAGCGAAAGCCCAGCGTGACCAGCAGGGTAGCCTTCACGCCCAATATCCACTCATTCTTTCACAGCACGATCAGGCTACAGTGATTGATGACTTGCTGGATGACCGCCTTAAAAACATCTTACCTAAACTAATGAGGCGAGAAGGTTTGGATATGTGGGTGATTATCTCACGCGAGTACAACGAAGACCCGGTGATCAAAACGATGCTGCCCGCCACGTGGATGGCTTCGCGCAGAACTACCATGTTGGTGATGTTTGACAAAGGAGCTGACAACGATGTGGAGTACCTCGCGGTGGCTCGCTATGATGTTGGCAAAACTTTCAAGCGGGCGTGGGATCCCGATCACCAGCCGGATCAATGGAAACAGCTTGCAAAAATTATTGAAGAAAGAAATCCAAAAAAAATTGGTGTAAACAAAGCCCCCAGCTATGGCCATGCCGATGGAATCTCAGCGAATGATTACGATCAGCTATTTAAAGTTTTATCAAACCCTTTTCAATCGCGAGTGGTTTCGGCTGAAAAACTTGCAGTGAGTTGGCTGGAGACTCGCTCTGAAAAGGAAATGACCATCTACCAGCAGATCTGCCGCATCGCTCATGAAATTATTGCCGAAGGTTTTTCGGACCGAGTTATTCAACCCGGAGTGACAACAACAGAAGAAGTGGTGTGGTGGTATCGTGAAAAAATAAAAGAATTGAAATTGGATACCTGGTTTCATCCATCGGTGGAAATTCAGCGCGCGGGAGCTGCTGAGTCCATGGTGATTATGCCTGGGGATTTGCTTCATGTTGATTTTGGAATCACTTATTTGCGATTGAACACCGATACACAGCAGCATGCGTATGTTTTAAAAGCGAGTGAGACCGGTGCACCTGATTTTCTAAAAAATGCTTTCGCGAAAGGGAACAAATTACAAGATATCCTCACGGGAAATTTTAAAATAGGAAAAACCGGAAACCAAATTCTGGCCGATTCGCGCAAGCAAGCCATCGACCAGGGCATCACACCTTCCATCTACACGCATCCGATCGGCTATCACGGTCACGCAGCGGGAACCACCATCGGTATGTGGGATATGCAGAGCGGTGTGCCGTTCACTGGCGAATATCCCATGCACAATAATACCGCTTACTCCATTGAGTTAAATGCAACGGTCCCGCTCACCGAATGGAAGAAAGACATTAAGATCATGCTGGAAGAAGATGGTTATTTTGACGAAAGTGGTTTTCGGTACATTGATGGCAGGCAGACGGAATTGATTTTGATTCCTAGGTAGCCATTTAAAGAGAGCTTTGAAAAACCCGTTTCTAAATTTTCATTTTCTTTTTTTTGATTTTTTTTGGTTGGGTGCAGGTGATTTTGTTGGTTGCTGTTCCTTTCATCTGAAGTTTTTTGTTCGTTTACAGTTGGCTTTTTACCAACCGGGCACACCTATCCCACCAATTGTTGTTTTTGTTTTAACAAGAACGATGCCCTGCATACATTGTAAATGATGCACCACATGTCGAAGCGCAGGGCGTTCCTCATCTT
>JAYVMP010000263.1:0-3554 GCA_043758895.1 Bacteroidota bacterium
CCCAAAAACTTCTATTGAGTTCATACAACTGTTTAACCTGCCTAAAGATGCAAGCATTATTGATATTGGTGGAGGTGATAGTCACTTTGTAGATGCGCTGATTGAATTGGGATACTCAAACCTATACGTGCTGGATATTTCACCCAAGGCAATTGAACGTGCAAAATTGAGATTGGGCGGCAAAGCACAGCGTGTTCGATGGATTGTTTCGGATGTGACTGATTTTAAATCTGATGTTCAATTTGACTTTTGGCATGACCGGGCTGCCTTTCACTTCCTCACCACTAACACCCAGATCGTCAACTATGTTTCGATTGTAGCAGAATCTGTTAAGGCAAATGGTCACCTAGTTTTGGGCACCTTTTCCGATAAAGGTCCAACCAAATGCAGTGGCTTGGAAATAAAACAGTACACGGCTGCTACCATGTCATCCCTGCTGGAGAAAAAGTTCAAACGCATCAAGTGCATTGAAGAAACACATCTTACTCCCTCCAGCAAACCACAAGAGTTTTTGTTTTGCAGTTTTCAAAAAATTTCGCAAACCATTTTATGACCCATCTAAGCAATACATTAAAGCTATCCTTATTGCTACTGCTGATGGCAGTAAGTTGCAGTCAAAAGCAAAGCAATCAGGAACATGTTGAGCCAATCACCGACAAAATCCAACTTCTTGAATTGGATGGCCACGCGATAGACCTTCGTCAATACAAAGACAAAGCAGTTTTTATCAACTTGTGGGCAACCTGGTGTGGGCCGTGCGTCAAAGAGATGCCTTCCATTGAGCGGGCTAAAAACAAATTGAAGGAAAGCAATATTGAATTTCTCGTTGCTTCGAATGAGACTGTGGAACAAATCCAAAGTTTCATCGCTAAACGAAAACTCGATCTCCACTATGTACAATTACAAAACATGGAAGAACTCGGCATTCCCGCATTACCTACTACCTACGTCATCGATCCCAAAGGTGAATTAGTCTTTTCAGAGACGGGCTCGCGCGAATGGGATGCTCCCGCCAACATTGAACTGTTAACTAAAATCATAAATAAAAATGACTAACCGAATAACGTTACTGGCTGCAATACTGATTGTCGCAGCGTGCAGTCCTAAAAAAGAGGAGGCGCTTCAAGTAAGCACCCTCAATTCTCCAGCGGGCTCCTCAAGTGGTGAACCCTATTTATTCACTGATAACGATGGAGTCACTTACTTGTCATGGATTGAAAGGCATGAAAAAAAGAGCGAATTCAAATTTTCGAAGCTCAATGGAAGCAATTGGTCAGCACCAACGTTGATCGATTCTGGAAGCACATGGTTTGTGAACTGGGCCGACTATCCCATGATAGCCGCGAGCGGAAATCAATTCATTGCCCATTACCTCGACAAAAGTGGCGATGGCACATATACTTATGACATTAAGTTCACATCATCAGCCGATGGAGGAAGTTCATGGTCTAAGGCTGCCATTCTTCATGACGATGGTAAACTGGCGGAACATGGATTTGTTTCGCTGTTGCCTCATGGCGAAAATTTTTTTGTGGCTTGGCTTGACGGAAGGAATACGGCAATGGAGGGTATGGAAAATCACGAAGGACACGGAGATCATCACGGCCAAATGAGTTTGCGTGCAGCCATGATAGACAAAGAGGGCAAGAAACTGAACGAATGGGAACTGGATAACCGCACTTGCGATTGTTGTCAGACGAGCGCTGCCTTGACAAACAACGGTCCGGTGGTAGTCTATCGCGACCGATCCGATGAAGAGATCAGGGACATGGCTATTGTGCGATACGTGAATGGTGAGTGGACGAAACCAAAATCGGTTTACGATGACAAATGGAAAATTGCCGGTTGCCCTGTGAACGGACCGCGCGTGGTCTCAAGCGGAAACAAACTTGCTGTTGCGTGGTTCTCCGTTCCAAATGGCAAGTCGCAAGTAAATGTAATTTTTTCCAATGATGGCGGTGAAACATTTGGCCAGCCGATTAGGATTAATGAAGGCGAAGCCATTGGCCGCGTTGATATTGTCATGCTCGATGATGAAAGCACTTTTGTGACATGGATGGAGGGTACAGTCATAAAAGGTGCGAAGGTCACCGGAAAGGGAAAGGAGACCTCAGTTGTAATTGCATCGTCATCCGAGGCACGCTCAAGTGGATTCCTCAACTCACCAAGTCGGGTAATCAATTGATTTTCGCTTGGACGGATGACAAAGAGAAAGTTATTAAAACAGCATTTGTGACCTTATGAAAATAAAAATAAAAATGAAACAAATAATTCTTACACTGCTTTCTCTCATCAGCTTTTCCGCGCTTGCCCAACACGAACACAAGCAAGCCGATGCTCCAGCTGACACGCTGAAGAAAAGTATTCCCAAAGAAGTTCACACCCAAATTGGAGAAGCTCACATGATGATTAAGTATCATGCTCCTGCTGCTCGTGGAAGAACGATCTGGGGCGGCTTAGTACCTTATGGTGAAGTTTGGGTGACGGGCGCTCATTCCGCCACTTCGTGGGAATTCAATAAAGATATTGTTATCAACGGCAAGACAATCCCGGCTGGTAAATACGCCATTTTCACTATCCCCAACAATGACAAATGGACGATCATCGTCAACAAAAACTGGCAGCAGCACCTTGCGGATGAGTACAATGTTAAAGACGATGTTCTTAGAATAGAAGTGAAGCCATCTGATTCCAAACACCAGGAGCGATTACTGTATAGCATCGAGGCAAAAGGCGAAGACGGTGAACTTCAAATCGCGTGGGAAAAAAAGAAAGTAGTATTGCTGTTCAAAGTCACCAAATAGAATATGGGCAGCAGACTTGCAACACGCTTTATCCAACACGCAGTAATAATAACCATCACTGTCGTTTCGCCTTGAACTTGAGCCCAAAGAGCCCGGTGCCTATGAGATATGTCTTCCGGTTATTCACCTCCCAATTCTGTTTAAGAAAGTGACCACCACTGCCAATAAAAAAAACATACCAAGTGACTTAAGCTTGTGAGATTCTTCTTCATCTAAATCTACTTTGGGCAAGTTCGCTTCGATTTTCTTTAAAGCGTAAACTGCACAGTGATTGATCTTCATGATTGATGAGATTCAGCAATTATTGGAGCCTTCGAATACCTGCCCCAAGCGATGAACAGAGCCACAACAATTAGTGCCGCATTAAATCCAATGGCTGAAAATTCCCCCTTTGATCCATGGTATACAGCAGCCAAAATCATTACTACAACAAGCCCAATGGCCGCAACGGGAGTTAATACTGGTTTGATCTTAAAAAGAGAAGGGAGTAATAATCCCAACCCTCCCATAAATTCAGAAATGCCAATAAACCGAACTGTTGTGATCGAAAAATCTTTTACCCACGGAAGCATGACGGCCAACTCCTCAATTGATTTTGTTGACTTCATGATTCCCGCCATGAGGAACATACCTGCCAGGGCAAGCTGTGCAACCCAAAGCGCAATGTTCAGCACTTGAGATGGTTTTGTTGAAGTTGTCATAGTTTAATTGTTAAAGCTGTAGATTGTTTTAAAAAATTCTTTTAGTGTA
>JAYVMP010000264.1:0-3767 GCA_043758895.1 Bacteroidota bacterium
TCAATAAAGCAGTCAGCCACCATTTTGAAAAGCTAAACTTTATTGTCAATCTATTTTTCATTCTTAAAATTATTAAAATAATAGTGGCATGTCTAAAAATAATGCTTTGGCTACCTCAATCCCTCACCCTTCTCCCCTACGGCATGGGTTCATCCCCGCAGGCAAAAGAGAAGCGTACGTGGAATTTTTAGAGATGCCGAGTTAGACTTTATTAGGTTTCAAAGCCCATTCGGTCTTTTGCACTCACTCTGCCAATACCGGTCTTGTTTCTATGGATTTGGCAGATGCTTCCAAAATTTCAAACGCACTTTCAGCCATCCGGTTTTCGGTATCAAGGGTAGGGTTTATTTCAACGATTTCGTAAGCACACACACGTGGGTCTTTGCAAAGCTCCGCGTTAAGGATTTTGGCTTCTTCCACGGTTAGCCCGTTCGGTACGGGTGTTCCGGTACCGGTAGAGAACCGGCTGTCGATACTGTCCACATCAAACGAAACATAAAGGAGGTCGCAATGGCCGAGCATGTTGAGGGCACGCTGCCCCATTTCATCTGCACCCTTCTTTTTCACGTCTTCCACTTCGATAAAATTGATGTTGAACTTATTAATGAAATAATTCTCTGCTTTCTCCAGGTCGCGCACGGCTATGTACACCAAATCTTCAGGGTTGATCTTGGGGCCGGGAATACCTACGTTTTTAATTTGCTCCCAATAATCTAGGGTTGCACCGCGCGGGTCATTCACTTTGCTTTCCAGGTTGTCGATTCCAAATGCCATCGCCATGGGCATGCCGTGCATGTTGCCCGATGGAGTAGTGAAGGGTGTATGCAGGTCGGCATGGGCATCAATCCAGATCACACCCAAGCGCTTTTTGGGATACGCCTTTTTTATCCCAGCAATAGTGCCGTAAGCAGTAGAATGATCGCCCGCCATGATCAACGGAAAAAAGTCATCGAACAACTGCTCGTAAACTTCGAGGCAAACGCGTTCTTCCATCACGAGCACACCGTCAATAAATTTTGCGTAAGCATGTTCGGCACCATCAAAAAGTAGTTCATTTACATTCTCTACTTCAATGGAATCATATTTTCTGAATAAGTCCGACTTTAAATCAAGGCTGGCGATCTTCATGGCCTCTACGCCCAAGCTTGCACCGCGTGTTCCGGCACCGATTTCGGACTTTACTTCTATAATTTTAATCTCTTTCACAACAAATTCTATTAAACATTATATAAACAAGATGATAAGACAAGAAAAAAACAGACAGGACTGCCCGCAACTTAGAAGTCGGGCAGCGCGTGGGCGATGATGAAAATCCTGAAAAAAAAGCGACTGGCCATTAATGCGTATCCTTTGCAAAGATGGCAAATTTATTAGAATATTGCGGCTTAGTTAATAGTTAATTGTTTACCCATGTCGTTTCCTTAAGCCATTTTTGATGACCTCACCTCGTTCCTCTCCACAAGAGAGGATGTCAGAGGAGATTAAAGAAACGACATTGAATTGTTTACCGTTAACGGGCAATGCGATTGACTAATAACCACTAACCTTTTAACGGAAATAATGAAGAGTTACCGTGATCTGATTGAGCAAACTTTTGAGTTTCCCCAACGGGAATTTAAAGTACGTGAGCACGAATTGCTGTTCAACGATGTGCCGCTGATGGACATCATCAAGCAGTACGGAACTCCACTGCGCATCACCTATCTGCCACGGATCAGTGAAAACATTCGGTACGCCCAGTCTGCGTTTACCAATGCCATGGAACGGTTTAAATACAACGGCAAATACACTTATTGTTATTGCACTAAATCCTCGCATTATGATTTTGTTTTAGAGGAGGCACTGAAGAACGACATCCACATAGAAACTTCATCTGCCTTCGACATCCCGATCGTGCGCACCCTGCATGAGCGCGGAAAAATTTCGAAAGAGACGTTCATCTTGTGCAATGGGTTCAAGATGCCGCAATACAAAGACTACATCACCGGATTGCTGAACGAAGGGTTTAATTGCGTGCCTATTCTCGATAACCTGAGTGAAATTGACCACTACGAAAAAAATGTAACTCGGCCTTACCAGGTGGGAATCCGTGTGGCGGCAGATGAAGAACCTAAGTTTGAGTTTTACACCTCACGCCTCGGCATCCGCTATGGCGATATCAACACCCTGTACAAGGAAAAAATACAGACGAGCAGCAAAGCATCGCTGAAGATGCTGCACTTTTTCATCAACACAGGGATCAAAGACACGGCCTACTATTGGAGCGAACTCAGCCGGTTCATTTTCAAGTATTGCGAAATGAAGAAAATATGCGATTCGTTGGATTCAATAGACATCGGTGGGGGTTTTCCAGTGAAACAATCATTGACTTTCCATTATGACTACAAATACATGATCGAACAGATTGTGGAAAACATCAAATGGATCTGTGAAAAGAATAATGTGCCCGTGCCCAATATTTTTACAGAATTTGGAAGTTTTACAGTAGCTGAAAGTGGAGCGATCCTTTATTCAGTGGTGGATCAGAAATTGCAAAACGACAAAGAGCTTTGGTATATGATCGATGGCTCGTTCATCACGCACTTGCCCGATGTGTGGGGATTGAACCAAAAATATATTTTACTTTCTGTCAACAAGTGGGACGATCCCTATCATAAAGTAAACATTGGTGGCCTTACTTGCGACAGCCAGGACTACTACAACAGTGAGGCCCATACGGGCGAAGTATTTTTGCCCATGATCAATGATGAAGAAAAATTATTCATCGGCTTTTTTCATACCGGGGCTTACCAAGAATCACTCGGTGGAAATGGCGGCATTCAGCATTGCCTTATCCCAGCGCCCAAGCACGTGCTCATTTACCGAAACGAGGACGGAGAAATTTCAACAGAGCTTTTTGCCCCCGAGCAATCCAGCGAAAGCATGATGAAAATCCTCGGCTATTATGAAGAGCATCAAAAAGGAGAGCCGATGAAACTTTATGAATCACCGGCTCAAAAATAATTTAAAAGCGTCTCAATACATTTTCAACTATTAAGCACCTGTAATTTTGTTAACGAGGCCCCCCAAACATTCCCTGTGTTTCTTTAAAGTCTGATGGAATGGTAAAATCAGATGCACTGAGCGGTTCACGTTTAAAATCGGTTACTTCCATAATCATCTGCCCCTGAGGAGTACCGGATTCGATGCGCAACGGCATACCCTCCACACCTTCATAAAACATCGACTGTCCTCGGCCCATGCGCTGCTTGGCCATGGCTTTCATATCAATGTCTTTGATTTCCGTTGTCGTCCACATATTCGTGGTAATAGTATGCCCGTGCTCGTTCATGGTTACAATATATTTGGTGCAATTGTAGCCAACGATTTTCATGGTCTCCGAGGTCTTTGTTACAGTAGGTTTCATTGCCTCCGTCTGACTTTGATTATTTCCGGAAGGCATTACCGAATAAGTTTTGTTGGCGCGGTCGAGATGCACACTTTTATCTGGTGTATGTAGGAAATCACCGGCCATCATTCCACCGTCCATAGTAACCAGGGAATTATTTCCCTTTATTTTTACAATCATTCCTTTAGGCATCATGTTGCTCAACATATCACCACCGCCACCCTGTCCCATCTTCATCATGTTTTCCATTTGAGCCTTCATCGCAGGATTGGCATCCATTATGGCTTTCATTTTGGGGTCACTCATTTTTTCTTGCAATTCTTTCATTTTCGCCTGGTTGGCAGGATCATTCATTTGTTGTTGCCCTGCCTCCATTTGA
>JAYVMP010000265.1:0-6673 GCA_043758895.1 Bacteroidota bacterium
GGTACCGGCCAATGAGTGCCGTCTGCACTTGAGGGATTTGAAGGATAAAAAAGGCGAGGATAAAAAATACGAGTGCAAAGAAGGTGCTGTACAAGAAAATTTTCTTGAGCCAAAACAACAACCGGTTTTTGATAACTTGCAGCTTCATGGTTCAGCAACAGCATCCTACAATCCTTGCCATAGAGTCTTCGTGCGATGAAACTTCTGCTTCCGTAATTCGTGATGGCAAGGTACTCAATAATGTCATTGCTTCTCAGGCAGTGCACCACAAATACGGTGGCGTGGTGCCTGAACTTGCCTCGCGTGCCCACCAGCAAAACATTTGGCATGTAGTAAACGAGGCCATTCAATCCGCTGGTATAAAAAATACAGATTTAAATGCTATTGCCTTTACCCGCGGGCCTGGGCTGATGGGCTCGCTGCTCGTGGGCGTCTCATTCGCCAAAGGAATGGCGTTGGCACTTGATTTACCGTTGGTCGAGGTCAACCACATGGAGGGGCATGTGCTTGCTCACTTCATAGCGGAGACTCGGCCACAATTTCCTTTTTTATGCTTGACCGTAAGTGGCGGCCATACGCAAATCGTTTTGGTGAAAGATTACCTGGACATGCAGGTCATTGGCGAAACCCATGACGATGCCGTAGGCGAAGCATTTGATAAAGCTGCGAAGATGATGGGCTTGCCTTACCCGGGTGGACCGCTAATTGACCAGTATGCCAAAAATGGAAATCAGAATGCCTTCAAGTTTCCTCAGACCGTTATGCCTGATTTAAATTTTTCTTTCAGCGGAATTAAAACGGCCTTTCTTTATTTCTTGCGCGACCGTAAAAAGGAAGATGAAAACTTTGTCGAGAAAAATCTGAACGACATTTGTGCCAGTTTGCAGCAGCATTTGGTGAACATGCTTTTACAAAAACTAAAACTCGCTGCACAACAAACCGGAATTAAAGAAATTGCCATAGCAGGAGGGGTGGCCGCTAATTCGGGATTAAGAAATACAATGGCTCTAACTGCACGAGAATTGAATTGGAAAATATTTATCCCTGAGTTTCAATACTGCACCGACAATGCCGCGATGATTGCCACGGCCGCGCATTATAAATTTTTGGCCGGAAAGTTTTGCGGGTTGGATGTTGCGCCTATTCCCTCCATGCAAGTAGGTGATTAATTACTCACTCGAGAACAGTAAGATAAATCCCCGGTTGCCATTTTTTATAAATTATCCATTTCGATTCACCCGCTTCCTTTGCGAAGATTGGCCCCTTGAACCAGTTTATTGAAAATTTCAGTCCATTATTTCTTACATCTTTATATTTTCCCCATGCCTTAATCCATTCGAGGGTAACAACAATATTCTTTTCATAGGCGAGATTATACTTTGTCAAATTGATTTCATGCCACCCTGTTGATCGGGCTACTTTCAATATGTTTTCGTTCAGTAATTCATTTTCCGGCTCTCCGCTTACTACATCCCGAATGTGAAGGCGCAAAAGAACGCTGTCATAACCCAAGTACGCAATATGAAAACTTACTTTTTCAACAAGTATATTTTTTTTGATGGTGATGAGCGTGCCTCGCTCTCCGCCATTTCCAAATTGCCCCCAACCGGTAACCGTAAAAAATGAGGAGCTCTTTCCGCCAAGCGTTTTTTGTTTAACCTTTTTCGTTTTGATCACTACTTCCTTCAGCTCGGTGATGTTCTCTTTCAACTTGATCATATTCTCGTGTCCGACCAAGTCATTTATCAAAAATCGTTGAGGTTTATATCCGATCATTGACACCCGAAGCGTTGAGCTGAGTGACTGGCCGGCCACATTAAGTTTGAAAAACCCATCTTCATTTGTTAGTGTCCCAAAGTCGGTTCCAATTATACCAATGGATGCAAACGCTAAGCCGTTGCCATTTTTTTCGGTTGTTATTCTTCCTGAAATTAATTGTGCGAAGATTGTTGGATGAGCCAACAAGAAAAAAAATACTGAAACGATTTTTGCCATGCAGAATTAGCTGAATCTCTCCGCTACCATCAACTCTTTATTACCCGCTTGGTACTTGTAAAACCCGTTTCCCGTTTTCACACCTTTGTGCCCGGCTTGCACCATGTTCACCAGCAACGGGCAAGGCGCGTACTTCGGATTGCCAAAGCCATCGTACAGCACTTTTAAAATGGAAAGGCAGACATCGAGGCCAATGAAGTCGGCCAGTTGCAGCGGACCCATGGGGTGGGCCATACCGAGTTTCATCACTGTATCAATTTCATGAACTCCTGCCACACCTTCGTATAAGGAATAAATCGCTTCGTTGATCATTGGCATGAGTATGCGGTTGGCCACAAAGCCGGGATAGTCATTTACTTCAACAGGTACTTTCTCTAATTTTTTTGAAAGTTCCATCACCACTTTGGTGGTTTCATCGCTGGTGGCATAGCCGCGGATTACTTCTACCAATTTCATCACCGGCACCGGGTTCATAAAGTGCATGCCAATCACTTTGTCGGGACGCTGGGTAACCGAAGCGATTTTAGTAATGGAGATCGAAGAAGTGTTGGTTGCTAAGATGGCCGAGGATTTTGCGGCTTCATCAATATCTTTAAATATTTTTAATTTCAGGTCGATGTTTTCAGTGGCGGCTTCCACAATCAAATCGGCATGGGCTACTCCTTTGATAGAAGATGAGGTGGAAATATTAGCGAAGGTCTTTTGTTTTGTTTCCGAAGCGATCGTGCCTTTCTCTACCTGGCGAGTTAAATTTTTATCGATGGTGGCCAATGCTTTCTTCAAAGCCTCTTCTGATACATCAATCAGCGAAACGTTAAATCCATATTGTGCCAATACGTGGGCGATGCCATTGCCCATGGTGCCGGAGCCGATCACTGCGATGTGGGTCATTTTTTTAATTTTGTGCCAAAGATAAACAGATACTTATGCCAGAGAAATCAAGAATCAAAAATTTGTCCACTCGGTTTTTGTTGACTTACAAAATTTTTATTTGGACTTTGTTATTAGCGATTTTGTCCGCGCTTATTTATTCAACTTTAAAAATTCTTTCTTCCCTTATTTTTACTTCTTCTTGGATTTTCATTTTGTATAAATATTACCAGATGAACAATAAGTTGTACCAGGTCGAATTTGATGAAGAGTTTCTTTACGTTATACAAAAGAAAGCTGATTTAGTTGTTCCTTTAGAAAATGTAAAAGATGTGAATCTCAAAACACTGATCGGTCATTATGAAATTATTTTTTATAATGCTGAACAATTGGGCGATAAGATTTATTTTAAGCCTTCACTTTTATACCCGTTCAATTCAAAGAAGAAGGACGAATTGGTAAATGTGCTTTGGAGCAACATCGAAAGAGCAAAACGAAAGAAACAGGATTTTCGGAAGAATGCCTTGCATAGCTGACTGGAGCCCCACCGATCACTCCACCACCACTTCTTTTGCAAACCCCATGGCAGTAAAACGAACCGATAATTTTTTCGATGATTGAACCGAAGCCGCACACTTGGCCGAGGGCTCTAAGGAATAATAAAAGAATTTCTGGTTGCGTTTGTACAATTCGTTTTGGTCGGGTCGGCCGAGTAAAGAGATAATGTCATCCTCTGATAGTCCTTGCAGTTTATTTTTTTGCGAAGTTAGTTTTCCGATCATTTTTTCACGAAAGTGATGGCATCCGTTTTTATCATCTTTCCATTGCTTCAGGTCGATGCCGTCAAGTGTGGGCAATGGTTTGCTGCAACTGGCGAACACTAAAATGAATATCGTCATCACGAGCACCTGCATTAGGGTGTGGGCGGGGCGGGGCGATCTCCCCAAAAAAGGATTGCTTCGTGCCAACGCACTTTCCAGCGCTCCCTCGCAATGCCGTTTTCGTATAAATATTTTTTTCATCTTTCGTTTTACCGGCAATTCAAATTACTTTGCGGTCGATTTGTTTTTCAAAAGTAATCAAGATGGCGTTAAAAATCCTTAAAGTGATTTGGGTCTTCTCACTGCTGACCGTGCTGGGCATTTTTATGTATGTATATGCTTCGCTTCCTGAAACGGTGATCGTGAATGAAAATCCTCAAACCGTCACGCTTTCGAAGGCGTCTTTATTTTATATCGTGCTGGCAGTCATTGCCATTGCCAACGCACTGGTGTTCGTGGTAAGCCGAATTTATTCCGAAAAGGAAAGCCATTTCAAAGCCTGGTTTTATGGAATGACTGCTTGCGCTAATCTTTTCTTTGTCATCGGCTTGAGCTTTGTCAGTCTTTACAACAGTGGCGAAAAATATGACTTCGGGCGGTTGGGTGTTATCATTTATGGGAGCGTTGGGTTACTGTTGGTTTGGGCAATTTCCTGGCCGGTTTACCGTAGCGTGCAAAAGTTTCTTCGTAAACAACCCGTTTGAATATCGGTTTTCTGAAACCTGACTACCAATTAGTTATTGATTGATCCTTCGTTGAGATGGTGGATTTGATTTTCATCGATGTGGATGGAATGAAACAAAAATTTCTTTTCTTTAACGAAGAATTTGTCCGCCCAATTTTTTGGATAATATCTTTTAGTTTTTTTCAGACTTTCATTTTTATCAACAGCAATTGACTTATGGCAAAAGACAGCACAGAATATAATGAAGCGAGCATCCGGTCGCTCGACTGGCGCGAGCACATTCGCTTGCGGCCGGGCATGTACATCGGCAAACTGGGCGATGGCTCGGCTAAAGATGATGGTATTTATGTGCTTGTAAAAGAAGTGATCGACAACTGTATTGATGAGCACATGATGGGCTATGGCAAAACCATAGAGGTGAAAATCACCGATCAAAAAGTGGTTGTGCGCGATTACGGCCGAGGTATTCCACTCGGTAAAGTGGTGGATGTGGTTTCAAAAATCAACACGGGCGCCAAGTATGATTCGGGAGCATTTCAAAAATCAGTCGGCTTGAATGGCGTGGGCACGAAAGCGGTGAATGCACTTTCTAATTATTTTAAAGTGCAAGCTTTTCGTGACGGAGCATCGAAGTTCGCAGAGTTTAAAAAAGGAGTACTCACCAACGATCCCAAGCAATCAAAATCGGATGATAAGAATGGAACACTCGTTGAGTTCGAGCCAGACGATACGATGTTCAAGCACTATCACTTCATCCCTGAGTATTTGGATGATCTGATGTGGAATTATGCTTTTCTTAATGCGGGCCTAACGATCAATTACAACGGAAGGAAATTTTATTCCAAAGACGGCTTGCTGGATCTGCTAAAACAAAAATCTGATGCCGAAGAAATACGTTACCCGATCATCCACTTCAAAGGCGATGACATTGAAGTGGCATTAGCGCATGGTAATCAATATGGTGAAGAATATTATTCGTTCGTGAACGGGCAAAATACCACGCAAGGTGGCACACACCTGGCGGCTTTTCGCGAAGGTATCGTGCGCGGTGTGCGAGACTTTTATAAAAAGGATTTCGATGCGGCTGACATTCGCGCGAGCATTATCGGTGCGATAGCCGTGCGCGTGCAAGAACCTGTTTTTGAATCACAGACGAAAACTAAACTCGGTTCGATCACCATGGCACCCGAAGGTACTTCGGTGAAAAATTTTGTGGGCGATTTTGTATCGAAAGAACTAGAAATCTACCTGCACAAAAATGCGACTGCTGCCGAAGCGATGCTGAAACGCATTTTGCAATCGGAGCGCGAACGCAAAGAAATTGCCGGTATTAAAAAATTGGCTAATGAGCGGGCCAAGAAAGCCAATCTCCACAATAAAAAACTGCGTGATTGCCGTTTTCATTTTGATGATCAAAAAGGGGAAAAGGGAGCCGAGTCAGTAGTCTTCATCACCGAAGGAGATTCGGCCAGTGGCTCGATCACCAAATCGCGCGATGTGGAAACACAGGCCGTATTTAGTTTGCGCGGTAAGCCGCTCAACTGTTATGGACTTACCAAAAAAGTGGTTTATGAAAACGAAGAGTTCAATTTGTTGCAACACGCGTTGAATATTGAAGACGGCCTTGACGGGTTACGTTATAACAAAGTGATCGTAGCTACCGATGCTGATGTGGACGGCATGCACATCCGGTTGTTGTTGATGACTTTCTTTTTGCAATTTTTCCCTGACCTGGTGAAGGCCGGGCATGTTTATATTTTAGACACACCGCTGTTTCGTGTTCGCAATAAAAAAGAAACGATCTATTGCTACAGCGAAGAAGAACGGCAGGCGGCCATCAACAAATTAGGAAGCAAGCCGGAGATCACCCGCTTCAAGGGGTTGGGAGAAATTTCCCCGGACGAATTCGGAACATTCATTGGTGAGAATATTCGCTTGCAGCCCGTATTGATTGATAAGGAAAAACATTTGATCAAAACGCTGGAGTTTTACATGGGCAAGAACACGCCCGACCGCCAAGATTTTATTATTGATAACTTGCGGATCGAGTTGGATAAAGTGAAACCGGAAGAAAAAACAGAAGTCATGGAGGTCGAATAGCACCATTGCAGAAAAACTGCAAGACAAGATTTATTGCAGAATTTCTGCAATAAACTGTTTTTTGCAGAAAAACTGCAAAAATGCCATTTTTGCAAAAAAACTGCAATGGATGTATATTGCACATTCCTAATAAAAAGAACATGAAAATCATTTTAATGGCAGACATTGTTGAGAGTTCGAAAAAGGAATCAGGTCAGCTACT
>JAYVMP010000266.1:0-17833 GCA_043758895.1 Bacteroidota bacterium
CCTGGCCTCATGCCAGAATAATAGCAGCATCCTTACGGCTACCGATACGCAGAACGTTAACGCAGAGTCGGCCTCGGCCTCTTTTGCAAATGAATCCACAGAAATGGCAAGCAGTGCTGTAGGTGGTGTTTTTACTTCAACCTATAATGGCGGCCGTATTTCTGGAGGCCCGGTGCCTATTGCCGGATTGGGCAGCCGCGATGATCGTTTGCAATGCGCCACCATCACAGTCTTCAGTACCGGAACGAAAGACGCACCTGCTGGCACGGTTACAATTGATTTTGGTACAGCAGGCACATGCAATGACCCTCATGGGGTAACCCGCAAAGGAAAGATCATCGTTACCTACAGCGGAATGCGGTGGGCTGTTGGTTCTTTTATTAACGTAAGATTAGTGAACTTCTACCGCAACACCACGCACGTAGAAGGAAACCTGACGCTAACTACTCAAACAAGTGCAGACTCGCTGCACCTGCAATTTGAATCCGTTTTGGATAGTGGAAAGGTTACTTTTGGTGATGGCAAATTCATTACCCGCATCCACGACCTGACGCGCGTATGGATTAGGTCAGCCGTTCCTTTCAACGATCAATGGATTACCTTAGCAAATACGCCTAACTCGTCTAATGGCTCTTCGGCCGGTATGGCAAAAGATGGGAAGATTTACACCACCCAAATCACGAAACAGCTCATTGAAAAAGTCTCGTGCATGACCAAGAAGGTATTCATACCCGTAAGTGGAACGAAATTGGTCACCGTGGGCAACCAACAATACTTGGTGAACTACGGGGATGGCACCTGCGATAATATCATAACCGTTACTTTGAATGGAAAGCAAAAACAGATTACGGTTACAGCCGAAGGCAACTGAAATGACTGTGTTTCATTTTTTTTAAAATTTAAATTAAACCTTTTTTCTTAAGCTTACTCTTAACAACTATAACTTAAACAATCTATGAAAATGAAAAATGTATTCGCTATGAAAAGCATATCGGCCGCGGTTGTGGCGGGTATCTTTGTGTTGGCCTCTTGCTCGAAAAGCAACGATAACCCATTAAGTTCAACAGATTCACAAAATGTAAACTCAGAATCTGTTTCATCGTCAACTGCCAACGAAACAACTGATTTGACTAACTCGGTAATGTCCAATGTTTCAAATACGCAGCTTGCCCAAGGCCGGGTTTCTGGGGTAATACTAGGTCTCGATGCAAAAGATGGCAGGTTGAAAGGTGCTACAATTACGATTGTTGGAACCAGAGGCCCCAATGGTGTATCCGGTATAATTACGATTGATTATGGTACAACCGGTGTAACAACTGAAGGAGTTACCCGCAAAGGGAAAATCATCGTAACTTACTCCGGAAGAAGACTTGATATAGGAGCTACAAGGACGATCACATTCAGCAATTTCTCAAGAAATTCGGTGATGATTGCGGGTTCTTATATGGTCACTGTTCAGGACACATCCGTTACAAGTTTTGATATAACAGCTACTTTTAAGCATGTTTCGCAGCTAACACTTACATTTCCAGACAATACTACCCTAACGAGAAATGCTTCATTCACTGCCGTTTGGGATTATAAAACAGGTACGCCCACTCAATCCACAATTACTCACAAGGCAGGTGGCACTGTGCAGGGTACTACCCGTAAGGGGGCTACTTATGCAATGGCTATTGTAACAGATTTGATTTACAGGTGGGATTGTTTTGCTGCGGGCATGTTTTTACCCTTCTCCGGATCTAAAACAATTACCGTTACTTCAGCAGCAGGTTCCACTCCGGTGGTTTACACCCTTTCATATGGATCAGGTGGCAATTGCACTAACTCTTATACCGTGATGGTTAATGGCAAATCCAAAACGATTACCGTGAGTCCGGACGGTAATTAAAAAAAGGTGTTTTTGGGTAGGTGTGAAGAGCCTCCGCGAAATGCGGGGGCTTTTTTGTTTGCCTTCAGTTCGCGTATTTGCATAAAAATCCCTTCATGCGCCAGTACCTTGATTTAATGCAGGATATTTTTGAAAATGGTTCGGTTAAAACCGATCGCACAGGTACAGGCACAAAGTCAGTGTTCGGCAGGCAACTGCGTTTCGATTTATCCAAAGGCTTTCCTTTGGTTACCACAAAAAAACTTCATCTCCGCTCGATCATTTATGAACTGCTTTGGTTTCTGAAAGGAGAAACCAACATTAAATACTTAAAAGACAATGGCGTTTCCATTTGGGATGAATGGGCAGATGAAAACGGTGATCTTGGCCCGGTGTATGGAAGCCAATGGCGAAGCTGGCCTGCACCTGATGGAAAGAAGATCGACCAGGTTGCTAATGTAATCCATCAGATCAAAACTAACCCTGATTCGCGCAGGCATATTGTTTCTGCCTGGAACCCAGCCGAAGTGGACAGCATGGTGCTTCCGCCTTGCCACGCTCTGTTTCAATTTTATGTGGCTGGTGACAAACTTTCCTGCCAACTTTATCAGCGCAGTGCCGATTTTTTTCTCGGAGTTCCCTTCAATATTGCCAGTTATGCATTGCTGCTTGAAATGGTTGCGCAGCAATGTGATTTAGTTTCGGGCGAGTTTGTGTGGACCGGTGGCGATGTGCATTTGTATTCCAATCATTTTGAGCAAGTGAAGTTGCAACTTGCGCGCACGCCTTTTCCGTTGCCCAACTTGGTAATCAAAAGAAAGCCGGGTTCAATTTTTGAATATTTGTTTGAAGATTTTGAAATTTTAAACTATCAATCGCACCCGGGGATTAAAGCACCCATAGCCGTCTGATTTTATGGTAAACTACAATCCCAAAGTTTGGTTCGATCTGATCTTCCATTCGTACAGCAAGCAGGTATTGCAAACACTTTTGCCCGCACTCCTTTTCATGGGCGTGTTCACTGCAGTGGCCTGTTACATTGTGTTAGAACATGTGCAACCCAACCAATACCCCTCATCACCGGCTGTTCATTCTTTGTTGGGTATTGTGCTCGGTTTATTTTTGGTTTTCCGCACCAACTCTGCCTACGACCGATGGTGGGAGGGGCGCAAACTCTGGGGCGGGTTAGTGAATAGCACCAGGAACTTTGCCATGAAATTGAATGCGGTTTTGCCCCAAGAAGAAATGAAAGACCGTCAATGGTTTGCACAAATGATAGGCAATTTTGTTTTTGCAACTAAGGAACATTTACGAAGTGGTGTTGATTTTTCTGAACTCGAAATTCCGGACGAACAGTTGATGAGGCAACTGAAAACGGCAGCACACAAACCAAATTTTATTGGTTCGGCTTTGTACAAAAAAACCGATGATCTTTTTAAAACAAATAGGATATCCGGTTTTCATCTGGTCAACTTGGATAAAGAACTGAAAGATTTTATCGATTTGCTTGGTGCGTGTGAGCGGATCAAGAAAACACCCATCCCTTATTCTTACACGATGTACATTAAAAAATTTATTTTCATTTACATCATCACCCTGCCTTTCGGGTTCATTACCACCTTGGGCTACATCACCATCCCAACGGTGTTGCTGGTTTCGTTTATCCTTCTTAGCGTGGAGTTGATCGCTGAAGAAATCGAAGACCCCTTTGGGCGTGACATCAACGATTTGCCGACCGATGATTTGGCCAAAACCATTAAATTAAACGTGCGCGAAATTTTGGTTCCTTAGGGAAAGCACCGATTCATTTCTTAAAATCCGAATCCAGGATTTTATCCCACAAGACCGAACTCACACCATACCCTTTGTCGGGCTCGTGATAGTGATGGCGCATGTGGTGCTGTTTTAGTTTTTTTAGGATTGGGTTTTTAATGACGACATGGTGAAAAGCATAATGGGACAGATCATAAATAAGATAGCCGATCAGAAAGGCTGCGAAAAAGGAGGGCAACCACGCGGCAGATAATGCCACACGAAACAAAAAATAAAAAACAAGTGCCAACGGAATGCTTACTGATGGTGGCATCACCAACCGAAGCCGGTCGTTGGGGTAGTCGTGGTGCACGCCATGAAATATGAAATGAAGGCGCTGGCCCCACTTTGCTTTGGGAATGTAATGAAATACAAAACGGTGCAACGAATATTCCGTTGCGGTCCAAAAGAGAAGACCACTTCCAAAACTCAAAAGAAAATTTAGCACGCTAAAGGTTTTGCCTGACACGGCCTCCCAAATAAAAAGGGAAATCACAGGCACATAGATGATCAGAGGTATGCTAAAATGCACTTTGGAAACAGATTCCAGCAAACCACTTTTAAACATGCGGCTGGATTCTTTGGAGTCAGACACAAAGTTTTTATTCATGTGTTAATAATTGTTTTTTAGTTGCCACATGGAATGCCCATACCGGATTATCATTCCTTTGGGTCTGCTTTGCTGATGGGCATTTCATGGCACAAATGTAATTCGTTTCTTTTGGAAACGTAAGTTTTTTAATTGTGATGGTAAGAAGGATTTGTTTACCAGCGATCCTGCAGGCATAGATGTTTTTGTCAATATCACAGTTCCTGGTGGCCCACTTTCCTGGCGGCCTTTCGATCCAGGCCATCCACTTCACATAATCGGCTTCAACGGCTCCATTAATTTGCAAATGAATGCCACCAATATTCCATCAATTGATGATGTGGACGAAAATGGAGACCTTGATATGATTGTGGCGAGGTTAGTTGGATAATGCCTATGATTCCAATGCCATTTCCTTAAGTCTTTTTTTAATCTCACCTCGTTCCTCTGCAAAAGAGCCAGAAGAATTTTTGAGGAAACAACATTGACTATGGTTTTTAAATTTTATGGTTAAGTATATCCTTTTGCCCTAATTTTGCGTTTGCAAGACTTATATTAAAACCCATGCCCGAGAAAAGCAGCATTTTCGATATGATAGGCCCGGTGATGATAGGCCCATCCAGCTCGCACACAGCTGGCGTTGTGCGGATTGCCCGGGCAGCAGTGAAAATTTTGGGCAGTATTCCTAATGAGGCGGAGATCATTTTTTATAATTCTTTTGCAAGGACTTACGAGGGCCACGGCAGCGATCGTGCGATTTTGGCGGGGCTGATGGATTTTGAAACTGACGATAAACGGATCAGGGAAGCCATTGAGCTGGCCACTCAAAACGGACTGAAATATCACTTCAAATCGGTCGGCAACGCCTCGACTCTTCATCCTAACTCCATTCGCTTGAAATTGCGAAAGGGGAATAAGGAGATTGAAGTATTGGGTGAAAGCAAAGGCGGTGGCATTATAAATATTGCCGAAGTGGATGGATTTAAGGCCGACTTCACAGCAAATCTGCATACGGTTATTATTTTTGCCGATGATGTGAAGGGCAGCATTGCCTTTATTGCCAATGTGCTGGCCCACGATGATTGCAATATCGCCACCATGTCGGTATCGCGAAAAGGCAAAAATGATTTGGCATGCTTGGTCATCGAGATGGACTCTGGTATCAAGCCTGTAACATTTAATTATTTAAAAAGTCTAAGGTGGATAAAAGAAGTAATTTACATACCCCAGATCTGATATGAGAAAATTTGTACTCCCCGCAGTGGTAATCTTCCTGAATTTTTCTATTGCAAAGAGCCAAAAGATGTCGTTGCAAGAATGCGTGAAGGTGGCGCTCGACAATAACCTTACCGTAAAACGCAGTGTGTATAACGTTGAAACCAACCAGGTCAATTTGCTTGGTGCGAAAGGAAATTTTTTACCGACCTTAACGCTGAGCACCTTTGGCAGCCAGAATTACGGACGGAATTTGAATCCCGTTACCTATCAGTATTTTCAGGGAGTTACCCGAACAGTCAATCCCTCTCTCAATGGGCAATTTCTTTTGTTTAATGGGTTGCGGAATATGCACACCTACCGACAAAATAAAATGGGTGTAGATGCTGCTGATTTGGATTTAGAAAAAGCAAAGAACGATGTGATCATCACAGTGGTTACTAACTATACCAATGTGATCCTCAACAAAGAGCTTTATGAAAACGCAAAATTCCAGCTCAACTCCAGCCAGCAACAATTAGATCGGATTAAAAAACAGGTAGAAGCAGGCGCACTTTCGAAAAGCAATGAACTTACGCAGGAGGCCACGGTTGCCACGAACGAAACCAACCAGATCACCCAGGAGAATAACTATAATTACTCGGTGTTGGTGCTCAAGCAATCCATGCAGGTGCCGGCCTCCACACCCCTTGAAGTAATTGTACCCGATATTTCGATGGACGACTTGGCGATCAATGAGACCCCGGAAGAAATCTATGCGATCTCGGCAAAAACATTGCCCCAGATAAAAAGCGCATTATTGAAAGTGGAGTCCGCGCAATTTGCCGTAAGAGCGGCAAGAGCAGTGTACTATCCGCGTGTTACATTCACGTATGCAGCAGTCTCGAATTATAACAGTGCCTCAGACGGAGCACGGTATGGATTTGGGCCTAATGTTCAACAAGTAATAGGAAACGTTGACGGCACTAACCAGACGGTCTCAACCACTGTTCAAAGCAGGATAAAGACTTCCGACACGTATCATGTTGGTAACCAACTGACAGACAACCTTTATAAGAACATTGGATTGAGTGTGTCCATTCCCATTTTAAATGGATTTCAAACACGCACGGGTGTGCAACAAGCGATAATCAATCGCGAGTTGGCCGACATTACTGTAAAAGAAACGGAAAATACATTGCGTCAATCCATCGAAATTTCCTACAACAATGCATTGGCGGCAGCCAAAACGTATACAGCAGCCATTAAACAAGTGAGTGCAAATGAAGAAGCCTTTCGCATGACCCAACAGCGTCATGAAAATGGAGCGGCCACCTACATCGAATATCAGGTTGCTTCCAATGATTTGTTTTCTGCTAAATCATCCTTGGCACGTGCGAAATACAATTTTATCATGACCAAAAAGATCCTTGAATTTTATCAAGGCAAAACCATTGAATATTAAATCCAAAAAAGGCATTCTATCCCCACCAACAAATAACCCTTACCTATTAACTTTTTCCTGCTATGGCTAAACAAAAGAAAAAATCCAACCGCTTAATGTATTGGGGCATCGGTGGCCTCGTAGTATTAATTGTTTTTTTGGTGATCGGGAAGTCCGCAGGGTGGATCGGTAAAACCAAAGATTTAGAAGTGGAGTTAGCGAAAGTTAAAAAAGTCTCCATCACCGAAAAAGTCAGTGCTTCCGGTACGGTACAGCCTGTTACGGAAGTAAAAATTGCGCCCGAAGTTTCGGGTGAGCTCATCGAATTGAATGTGGAAGATGGCGATTCAGTACAACTTGGTCAGCAGTTGGTAAAAATACGGCCCGATCTTTGGCGCAGTCAATTGGAGCGCAACGAGGCAGCGCTTAGTCAGCAGCGTGCCAATGTGGAAGCGAGCAGGTCTTCAATTTCAGTTGCTGAGGCCAACTTCGCCAAGGCCGATGCAGACTACAAACGCCAGGAAAAACTCTGGAATCAAAAAGTTATTGCCGATGCCGATTGGCAAACGGCTGTTCAAACGTATAACGTTGCCAAAAATAACCTGGCCTCGGCTAAGCAAAACTTAGAAGCGTCAAAATTTGTGGTGAGCAGCACAGAAGCCTCGGTGAAAGAAGCGCGCGAGAATTTGCGGAAGACAACCGTTGTTGCCCCCATGAAGGGAACTGTCTCTAAACTGAGTGTAAAGAAGGGTGAACGTGTGCTGGGTACCGCCACTATGGCTGGCACGGAAATGTTGCGCATTGCCGATTTGAATAAGATGGAAGTGCGCGTGAATGTAAATGAAAATGATATTGTGCGAGTTCATTATTCCGATACGGTGTTGATTGATGTGGATGCCTACTCCAACATCAACAAGCAATTCAAAGGGATTGTTACTAACATTGCCAACACGGCAAAAGACAAAACTTCTACGGATGCCATCACTGAATTTGAGGTGAGGATTTTGATTTTACGTTCTTCCTACGATGACTTAGTAAAAAAAGGGAACAAGTTTCCGTTCCGCCCAGGGATGACGGCCAGTGTTGAAATCATTACTAGCAAAAAGAACAATGTATTGTCGGTGCCATTGGCTTCCGTAACGACACGCAATCCAGATGAAAAGAAAAACATGGCCCAAGATGCCAAACCTGACGATGACAAGCGCACGGTGACAACTTCCAAGGATAAGGCACCTGAAAAGAAGGAAGATAAGGTGGTTGTATTCATTAATGACAAAGGCACCGCTAAGATGCAGGAAGTTAAAACTGGCATCAGCGATTATGATAACATTGAAATCCTCTCTGGTCTTTCGGATAGTACGGAGGTTGTAACCGGCCCCTTCTTGGTGGTTTCCAAAAGGCTGAAAAATGGCGATAAAATTAAGCTGGCAAAAAAGGATGAGAAGAAAGAGGAGAGTAAAAAATAAGTTGGAGCAAGGCGCAAAAATGCTGGTGGAAAATTATTGAGGAGGATGGTTCGCAAAATGAATTCAACTTTCATATCCCATTGGCCGTATTGAACAAAAACAGAATCTGCAGAGAAAATATTCGTGCCTTTCAAGTTGAACATTTACTTTCTACTTTTACCGGATGATCAAACATCCTTGGCACGAAACCCCTGTGGGCGACAACCCGCCAGAGTTCATTAATGGCATCATAGAAATCTCCACCGGCATGCGCACCAAGTATGAGGTGGACAAAGATACCGGCTTGCTCAAATTAGATCGCGTGTTGTATTCCGCGGTTTATTATCCAGCCAATTATGGATTTATCCCACAAACACTGGGCGATGATCATGATCCACTCGATATTATGATTCTTTGCCGCGAACCCATTCAACCTTTGTGTTTGGTCCCGGCCCGCGTGATCGGTGTGATGCGTATGATTGATCAAGGCCTTGGCGATGAAAAAATCCTTGCCGTGGCGGATAACGATGCCAACACCAAGCACCTTAAAGACATTAGCGAACTGGAAAGCCATTTCAAATTGGAACTGAAAGAATTTTTTGAAAGCTATAAACGATTGGAAAATAAAATTGTAACCGTGCCTGATTTCCAGGATAAGCAAACGGCTATGGGCTTGATACAGAAAGCGATCGCCAGCTATCGGGAAGTTTATAAAAAATAATGAGGCCTTACCTTCAATCGGTGTTGATTATCCAGACCGCCTTTATTGGCGATGTTATCCTGGCAACGGGATTGATTGAAAAATTACACCAACATTACCCCGAAGCTTCCATTGATTTTCTCTTACGGAAAGGAAATGAAGGCCTGTTGATCGACCATCCGCTGTTGCGGAATGTTTTAGTTTGGAATAAAATGGAATCGAAGGTTTCAAACTTATTCAAGATCATTGGTCGGATCAGGAGTAACCGCTACGATTGCGTTGTCAACGTTCATCGGTTTGCAAGTTCAGGTTTCATTACGGCCTTATCGGGAAGCAAATTGAAAATTGGATTCGACAAAAACCCGATCTCGTTTGGATTTAGCACCAAAATCAAGCATCAGATTGGCAGCCTGCATGAAGTGCAGCGCAATCATCAATTGATAGAAGCAATCACTGATTCAAACTTTGCCAAACCAAAACTTTACCCATCAGAAGCAGACATTGAGAAAATAAAAGCATACCAGTCTGGGCCTTACATCTGTATCGCGCCCACTTCGGTTTGGTTCACGAAGCAATTTCCTCTTACGAAGTGGATTGAGTTTTTAAAATCAATTCGGAACCGAACAAATAGAATTTATTTGTTGGGTACGTCTTCCGATCACCACATTTGCGAATCCATCCGTTTGGCCGTTGGTTTTGAAGGTATAGTTAATTTTGCTGGCAACCTTTCCTTTCTTGAGTCGGCCGCCTTATTGAAAAATGCGGTAATGAATTACGTGAACGACTCCGCCCCAATGCACCTTGCTTCGGCTATGAATGCTCCCGTAACAGCAATTTTTTGCTCAACAGTTCCATCGTTTGGGTTTGGACCGCTTTCAAACCAATCAGTAATTGTCGAAACAAAAGAGAAACTCGATTGCCGTCCGTGCGGACTTCACGGATTCAAAGCCTGTCCCAAAGAACATTTTAAGTGTGCCTATTCGATTGAGAATGACGAGTTGGTTTTCACTTTAAAATGAACCTTGTGAACTGGGCGAGCTGATAAAAATACTTTAGCGAAAACGTTTGCCTTTTTTCATCACAAAATCTACGCGTTGTAATAAATCGATATGCCTTAAAACATCTCCTTTTACAGCAATGATATCTGCGAATTTGCCTTCGCTCACTGTTCCAAAATCTTTATCCACACCCATGGCCACCGAAGGCCAGTAGGTTGCTGCACGAAGGGTGTACATCGGGTCAAACCCAAATTTATTAACCCACACATCAAGTTCGTTCCAAGTGCTTTGGCTATGGAACTTCATCGGGATGCCACTGTCGGTGCCAACGAGCAACACCACTCCGGCATCTCTTAGTTGTTTTACTTTCTTTTCTAGCGTTGGCTTGCGCA
Source organism: Bacteroidota bacterium (assembly GCA_043758895.1). Lineage (GTDB taxonomy): Bacteria > Bacteroidota > Bacteroidia > Cytophagales > Cyclobacteriaceae > ELB16-189. The sequence continues at coordinate 10,445 of JAYVMP010000266.1, forward strand.
AAGGATTAAGTTGGAAATAGGAAAGTTGCCCTGGTTTTGCAATCGACTGCTTTATATCTTGGATGATGCTGTCGGGTAGGTCCAGGTGCCAAGAAGGGTTGTCGAGCATCTCCGGATTGTCGCGCACATATTCAAAATTATATAAACCTTCAACGGTGGGCGTCCAAAACAAGGGGCCGAGGTTCATCTTGGCAGTACGTTCTTTTATCAGAGCGAGAATATCTTCCGGATATTCTGGTGCTGCGGCCAAGCCGGTATGTTCAAAGCAATCCACGCCTGCCTTCATTCCTTTTCGTATTTCATCCGGACGGTGGGAGTGGGCTACCACTTTCAGTTTATTTTTGTGGGCTTCATCTACGATAGCCACTATTTCTTCCATCGTCATCTCGTCCTGATCGATAAGCTTAATGACATTCACGCCTCCTTTTACTAATTGCTGTACTTTGGCACGTGCATCGGCAACACCGCTCACACCCCACCGGAAAGCTTCCGTGCCCGGGTATGGTGCGTGCTGTATAAAGGGTCCGCTCATGTACATGGTGGGGCCAGGGATTTCTCCCTTGTTGATGCGATCACGAACCGCGATACTGGCATCCAGTGGGCCACCTAAATCGCGGGCACTGGTAATGCCGGCCATCAATAGCTGATGGGCCGAGGCAGGCATGATTAGATCTTTGGCGACCTTCAAGTATTTTTTATCCCAATGCTGATAATCACTGTGGCCATTGATGTACAGGTGAACGTGCATGTCCCACAACCCTGGTAAAACGCTCATGCCCTCCGTGGAAATGACCTCGGCATTATCGGGAATTTTTAACTGTCCCACTTGGCCAATCGATTTTATCCTTTCCCCCTCAATTAAGACTACTGAGTTTTGAAGAGGTTTTCCGCCAAAGCCATCAAGTAAAGTGCCACCCACCAGGGCTTTGATTTGCGCGGTAGCTTGAAGGGAAAAGAAGACAAGAAAATAAGTAGCACATTTTTTCATAGGATAGGATTTTTTTTTGAAGTTAAAAGAAAACAAAAATCAATCAAAGGCTTTTTTTAAGAGCCGTCCCAGCGGATTTTTTTGGTTTCAAAACTTGCATGAAAGTTTGAGGAGCAGTGGGTTTAATGTAACACTGAAATGTGAAGGGCAAGTGAGGCTTGTGCCCGGTTAGGCGGTCATAAACTTTCAAGCCTTGTAAGTCATTCATTGAAATGCATACATTGACTTCGAATTTATCTCGTGTTCAGAATTATCAAATGACTTAAAACCACTTTAAGGTTTTCCTCTTTAGTTTTATTTTATTCTTGTAACATCTTGTTGATAGATATTGAAGTTGAATGTTTTTGCTTTTTCCTAAATCCTTAACTAAATATCTGGATCAGCAAAATAAATAGTAAGAGTACTAAAATAACCTTAACCTTTCATACACCTTATGGGTTGGTAACCCCATTACTGTAAAGTAAGAACCTACAATTTTTTCAATAGCAACCATCCCAATCCAGTCTTGTGCGCCATAAGCTCCGGCCTTATCATACGGCTTATAATTATCAACGTAGAATTCAATTTCTGTTTGGGTCAGTTTTTTAAACGTAACATCGGTTCTGTCTTCGAAGCAATCTATTTTTGATTTGCTTAACAGGCACACAGCTGTAATGACAGTATGGGTTTGTCCGCTCAGGTCGGTAAGCATCTGGACCGCTTCTTTTCTGGCAGACGGTTTGTTTAAAATTTGATTTCCAAGAATCACCACCGTATCGGAAGCAAGGATGATCTCGTCTTTAATTTTTGGCAATAGTGCTTTTGCCTTCTTCTCTGCCAAGTAGGAAGGAACAGTTTCAATTGGCATTTCTTTCGGAAACGACTCATTGATGTGCGGAGGGTCAATCGTAAATTCCAGCCCGATTTCTTTCAATAAAAATTGCCTTCGAGGAGAAGCCGAAGCGAGGATTATTTTTCTGCCTGGATTCATCTTATATCCTAAAAATTGAAGTTTGTAATTTTTGTGAATTGTAATTTAATCCTGATATACCCGTACATAATCCACCAGTATCTGTTGCGGCCATACCGTTGGGTCGATGCCCTGCACCGCGCCCCAGTTTCCGCCCACAGCCATATTTAAAAGCAAATGAAATCGCTGATCGAATGGCCATCCATTAAAATCATCAGTCGGATTTCTTTTCACAGAATGATAAACCTTTTCGTCAATCAAGAAATCAATCTTCGATGCAGTCCAATCAATGGCATACACATGAAAAGCATCTTGGCAATTGGGCACGAGGTGCTTTCCTTCTTGCTGTGTTTGTTTTACGTGATTGTATTTTTCAGAGTGAAGTGTGCCATGTATTACTCCGGGATCGTAGCCCACATGCTCCATGATATCGATCTCACCGCTTGCTGGCCAGCCTCCGTATTTCCAGTCGGTGGAAAGCATCCAGATAGCAGGCCAGGTTCCTTTGCCTCGCGGTAATTTTGCCCGTACTTCAACGCGTCCGTATTTCCAGTCACCTTTAAATTTTGTTACCAGCCGAGAGGAAGTAAATTCTTTTCCTACCAGTGGTTCCTTTCGTGCCTCGATGATAAGGTTACCCATTTCCACACGGGCATTTTTTCTATCGCGTGTATAGAATTCAGCCTCATTGTTTCCCCAGCCACAAACATTAGGGCACCCATCACCTAAATCGTAGCTCCAATGTGTTGAGTCGGGCAAGCCGGTGTAATTGAACTCATCATGCCAGACAAGTTGTTGTCCGGGCTGATTTTTAAATTGAAAACCCAGTAGGGCAATGATCCCCACAAGGAGAAGGCAAACGTTTTTATATTTTATCATGGGTTGTCTTTTTAAAGGCAATAGGTAAGCGGCTAGATTTATCTGCTTATGATGGAAAAATACAAAAGTCATTCAATAAGAAAAGTTGCTTCTCTGAAATATTTCTAATTTGTCGGTAACCTTTTAATAAATCGTTAGTTTCCCTCACTGAACCCCTCAATTTGGAAGCATTTGCTGATAATTACCTGATGGCAAAAGTACGGGACGGTGACCCCGAAAAACTTGGCCTGCTTTACGAACGGTACAAACGTCCGTTGCTTGGATTCTTTGTGGGCATGGTCCGCGACAAGGAGTTGGGTGAGGATATGGTGCAAAATACGTTCATGCGGATTTTGAAATACAAACACCTCTTCCGGGCCTGCCTGCAAGGTGAAGTTTTGGATGGCCAGGGCGATGGCGATTTCCGAACGTGGATGTTTCACATTGCCCGTAATGTGAAGAACGATCACTTTCGGAAAAACAAGATCACACACGAAAAGATTGGAAAATGGGAAGACAAAATTAAAGACGAAGATAATTTGATGCGGGATTGGCAAAGCGAAGAGGAACAACGGATGCTGGCCATAGCGATGGACAAATTGCCGGAGGACAAAAGAGAGGTTTTACTGCTGAGCAAATACCAGGAAAAGAAGTACAAGGAGATTGGGGAGATTTTAGGTTGCACAGAAGGAACGGTAAAGGTAAAAGTGTTTCGGGCATTGCAGGATTTAAAAGCGATTTATCAGCAGATGGAGAAGATGATGTGAAAAATTAGGTAGGGGATAGTCGTTGCCTGATACTACTTGGACTCCGAGCAGCCAGTATCAAGGATCAATAAGAACAAAATAAATGGATTGATTATGGAAATGAACAAAGTGCAAGAGCTGATTGCCAAGTACAACGAAGGGGTGGCCGATCCATCTGAGGTGCTTCAATTGGAATGGCTCATCGAATCGGGCGAGGTGGACCTGACCAGCCTTCGCGAACTTGCTAAGTTTAACGAAAGCCTTGATAAGTTTAAAGGACCCACTCCATCCAAAAACCTTGACAAAAATTTCTATGATATGCTGTTAAAGGAAAGCAGTAAGTCAAAGCAGTTTGATTTTGATTCGTGGTTTTCATTCGCGTCATGGATTCCCAAACTTTCAATTGCTGTGGCCTTGATTGTGCTTGGATTTATTGGCGGCACGGTTCTTCAAAAAAGTACGGGAGGAAATGAAGTCAAGGAGTTAGCAAGGGAAGTAAGTGGGTTGAAAGAGATGATGATGATTTCTATGTTGGAAAAAGAATCGGCCACCGATCGGTTGAAGGCGGTCAGCCTGAGTGAAGAAATCCAGGGGCCAAGCAAGAAAGTGACCGAAGCTCTTTTTAAAACACTCAACTCCGATCTAAGCGTAAACGTACGGCTGGCCGCATTAGACGCTCTTCAGAATTATGCGAAGTCACCGCTTATTCGCGAAGGCTTGGTGCGTGCCATTGCTCAACAAGATTCACCACTTGTTCAAGTAGCGTTGGCCGAGTTAATGGCTACCCTGCAAGAGAAATCATCGGTGAAAGAATTGAAGAAAATACTTCAACAGAAATCGACACCCAAAGAAGTGAAGCAGCGCATTGAAGAAAGTATTAGGGTTTTGATATGAAGTTAAGTTAACGGTTAATAGTAATAGTAATAGTGGATAGTTGATTTGGAAGCGTGGAAAAAAAACTGTCATTTTTATTAGAATGGAATATCCAAAAAATTATGAGATGCCCATCAGCAAAGCAGACCCAACGGTATGATAATGGCCTTGGGCATTCCATGTGACCATAAAAAAATAAATATTAACACATGAAATGGATTCTAATTATTATTTATTGGCTTCCCTTAGCTCTTAGCGCGCAGTCCTTTACGGATAAAATTGCCATCGACTTGAAATTCGAAAAGGCCAGTGCGACCAACACACTTGTCCTTGCCAACATCAATGGCTCCGTGAAGGTGCAAGGCTACGAGGGAGATAGAATATTGATTGAGGCGGAGCGGATCATCAAAGCAAAAACAGATGCGCGACTGGAGCAAGGAAAAAGAGAGGTGCAAGTGCAACAGATTGATCGGGTAGATACGCTTATCGTTTATGTTGACGGGGGCTGCAACCATTTTGGTTATCGCTCGAAGCGAAACCATAGCCCACGCTGGTCATACTTTTGGGATTGCGACCAGGGTGATTGCAACCCACCTTATGATTACAAATTTAATTTTACGGTCAAAGTTCCGAATCGAACTAATGTGGAAGTCTCCACCGTGAATGATGGAAACATAACGGTAGAACAAGTGCAGGGTAAAGTGAAGGCAGAGAATGTAAACGGAGCCATTCGGTTGAGCTCACTGGCAGGTCAAACGTATGCCAGCACAATCAATGGCAATGTAGAGGTGGACTATTCGCGCAACCCTAATCAGGATAGCCAGTATTATTCGTTGAACGGAGACATCAATGCGCTCTTTGCAAAAGGACTTGCTGCCAACATGAGCTTTAAATCTTTTAATGGAGACCTTTATACCAATGTGCTTCAACTGGAAGGACTGCCTGCCACGATTGAAAAAAAACAAACCGCGGAAGGAACAAATTTGAAAATAGGGCGCAGCCGTTTTAAGATTGGCAGTGGTGGGGTGCTCCTCGATTTTGAAACTTTTAATGGAGATGTGATTGTAAGGGAAAAGAATAATTGAAAAAATAAAATAAAAAATTATGAAAAAGTTATTTGTAGCAACGATGGTTTTGATGAGTGCGGTGTTGAGAGCTCAGGATTCTGGTGAATTCACAGTTCCTTTTTCCAATCCATCGGGAGCATTCAAGTTGATAGTGGACATTAAAACAGGGTCGGTGAAGGTAAAAGGCACGGCCCGTAGAGATGTTTATGTAAAATACAGCAGTGAAAAAGACGGTGGAGATGAACATGACCGCGATCATGATGGCGATAATGAGGATGACAAGAGAGGCCACTCCAATCGCGAAGGATTGAAGAAGATCAGCAGCGGCACGATGAACCTGGAAGCCTCGGAATATCAAAACAGTGTGAAAGTAACTTCGGATAATTGGAGTTCAAAAATCGAAGTGACGGTAGAAGTGCCTTCAACTATTAACCTGAAAGTTAAAACCTATAATGATGGCGACCTGGATGTGAATAACATTACAGGGATTGTGGAGTTGATTAACTACAATGGAGCCATTACCGCGACCGGAATTTCGGGGACAGTGGTAGCCGAAACGTACAATGGCGACATTAAAATTGCTTACGACAAACTGACCCTGGACACACCTCTATCGTACGCCAACTACAATGGAGATATCGACCTTACTTTCCCTGCGGGATTCAAAGGAAGTTTTAAGATGAAGACCAAACAGGGCGAAATCTATTCCGGTTTTGATACGCAAGTACAGAAGGCGAGCCCCGTTAAGAAGACCGAATCCAAGACAGGAGTTTACAAAGTAGTGATTGACGATTGGGTGAAGGCCGAAGTGAATGGGGGAGGACCGGAGATCAGCATCCAAACTTATAATGGCGACATTTATCTCAGAAAAAAGTAGAAGCAAAAATGTCCGCTTATTACCCGCTTATCGACCAGTCCTATGACTGGTTTTTTTATTGCATCTCAGTAAGTGTGAAAACTTTCTGATGTTGTCCATAAATGTGACTATCACATTGTATGGACTCGCAATGACGATGATGTTTTTGAAATGGGTTCCCGTAATATGGGTGGTCTATTAACCATTAGTTGATAACTATAGATCGACAGTGAAAAATAAAAAAGCCCAAGGTTTCCCTCAGGCTTCTGTTTTTTTTAATTCTAAATCAGATTACTCTGCTACTACTTTTACTTGGATGCTGTGCTTCACTTCTTTGTGAAGGTCCAGAAACGCTGGATAAGTTCCGAGTTCTTTAGGCTGCTCTTTGAAGCTGATCTTCTTGCGGTCAACATCAAAGCCTTTTGCTTTTAGGGCATCAGCTACCTGCAACGCGGTAACAGCACCGAAAATTTTTCCTGTTTCCCCTGCCTTCGTCCCGATCTCAATCGAGATATCACCAATTTTTGCTGCCAAGGCCTCTGCATCTTGTTTTAGTTTGGCAGCTTTATGTGCCACCTGGCGAATGTCTTCCGCTACTTTCCTTTTGTTGGGGCCGTTGGCAATCAAGGCTACGCCCGTTGGGATGAGATAGTTACGGCCATAGCCGGCCTTTACTTTTATCGTATCGTTTTTGTAACCCAGCCCTGTTACATCTTGTGTCAAAATGATTTCCATAGTTTTACAAGTTTTAGGTTATTTCATTTGGTCAGCCAGATAAGGCAATATCGCGATGTGCCTTGCACGTTTCACGGCTTGAGCCACTTTATTCTGAAATTTCCAGCTTGTGCCGGTAAGCCTGCGGGGCAAAATCTTGCCTTGCTCGTTGATAAATTTCAACAAGAAATCGGGGTCTTTGTAATCAATGTATTTGATCCCGTTCTTTTTAAAGCGGCAGTATTTTGGCTTTACTTCTGCGCGCTTGATAGGTTCGTTCATTAGTGTCATGCGTCAGCCCTCTCTCTTTTAGGTGGAACAGTTTTTTTGGTGCGGTT
>JAYVMP010000267.1:0-7697 GCA_043758895.1 Bacteroidota bacterium
ACGAATTGCTTCATCGGTTTTGGCATGGGCCAAAGCAGTTTTCAATTGGAGCAAGCCGATGGCCGGGTCGTCCGCACCTGGAATGGGCAAGCCCTCCAATGGGTTTTCCACTTCTATTTCGGTGATTGGCCCATTCAGTTTCAAATGCAACACTGAGTTTTCTGCAACCACCGTTTGTGTGTTGCTGTCCGAAAAACTGGAAATGGCAATGGAGAAAACCCCGATCAAAATAATAACTAAGGCCACCAAGGCCAGCAGCGACCCAAGGCAGGAAGCCAAAAACGTTTTGAAAAAATTCATGGGATTAAAATTAAAGGCTCAAAAATACATAAACGATAACTTAAACAAAGGATCATCTTTACCTTTGAAACCAATGTCGTTTCCTTAAGCTCCTCTGACATCCTCTCTTGTGGAGAGGAACGAGGTGAGGTCATCAAAAATGGCTTTAAGGAAACAACATTACCTTTGAAACTGAAAATGAACCTCACAACAATTATTCTTTTGCTCGGTAGCAACCTGGGCGATCGCCTGGCCAACTTGCGGCAAGCGATCGGCCTTATCGAAAATCAGTTGGGGGTTGTTTTGGTAAAGTCGAAGATTTATGAAACCCAGGCCTGGGGGAAGAAAGATCAAGCGGATTTTTTGAACCAGGCGATACAGTTAAGATTGCTCACCACGGCCAATGAATTACTGTTAAAAATTCAGTCCATTGAAACCCGGATGGGGCGTACGCGAAGTCAACCATGGGAGGCACGAACCATGGATATTGATATTATTTACTTCGGAAATGAAATCATCAACACGCCCAACCTCATAGTGCCTCATGCCCGGATGGCGGAGCGGAAATTTGTGTTAGCTCCTCTTGCAGAAATAAGTCCTGGCTTTATCCACCCTCAATTATTAAAATCCAATGCTGTTTTGTTAGAAGAATGCAAAGACAACCTGGAGGTAAAACTATTTACAGGCTAAGGGCCTCAGCGGCAGGAGCAATTTTCTTCACCAAGCCTTGCAATACTTTTCCGGGACCGCACTCCACAAAAGCTGTCGCTCCATCTTTCGCCATATTTTGAACCGATTGTGTCCATCGCACCGGGGCTGTAAGTTGATCAATCAGGTTTTTTTTTATTGCGGCTACCTCAACAGCCGGGAGCGCATTTACATTTTGATACACCGGACAAAATGGTTTGGAGAAATGAGTAGATTCTATTGCCGAGGCAAGTTCCTCGCGGGCCGGCTCCATGAGTGGCGAGTGAAATGCACCGCCTACCTGCAAGGGTAATGCTCGCTTCGCCCCTGCGGCTTTCATCTTTTCGCAGGCGATCTCAATTCCCTTCATCGAACCAGAAATCACCAACTGACCAGGACAATTATAATTGGCCGGCACCACAATTTCTTCTTTTATGCTTGCACAAATTTCTTCTACAATTTTATCGTCAAGGCCAAGGATGGCGGCCATAGTGGATGGATTTTTTTCGCAAGCCTTTTGCATGGCGGTCGCCCGTTTTGAAACTAGTTTTAGACCATCCTCAAACGACAATACACCATTTGACACCAGGGCAGAAAATTCACCTAACGAATGGCCCGCCACCATTTCAGGCCTTTGTTGATCCTGGCTTAACGCAACCGCAACAGAGTGAATGAAAACTGCTGGCTGTGTCACTTTGGTTTGTTTCAACTCATCGGCAGAACCAAAAAACATAATTTCAGTGATGGGAAATCCAAGAATTTTGTTGGCCGTTTCAAAAAGGGATTTAGCTTTTCCGCTTGACGCATAAAGCTCTTTGCCCATGCCTGTGAATTGTGCGCCTTGCCCCGGAAAGATGAATGCTTTCATTGGTTCGTTAATCGTGATTCCTTAATGGAGTATCAAAGTAAGCAAAAAATGTATTGCGATGGATGCCAATGCGTTTGCCTTAGATGAACCGACTCTTCAATTCGGCAGAAGGCAACCAACACCTATCGGTTTTGCCAAACCATCGGTAGCGGTTCAGTGAAATGAAATTGTAAATGCCGTTTCGGATAAAACGAGGGACAATCTTAAGTAAATAAAGACTGGGCCAAAGGCCACTTAGTTCTTTGCAGATTTCTAATGCCGCATCACTTTGCCGATAAATTTTATCCGCTTTCAGCAGCATCATCGTTTGGATGGCGTCATCCAGTTTATTTGCAGTCAGGATATTCTTTGCAAAATCAGATTGAAGCGAGGCAAATTGAAATTTCCGTTTCGTGTCCCGCTCGATTATGAAACGAACCGAAGCACTGCACAAATTGCAGACCCCGTCAAACAAAACAATATTCTCTATCGCATGATTGCCACCCATCCTTTGAGTGTTCGGTTCTGTTTTTTCGGGTCAACCACATCGAACACAACATTGGCTATATAATAATAGGTCCCTGCCTCCAAGTCGTGCCCTGCATTGTCCTTTCCGTTCCAATCAATGTAAATGGTATTCTCTCCTCCCGATTGATAACTATACACTTCCTTGCCCCAGCGGTTATAAACCGTGAAAGCCACCGCAAGCACAAAGCGGGCACAATTATTTTTAAGGACATTTATTTGTTCATTGTTCAAAGAAGAACAAGGCGTAGAGCTAGGTCCGCCTTCCCCAAATGTTACACTCCGAAGACTGTAAGCACTAAAAACCTCGTTGCACTTGTCACCGTTTGGTGTAAACACATTGGGCAGCACATAGTTGGGGCAATTATCAAAACAGAAGGAGTCGCTCAATGGGCTCTCCTTGCCAGCAAGGTCAACTGAAGAAACCTTGTAACACATGGCGTAAGATGGCAGGTTTGAATGGACAAAGAACGTATCTACTACGAGTGGAGCAATTAAACTATAGGGCTTGCCTATGGATGGTGAGGCGTACACATTGTAGCCTTTTATGAAGGGATTGCAGCCGGTTCCGGTTGGTGCTTTGTTCCATCGCACGGTATTGCTGTAGTTGGTTTGCCCGGAGGCACCTATCACCGGGCATGCAGAATAGGTGCTGCAATCGATGCCTGTCAATGTCAGTTTAGGGGCACAGGGCAGGTTTTTAATATCGGGGGCAGAGCAGGTGATCTCTGAAAAATTGTTTAAGGGAACCTTTATCTTCGGATTGCCATAGGAGCCACGCGTCATCACCGCATAGCAATATATTTGTGTTTCCACCAATGGCGTGCTTTTGTATTGCCCTGAATCTAAATAGGTAAATTGTGTCAATGGGTTTACGTCCACGCTATCAATCAGGGTCAGGTCGCTGAGTTTGGTGGCACCATTTACTCCTCTGTATATCAAGTGCCTGGGAAATTCGATTGTTTTATTGGACCAAGGGACTGTCGCATTCCAGTATAATTGCACTTGTTTGAAGATCGGCTTTAGCGCTAGCTGCACCGAAGATGCCGTAGCGGAGCTGTCCACAAAATTTCCATTGCTGGCATAGGCGAGCACCTTATAGAAATAGGTGTTTGGATATTGTGTGTTCAGCCCTGTGTCAGTGATCGTGGTGTCAGCGAATGTCCCGGGTGGACTGATGTCTTTTAAACTGCTGCTCGCACCGGAGTTTTCTGATCTTAATATCTTATAACTAAATGGGGGCGGAAACTGCAAGGTACTTGCCTGAAAAGGTGGTCGCCATTTCACCGTAATCTGACCTGCAGTAGCATCGGTGACATCCACCGTTACGTTTGTTATCACGGGTGCATCTGCCAAGATCGGGGGAACACATATCTCTTGCGATACGATGCTGGGAACATAGGCCCCGGTAGTAAGCTGTACCAACGCTACTAACCTGTAGCAGTATTCCGCCCCAGGGGCGAGGCCGCGGTCGAGATAGCTTGTGGAAGCGATGGGCACTTGGGCAATTAAGGTATATCCTGCGTTGAGGGGCATCCCGGTGATACAATTGGCAGGCGCAAATGGATTGCTGTCCACCCTTCGCCAAATTTGCATCAAAGATCCTGCGGATACGTTCTTGCAGCTGGCAGAATACGATTGCCAATCCAACTGAGACGACCGTTGACCTGGATTGACCGTGGCAGAAGTCCACAGTGGGGATGGGGCTACCACTCTTATACTCCAAGTGCCAAACGTTGCCAAAGGCGGTGCACCATTATCGGTAGCCTTGAAAACCACTTGATAAGGTTCTTGTGCCACCGTTGAGCAGTCGGTTTGCCAGTTAAACTGGAGCTGCGCTTGTTGGGTGGGGCTGTAGGTAGGTTGCCAAATCGGTTGACTGAAGGTGGAATGCGGGGTATAAGTGGCTCCCAGGCTGAAGACTTGTGAGTAAGCCTGGATATTTACACTGTCTCCCCTACCTCCTGACCCACTGGTAGGGCTGCCGTCCGGGTCGGTAGCGATAATCAGGGCTTTGATCAAGGCTCCTGCTACCACACAGGTGTCATGTGGCAGTTGAAGTTTAGGCCGCACGTTCTTACAGTTCTGGATGATGATCTGCATATCCCTTTCTACATAACCAAGTGGATACCATTGCCCAAACCGTTTCCTCCATTCAGTGACGAAAAATGCAATGTTGTATTCCCCCGCTTCACCGGGAGCATCCCAGGTGAGGGTGCCTGTGACCGAATTGATAGAAAAAGTAGGAGGTCCGTTTTGCTGTTCGTTCGATGTCGAATAATTTAAACCAATGGCAGTGTAAAATCCTTGTCCATTTGGGTTTATGTAGCCTTGCACGGGCGTTCCCGAAACAAAATTGCCGGTTGCATTGTAAACACCACCTTGTTCGGGCACATACAAAGAATAAGAGAGGCTATCCCCATCGGGGTCATAAGCCCCCGGGTTGTGGGTCCACTTCACACCGGTACAACCCTCGTCAATGGGCGGCACCAGCAAAATCGGTGTATTGTCGCAACCCAAAATAGGGCTAATGGTTATCTGCGTTTGAATAAAAAAGGGAGTCTGAACCGATTGGCTCATGTTCAAAACACCATCATTTCGGTTTTGCTCATAGTAGGTAATGGTGTAAGTGCCAGGACCGGGAAAGGTATGGGTCACCGGATACTCCACATCGCCTACTCCACCATTATCCACTTGCGCGATTACCGGAGGGTTGGGGACGCTCTTGGTAAGCAAACTGGTTCCGTCCCCGAAATTTAACGTGCCGCCACCAAAAACAACACTCACGGTAGGACGGTCAACTCGGGTATAAACGTGCAAGGTGATTACGTACTCCAGGCTTTGGCAACTTGGCCGTGTAATGGTAATATCGCCTGCCCTTAAATGCGTGGCATTTGCTTTTGTCAAGGCAAGTAAGGGGAGCGAAAGCAATAAAAAATAAAATCGGATTGATCGGATCATCAAAAGAAAATTATCGATTCAAAAGTACAATATTCTAAAGATCATTAAGATGGCAATCGCATAATTCTATTCCGTGCAAAACCCCGATTTGAAACGTTGATCCGTTCAAGTTATTGGAGATACCTGCTTAAACCCTGCAGTCTTTTTTTTGTCGAAGCATATATCCCCAATTAGCGCAAATTAATCAGGTCATGGGTTCAACGAATCAACAGATCAAACACCTTTACAACCGGGCCTCCTTCGGGCTACCATTTCATGAGGGCAATAATTCGCTCAATTCATTCTTTAATGCGAAGGCAAGTACCCCGATAGGCGTGATCACAATGCCTGAAATCCCGAGCGGCTTTAAAGGCGACCGAAAACAATTTTTGAAAGAGGCCTTTCAGAAATCAAGAGAGGGCATGATGAAATTGAACATCGCCTGGATGGAAAAGTTGGGCAATACTGACCATGCGCTGCAAGAAAAAATGGTTTTGTTCTGGCACAATCATTTCGCCTGCCGCACCTTGTTTCCCTTACTTGCACAGCAGCAAAACAATATTTTGCGCACGCATGCGCTCGGCAGTTTTGCCGATATGCTCATGGAGGTTTCGAAAGATCCGGCCATGCTCCAATTTTTAAACAACCAACAGAATAAGAAAGACCATCCCAACGAAAACTTTGCGAGGGAGGTCATGGAGTTGTTCACCCTTGGCCGCGGCAATTATACTGAAGAAGACGTAAAAGAAGCAGCCCGCGCCTTTACAGGCTGGGGTTCTTCGATAAATGGCAATTTTCAATTTCGGCCTAACCAGCACGACTATGGTGAAAAGACCTTTCGTGGAAAAACAAAAAAATATTCTGGCGAAGATATCCTCAGCGCTATCCTGGAAGATCGGCAAACGGCTCGTTTTATTACCCAAAAAATAGTGGCTTATTTCGTGAACCAGGAAGGTATCAAGAGCCAAGAAATTGATGACTTTGCCCTTTCCTTTTATAAATCAAATTACCACATTGGCAAACTGCTTAAACAAATCTTTTCATCGGATTGGTTTTTCAAACCTGAGTTTGTTGGCAATCGGATCAAAACCCCGGTGGAACTTATCATTGGCACACAACAGCAAACTGACAGCAAATTTACAGACTCCCAATCCCTGATTTTTTTTCAGCGCGCCTTGGGGCAACTGCTTTTCTATCCGCCCAATGTGGGTGGGTGGCCGAAAGGTAAAGAATGGATTGACAGCTCGAGCCTGGCCTTTCGTATGGCCATGCCCCAATTGATATTTCATAAGAAAGAAACCGAGTTTCAAGCCAAAGACGATGGCGATGTAAACAGCCTCCGCGAAAAAAAACCAAAAAGGGATTTTTCGTTGGATGTGAACTGGGCCAACTTTGCGCATCGTTTCACCGAAAGCAAAATAGAAAGCACCTATGCTAAAATCGAAAATCACTTTCTTTCTAAGGCGGCCTCAGCCGGTAATCGGGCGTTGCTCTTGAAGCTTTCGACAGGAGCGAAAAGTGATGAAGAACTGGTAAAAAAGATAACTACCGGAATTATGTCCTTACCTGAATACCAACTTTGTTAAAACCATGAACAACAGATCGAGAAGGGAGTTCTTAAGAATGTCGGGGTTGGCCACCGCTGGCACAATGCTCGTGCCCCAATTTTTAAAAGCCTTTGAAAAACCATTTGGACAAGAGGGGAACAGAATCCTGATCGTGCTTCAACTTTCGGGCGGCAACGATGGTCTCAACACGATCGTGCCTTATCGCAATGATATTTATTACCAATCCCGCCCAAAAATTGCCGTGCGCCCGGAGAAAGTTTTAAAAGTCTCAGACGAATTGGGATTCAACAGTGCCCTGGAAAAACTGCGCTCCATCTTTGATCAAGGATACTTGAGTATTCTCAACAATGTCGGCTATCCCAATCCCGATCGCTCGCATTTCCGGTCCATGGATATTTGGCAATCGGCCAGTGGTGCCAAGGATTACCTGAACACTGGGTGGATAGGCAGGTACTTGGATGCCAACTGCGATGGTATGGCACACAACGCAATCGAAATTGACGACACGTTGAGCCTTGCCCTCAAAGGCAATGCAATAAAATCAATGGCGATGAAAGACCCTGAAAAACTCTATCGCGCCACACACAACCCACTATTTAAAGAGGTGGCCGAAAATCAACCCTCGGATAGCGACCCCCTGGTCAGCTACCTGTACAAGACTGCTGCTGAAACCGTGTCGAGCGCGGCATACCTTTATGATCAAATCAAAGTTTATAAACCGATGGCTGAATATCCTAAAACAGAATTTGGCAGCCGTCTAAAGACCATCGGCACTTTGATCAATTCAGGCGTGGATGCGAAAGTTTACTATGCCTCCCTATCGGGATTTGATACGCACACGAACCAAACTG
>JAYVMP010000268.1:0-9571 GCA_043758895.1 Bacteroidota bacterium
GGCAGGCCATTTTTGATTTTTCGAGTATGGCCACTCTATAAATTAAATCATCGATTTTGAGGTCATATGTCCACAAAAAAATTAGATGCGTCTGCCCTGGGTCATCAATTGGGTGCAATTCAATTGCCGCTTCATGCCAACCCGTTCCAGCGGAACGAAAAAATATCCTATTAAATTTTTTCTACTATTCGCTCCATCGGAGCATTTCGTGGGTAAATTGAAATCAAACCGGTAAAGCGTTCCGTAGGAAAGCCTGGTGATAATGCAACATGAATTGCACACCTAATTTTTTGATGTGGTCTTTCAAGACCCAAATTACCCTGAACTATTTCAAAAGATAAAAGTACCATCAAAGATATCGGCCCGAGATACTAAAAAGGTCTTGGAAAGCATGAACCATTAAGGCACAACTATAAAGGATACTCCAGCAGAAGAATCAATGGAGAACACCCGGTGATTTATAAATTTGAAAGGGGTCTTATAACAATTGCGAGTTTGAAAGGCCATTATCATTAGACTTGAGCAAACCCCTACTTCCTGCTATAATTCGGTGCTTCGCGTGTGATTGAAATATCATGCGGGTGGCTTTCGGTTACACCTGCCGAGGTTATTTTTACAAATTTAGCCAGTTTTAATTTCTCTAAGTTTTTTGCCCCGCAATAGCCCATGCCTGCCCGCAAGCCGCCCACTAATTGATAGAGCACTTCACCCACCGATCCTTTGAAAGGAACCCGGCCCGAAATCCCTTCGGGCACTAATTTTTTAATGTCGTCCTCCACGTCTTGAAAGTAACGGTCTTTGCTGCCGTCTTCCATCGCTTCGATGGAGCCCATTCCCCGGTAGGATTTGAACCGCCTTCCTTCATAGATGATAAGCTCGCCCGGGGCTTCTTCCGTGCCGGCCAATAACGAACCGATCATTACACTGTCGGCACCGGCAGCCAGTGCTTTAACCACATCTCCTGAAAAGCGGATGCCGCCATCGGCAATGATTTTTGTGGTTGAGCCTTTCAAGGCTTTGGCGGCTTCGTAAACAGCAGAGAGCTGGGGCAATCCTACACCTGCCACCACCCGTGTGGTGCAAATGCTTCCCGGGCCAACACCCACTTTTACGGCATCGGCTCCAATGTTTGCTAACGCCTTGGCGGCTTCGCCTGTCGCAATGTTTCCTACCACCAATTCCATTTCAGGGAATTTTTTCTTCATGCGCCTGGCCGCTTCGATCACCCCTTTTGAATGACCATGTGCCGTATCTATGCTGATCACGTCCACGCCAGCATGTTTTAAGGCATCAATCCTTTCTGCAATATCAGATGTCACGCCAACGGCCGCGCCCACGCGCAACCGGCCAAACTCATCTTTGCAGGCGTTGGGTTTATTTTTCTTTTTCAGGATGTCTTTGTAGGTAACAAGACCAGTGAGTTTTCCATTTTTATTGACGATGGGGAGTTTTTCAATTTTATAGCTCTGCAAAAGTATTTCGGCTTTCTCCAATGTAATTCCTTCGGGTGCGGTGATCAGGTTTTCTTTCGTCATGATTTTTTCGATCGGCAAATTCATGTCCTTTTGAAAACGCAAGTCGCGGTTGGTAATGATGCCTACTAATTTTCCATTGCCGTCAACCACGGGAATCCCCCCGATTTTGTTTTCGCGCATCAGCTTTTCGGCATCGCGCACGGTGGAGTTGATCAAAAGCGTAACGGGATCGAGGATCATGCCGCTTTGCGAGCGCTTCACTTTGCGCACCTGCTCGGCCTGTGCCTCGATCGACATATTTTTATGGATGAACCCCAAGCCTCCCTCGAGGGCTATGCCAATGGCAAGGCCAGCCTCGGTAACGGTATCCATGGCTGCTGAAATGATCGGAATGTTGAGTTTAATGTTTTTGGTCAGGTAGCCTGTAGTGCTTGTTTCGCGCGGCAACACCTCGCTGTAAGCAGGCACCAGCAACACATCATCGTAGGTAAGAGCTTCAAAAAGGAACTTGGAAGGGTCGAGTGCCATGGCAAATAAGATTAGGATTCGTTATTTGCAGGGCAAAGCTAAGCTAATTTATTTGATTTATTAATTCGTTAATTCGTTGGGTGCATTTCAAAAATACATCGTAGTCATGTATGTTCGATTCGCAAAGGACATCATGGCGGCTTCCCTATAGTACCAAAAAGCACCCCTTTTCGATTGAATATTACTTTTTAGTTGAATTCTCTAAGATTCTTCCCATGTATTTTTGAAATGCACCCAATTCGTTGATAAGTTCATGCCAATATAAATCAAGAATCAACGAATCATCACATCAACGAATCATCATGCGCTACTTCTTCGAGATCTCGTATGCCGGCACCAATTACAGCGGGTGGCAAAATCAAGCCAATGCGGTGGGCGTGCAGCAGGCGGTGGAAGAATCATTGAGTCAATTGCTGCGCAAAAAAATTTCAATCGTGGGCAGTGGTCGCACCGATGCCGGGGTGCATTGTGTGCAGCAGTTTTTTCATGCTGACCTTGAAAAAGAAATTGATCGGCAGCAACTTCTCCAGCGACTCAATTCCTTTTTGCCAAAGGATATCGCTATTCGTTCGATCTTCCTGGTAAAATCCGATGCTCACGCCCGTTACGATGCGCAAGCGCGTTCGTATGAATACCTGATCACCACAAAGAAAGACCCGTTATTAGTTGGTCGGGCTTACTATTTTTTTAAAGCATGCAATGTTTCAGGGATGAACGAAGCCGCAGCCTTGCTCCTGGGCGAGCAGGACTTCACCAGTTTCAGTAAAGTGAAAACCGATGTCAATCATTTTAGGTGTACCCTAAAAAAAGCAGGGTGGGAAAAAAAAGGAGAACTTCTCATTTTCTCCATTACGGCCAACCGTTTTTTGCGTGGCATGGTACGCGCTATCGTTGGGACTTTGCTTGACGTAGGGACCGGTAAAATTTCTAGTAAAGAATTTCAAACCATCATCAAAAGCAAAGACCGAAAAAAGGCCGGGATGAACGTTCCTGCCGAAGGATTGTATTTAACAAAAGTGAGGTATCCAAAAAATTTGAAGGTAAGCGGATAGAGAAGTTAAGGGCGTATTTTCCATCAGCCCTTCAAACTCCTTGCTTGTCTAAATACCACCTCACTGTTTTTTGAATGCCACTGTCAAAATTTTCATCAGCTTTCCATTTTAGTTCGTTTTCTATTTTAGTGGCATCAATGGCGTAGCGCTTGTCGTGGCCCGCACGGTCTTGTACATAGGTGATCAATTCGTTGTAGGATTTGCCACTTTGCCGAGGCTTGAGTTGGTCGAGAATGGAGCAAACGGTTTTAGCAATTTGATTGTTGTTTCGTTCGTTTCGTCCGCCAATGTTATAGGTTTCACCGGCACATCCATTGTGGAAGGCAAGATCGATTCCCTTGGCATGATCCAATACGTACAACCAATCGCGCACATTTTTTCCGTCACCATAAATGGGAACTGGTTTTTCGGCAAGTGCGGTGCGAATAATAGTAGGGATCAATTTTTCATGATTTTGTTTTGGTCCATAGTTGTTGGAGCAATTGGTCGTCACCACGTTCATTCCGTAAGTATGAAAGTAGCTGCGCACGATCAGATCGCTACCGGCCTTCGATGCGGAGTACGGACTATTGGGTGCATACGGAGTTGCTTCCGTGAAAAGGCCGGTTGCGCCAAGGCTTCCATACACTTCATCGGTGGAGATATGAAGGAAACGATTTTCTTTTTTTCCCGGCTTCGCTTGAAAGGGAGCCTCCATCCAATGGTTTCGCGCCACATCCAACACCGAAAATGTGCCCAACACATTGGTGCGCACAAATGCTTCGGGGCCGACAATGGAATTATCCACGTGCGACTCAGCCGCAAAATGGATGACTCCCGAAATATCATATTGCTGAAACACCCTTTCCAACAGCGGCCGGTCAAGAATATCTCCTTTCACAAAAATATGCTGAGGGTTGTTCTCTACTTCTTTCACATTGCTAAGGTCGCCTGCA
Source organism: Bacteroidota bacterium (assembly GCA_043758895.1). GTDB lineage: Bacteria > Bacteroidota > Bacteroidia > Cytophagales > Cyclobacteriaceae > ELB16-189. The sequence continues at coordinate 3,991 of JAYVMP010000268.1, forward strand.
TACGTAAGGGCATCATAATTAATGACCTGAACGCCCGGGTGGGTTTCAAGGAAATGGACAATAAAGTTGGATCCAATAAACCCTGCGCCTCCCGTAACCAAGATTGATTTCATCTTATTCCCTGTTTTATTAAAAATTAAAATTTGCTTCGGATAGTTTGGGGTGCTTTTTATCGCGATCAGAAACGACCATTTCGTTTTCCGGCACCCCCCAATCAATTTTTAATGTCGGATCATTATAAATAATACCACCTTCCAACTCAGGATAGTGATAATCATCCGTCTTGTAAAGAATCTCAGCATCCTCACTAAGCACAATAAAGCTGTGGGCAAAACCTTTGGGGACCAAAAACTGGTGTCCCTTTTCGGCAGACATTTCAAGTTGAAATGTCTTGCCAAATGAGCTTTTTTCTTTGCGCAAATCTACCACCACGTCCAGTATTTTACCTGAGAGCACCCGCACCATTTTTGTTTGTGCGTGCGGAGCATTCTGAAAATGTAAACCACGCATCACGCCATGCGCAGATCGCGATTGGTTATCTTGAACGAAATGAATATCGATCCCCAATGATTTAAGGTCACGATAATTAAACGTTTCTGAAAAATACCCTCGCGAATCCCCGATCTTAAATGTTTCAACAATAAACAAATCATCAAACCCTGTCTCAATTAATTTTATTTTATTCATAGTAAAAATTTTTCATTCGCTATTTTTAATAAATATTGACCGTATTGATTTTTGCTTAAAGGCTTGGCCAACTCCACCAGTTGATCTTTGGAAATGTAGCCTTTGTGAAAAGCTATCTCTTCGAGGCAAGCTATTTTTAAACCTTGTCGCTCTTCAATGGATTCTACAAAGGTAGAAGCCCGCAATAATGATTCATGCGTGCCCGTATCCAGCCAGGCCATTCCTCGTCCGAGTAATTTCACATGAAGCGTTGCATCCTCTAAATAACTTTTATTCAAATCCGTAATCTCCAGTTCACCTCGTGGAGATGGTTTTATTTTTTTAGCCCGAGCCGTTACGGTGTTGTCGTAGAAATACAAACCTGTGACCGCGTAATTTGATTTTGGGGCTTTCGGTTTCTCCTCGATGGAAATTACTTTGCCCTGCTTATCAAATTCCACAACGCCATAGCGGTCGGGGTCATTCACATAGTAACCAAAAACAGAGGCTCCTTTTTTGATCTCACTGGCTTCTTCCAGCATGGAAGAGAAGTTGTATCCGTAAAAAATATTATCGCCAAGAACAAGGCAAGAAGTATCGTTTCCGATAAAACTTTCACCGATGATAAACGCCTGGGCCAGTCCATCGGGTGCCGGCTGCACCCGGTATTCCAATTTCAATCCGAATTGACTCCCATCACCCAATAAATTTTTAAATAAGATTTGCTCATGTGGTGTGGTAATAATCAACACCTCGCGAATGTTGGCCAGCATGAGCACTGATAAAGGATAATAAATCATGGGCTTATCATAAATCGGCAACAACTGTTTAGATACCGACTTGGTGAGTGGGTAAAGCCGTGTGCCAGAGCCCCCAGCTAAAATTATTCCTTTCATTTAAAATGAGTTGAGGTATTCAAATTATTTCTTTGGTCTGATTTGGTAGGCAAGCTCAATGGATGGTCGGGCATCGGCCAGGCCAAATCCTCGCCCTGCTAAAATTTCTTTATAACTATTGGTATGAAGTTCGGTAAACCCATCGCTGAACTCGATTTCCTTACCATTCATGGTTAGCGATCGGTAGGTGCGTTTTCCTTTCGCTTTTACTTCGTTGGGAAGGTGCTCTTGGTTGATGCTTAATTTCCAGTTTACCTTTGCTTTTTGCAGCTCCAAATAGCCCGAGGCAGAATCGGCTTCATAGGTTTTTACCTGCAAATCTTTCAGGCTTCCAAAAACCCAAAGCAGCATATCAAAAAAATGGATGCCAATGTTCGTGGCTATCCCTCCCGATTTCAATTCATCGCCTTTCCAACTGTGGTGGTACCACTTGCCGCGAGAGGTAATGTAATTAAGATCAACATCAACTACCTTTCCGGCAGGCAATGCTTCAATTTCCTTTTTTAATTCGATGATGTTGGGATGAAGCCGCAGTTGCAGAATCGTGAAGATCTTTTTGCCCGTTTCCTTTTCGATCTCTTCCAGCGCATCGACATTCCATGGATTGAGCACCAGCGGCTTTTCACATATCGCATCTGCGTGATGACGCAATGCAAAACGGATGTGCGAATCATGCAGGTAGTTGGGCGAACAAATGCTCACATAATCAATCCTTTGTCCCAGCCTTTTTAGTTTATCAATATGTCGATCAAAGCGTTCGAATTCCGTAAAAAAATCTGCCTTTGGAAAATAAGAATCCAGAATGCCCACGCTGTCAAATTTATCCAACGCAGCCACTAAATTATTGCCGGTGTCTTTGATCGCTTGTAAATGACGTGGCGCGATGTAACCAGCTGCCCCAATTAATGCAAAATTGACCATGATTCTTGGATTAAAGCGAAACAGGATAGTGTTCCATTCAATTCTGCACTCCTCTTACTTTTGAAACTTTCCCGTCTATCAATAAATATTTTTCTTCACTTTCCGGGCAAATGGCTTCGCCACCTTTGTTAAAATTCAATTTGAGACCGAACTCACTCATCCAACCGATTTGCTTGGCGGGATTGCCGATTACCAGCGCATAGTCGGGAACATTTTTCGTCACCACGGCTCCGGCCCCAATAAACGCAAACCGACCAATGTCATGCCCACATACAATGGTGGCATTGGCACCAATGGATGCCCCCTTTTTTACAATCGTCTTGGCATATTGATTTTTTCGAATGATTGCACTTCTGGGGTTTGTAACATTGGTAAACACCATGGATGGGCCAAGAAACACATCGTCTTCACAAACTACGCCCGTATAGATCGAGACATTGTTTTGCACCTTTACATTTTTGCCAAGCACAACGTGCGGTGAGATCACAACGTTTTGCCCGATATTACAATGATCACCGATGATGCAATTGGGCATAACGTGTGAAAAGTGCCAGATTTTTGTCCCCGCTCCAATTTCGCTCCCTTCATCGATGACGGCCGTAGGATGGGCAAAATATTTTGTTTCGTCAGGCATGGTAATCCTTAATCATGGAGCAAATGTAAGATAATTCGTCCTTGGTCATCTCCGTGTGAATGGGCAATGAGATCACTGACTTTGAAAGTTTTTCCGTTACCGGAAATGACCCTTCTCCAAAACCATCCCTTTTATAAGCCTTCTGCAAATGCAAAGGGATAGGATAATAAATCATCGAGGGAATCCCTTTTGTTTCTAGGTATTTTTTAAAATGATCGCGGCCGATTCCTTTTGTTTTCAATGTGTACTGATGAAAACCATGACTCGAGTAAGACGCCCGGTAAGGAATTTCAAGAAAATCTAAGTCGCCTAAGTGTTCATCGTAATAATTTGCAACTTCATTTCGTTTCCGTGTGTATTCATCGAGGTATTTTAATTTCACCAACAGGATGGCAGCTTGCAAAGTATCCAGCCGACTATTCACCCCAATCCTGTCGTGTTGATATTTTACTTTTTGTCCATGGTTGGCAATCATCTTCATCTTTTCAGCCAATGCCTGATCGTGTGTGAAAATCGCACCACCATCGCCATAGCAGCCCAGGTTTTTGGAAGGGAAGAAAGAAGTGGTCCCTATATCGCCCATTGTTCCGGTCCGTTTTATTGTTCCATCCAAAAAAATATAGTTTGCGCCTAACGCTTGGGCTAAATCTTCGATCACAAAGAGGTTATTTTCTTTGGCCACTTTCATAATTGGTTCCATGTCGGCACATTGTCCATAAAGATGAACGGGCACTATGCCTTTTGTTCGGGCGGTGATTTTACTTTGGATTTGATCGGCATCCATGTTGAATGTCTTCTCATTCACATCGATGAAAATAGGGGTCAAGCCAAGAAGGGCGATCACTTCGGCAGTAGCCACATAGGTATGAACCGGCAAAATTATTTCATCACCCGCCTTTAAGTCCAACGCCATCATTGCGATTTGTAAAGCATCGGTGCCGTTGGCGCACGGGATCACCTTTACTCCATGATTGTATTTTGAAAGAGCTTCCGCATAAGTGCTTACCTGTGGCCCTTGAATAAAGGCCGTTGACATTAGCACTTCCTGGATGGCCGTATCGATCTCCTCTTTTATCTGCAGGTATTGCCCTTGCAGGTCAACCATTTTAATAGTCATTTACCAATGGACTAATTTAGAAGGCAAAAATTCGCAGACGGTCAGAAGTAAATCTGTTTCAATAAACACGATTGTATAATTCTTAAAAATGACACACTTGAAACCTAACGATCTCCTGATTGGCTCACGGCATAATGCGTGTTGGGTTTGAGCATTGGATAGTTGATCGAAAAAATCATAAACAGAATTAGAAAATTTTTCAGCGGTTGCAGTTAGGCCTTTGGATTCAATGAATGAAGCTATCTTTGCTATGTTCGTAGAGATTGATCTCCTTATCACTATTTGTTTTTTATCCATTTTTTAATCAGTGTCTTCGAGTAAGCACGAGCTTCTTTCAATGTTAGAAGATCATCTTCTTTTATTTTGAGAGCTGCCTTGCGTTGTAAGAGTTCGTACTCTTTCTGTGGCACAACGATATACTTTTTATTCCCGAGTTTTAATTGATTCATGGGTATAACTGAGTTATCAAATTTACAAAGTTTTCTGCCACCGCCACGCATCTTTCAACGCTTCTTCCAGTGATAATTCTGTTTTCCACCCTAAAAGCCTTTTAGCTTTCGAGGGATCGGCATATACTTTTTCGATGTCGCCCGGCCTTCGGGATCCTACTTCATAGTTCAGCTTGACTCCGGTTACCTCAATAAATTTTTTCACCAGACCTAAAACCGACACACCCTCACCTGTGCCCAGGTTAAACGCTTCATTGCGGCTCGGCATCTCATTAATTTTTTCCAATGCTTTCACGTGTGCTTTCGCCAAGTCCACTACGTGAATAAAATCACGAAGGCAACTTCCATCAGGTGTGTTATAATCACTGCCAAATACGGTAAGTTTTTGCCGAAAGCCTGCGGCCGTTTGTGTAACGTAAGGAACGAGGTTGCCCGGGACACCAATTGGCAACTCACCCATCAAGGCGGAAGGATGCGCCCCAATTGGATTGAAGTAACGAAGCGAAATAGCTTTTAGATTTTTGTTAGCAACCACAGCATCTTCCAAAATACGTTCGCTCATTTGCTTGGTTGCTCCATACGGTGATTCGGCTCTTTTAAATGGGGCGGTTTCATCAACGGGGATAACATCCGGCTGGCCGTAAACCGTGCAAGAGGAAGAAAAAATAATTTCATTTACACTGAACTGATGCATGACTTTAAGAAGGGCGGCCATCGAGCCCAGGTTGTTCTCGTAATACATCAGCGGATTCTCCACCGACTCGTTCACCGATTTGTAGGCAGCAAAATGAATAATACTATCAAATTTATTTTGACTAAAGACTTTTTCGAGGAACTGAAAATCTTTGCAATCGCCTTCAATGAAATTAGGTTTATTTCCAGTGATCTTCTGAAGGCC
>JAYVMP010000269.1:0-5885 GCA_043758895.1 Bacteroidota bacterium
TGGGGCTATTTTCAGCGGGCCTACTATTATAACGAGGCATTTGCATCGGCCCAACGGGAATTTGTCCGCGGATTATCCGGACGAATGGCCTTTCGTTATTGGACCTTTGATCCAACCTACCCGTTTGGGTTTCACCGGAATTTGCCGGATTTCAATGCGGTGGTGTACCGGCAATTTCAGACCGCAGAAATATTTGTGGAAGCACGGTATGCACGCGATGAAACTTTTATCCAAAACGGAAATGAACGGGTGAGCCTCGGGATAAAGAAATGGCCTGTCATTACGTTTCGCTACACCCATGGCATTAAAGGAATTGTTAGCAGTGACTATAACTATGACAAGTTGCGCCTGACCGTGGACAAACGAATTCGGATGGGGCCACTCGGTGTCGGCATCCTTTCCATTACGGGTGAATACAATTACAACCGGTTGCCTTATCCTTTATTGACCGTTCACCTCGGCAACCAGTCTCCGGTTTACTCACCTTACACCTATAATCTGATGAACTTCGGTGAGTTTGTAAGCGATGAATCGGTCGCGCTGCATTACCGCCAATTCCTGGATGGTTTCATTTTAAACCGCATCCCTTTACTGAATAAACTCAAGTGGCGGCTGGTGGGCACCACCAACATAATTTATGGCGGTCTTCGAGCTGCTAACCAACGGTCGATCGCACGCTTAACCCCTCGCGGGGATCCGGCCCTGCGCACAGGGTACTTCACCAATGGAATCCCCTACGTGGAAATGGGCTACGGTATAGAAAATATTTTCAAAGTCTTTCGGGTGGACTTTGTTCACCGGCTGACTTACCTGAACAACCCCAACGCCAGGAGCTTTGGCGTGTTGATTACCGCACAATTCAAACTTTAACCCATCGCATCACGGTTTGGCTGTCCCTTCCAAGAAGATTATCTTTGAGGTTGTCTTTGGTGCGGAAAAACATATTGCATTGCCTACGGCTCTTTTTTGTGCTTGATCAAAATTCAAAAACCTCAGTCAACCTTACTTTCATTGTGAACTTAATTTCGAATCTCCAGACCTATTTTTTGGTTTTATTTTTTTTTCCGCTTGCATCGACAGCCCAGGAGATCATCGTTCAGGGCAAAGTAACCGATGCCGGATCGGGCGACCCGATCCCCTTTGCCAACATTATTTTTAAAGGCACCACCGTAGGCGCGACCACCGATTTCGATGGCAACTTTGTATTGCGGGCAGCGGTGAAAGCGGATTCGATCATGGCCACTTCCATCGGGTACAAGCCACGAACGAAACCCGTTAAGCTGGGAAAACAAATCGTCAACTTTCAATTGGAAGAGGATTTAACCCGACTGAAGGAAGTTGTAGTTGTGGCGGGCGAAAATCCTGCTTTTGAAATCCTCCGCAACGTGGTGCGAAACAAAAACCACAACGACAAACGCAACCTTTCGGCATACGAATATGATGTGTACACCAAAACGGAAGTGGACATCAATCAAATTTCTGATAAACTCCGCAAGCGAAAAACGATGCGAAAAATTGCCCAAGTGTTAGACAGTATTGATCGGGTGGTGGGCGAAGATGGAAAACCGATCCTCCCGCTCTCGATCACCGAAAGCACGTCCAAATTTTATTACCGCGCTTCGCCCGTTTTAAAGACGGAGCAAATCCTGAACACAAAATTAAGCGGTGTGGGCTTCACAGATGGCTCCACGGTAAACCAATTTGTAGGTTCTTCTTTTCAAGAATATAATTTTTATAAAAATTGGCTCAACATCCTCAGCAAAAATTTTGTTTCACCGATAGCGGATGGCTGGCGTTTGTATTACGAATACGATTTGACCGATAGCCTCTACCTGGGCAAGGATTTTTGCTACCGTCTCGATTTTTTTCCGAAGAGCCCTGCCGAGTTGGCTTTTTCCGGAACGATGTGGATACGCAAAGAGGATTATGCACTCAAGCAGATTGATGCCTCCGTAGGAAAGCGGGCGAACATCAACTTCATTGACAAAATCCAAATCCAACAGGAGCTGGCGCCAACGGCAAGCGGTCCGTGGCTGCCGGTGAAGAACCGGGTATTGGTGAACGTGAGCGAGCTCAGTAAAAACTCTGCGGGCTTGTTGGCCAAGTTTTATTCCAGCAACAAAAACCCGGTGATCGACCAACCGCACGAGCTCACCTTCTATGACAAAACCATTCAAGTAAAAGAAGATGCGGGACTGCTTCAGACCGATAAATATTGGGATTCGCTGCGCCATGAACCACTCAGTGCCACCGAAAAAAATGTTTACAAAATGATCGATACACTCAAGAATATCCCGGTGGTAAAAACCTACACGGAGGTATTCAAGGTGGTAGTAGAAGGGTATTATGATCTAGGAAAAATTGAAGTGGGACCCTACCTCGGCACGATCGCTTCCAACACCGTAGAAGGCCTGCGCGTGCAAGGCGGATTTCGAACGAACATAAACTTCAGCAAAAAAGTAATGTTCAGTGGAATGCTTGCTTACGGCTTTCAAGACACCAAACCAAAATTCTCTTTTTCAACAAAACAGATATTGTCGAGGCGCCACTGGACTACCTTGGACTTTCGGGTTCGCAAAGATATTATTCGGCTGGGCATCAATGAAGAAGCCATCAGTGCCAACCCGGTGTTCTTGACAGCCGCCCGATGGGGTCGTTTTCTCAGGGCCTATTATTATGATGAAGCGTTCCTATCAGCAAAACGGGAATTTGTCCGAGGCCTATCAGGCAGGGCCGCCTTTCGTTATTGGACATTCGACCCTACTTACGCTTTTGGATTTCAACAGAACCCGGCCGATCCAAGCTCTCCGGTGCTGGAGCAGTTTAAAAGCGCGGAGGTTTTTTTAGAAGCCCGCTACGCCCGTGATGAAACCTTTATTCAAAATGGAAATGATCGCGTTAGCCTTGGCTTGAATAAGTGGCCTGCGCTCACCCTCCGCTACACCCATGGCATAAAAGGGATTCAGGGCAGCGACTTTAATTATGATAAGGTGATGATCGATATTAGGCAGCGGCTGAATATGGGCCCGTTGGGAGCCGGCTATCTTACCGTTACCGGGGAATACGTTTATAACCAGTTGCCGTATCCGTTGCTCTCGGTGCACCTGGGGAATCAAGCGCCTACTTACTCACCTTACACCTTTAACTTGATGAACTTCGGTGAGTTTGTAAGCGATGAATCGGTTTCCATGCACTATCGCCAGTACCTGGAAGGGCTGATCATCAACCGCATCCCGTTGATGAACCGGCTCAAGTGGCGACTGGTGGGCACGGCCAATGTCATCTACGGCAGCCTTCGCAGGTCCAATCAGGTATTGATTTCACAGTTTACGCCTACGGGAGATCCAGCCCTGAAAACAGGTTTCTTCACCACCGGAAAACCCTATGTGGAATTGGGCTACGGTGTTGAAAATATTTTCAGGTTCTTTCGTGTTGACTTTGTACACCGGATGAGTTACCTGGATGACCCGAAGGTTAGGAAATTCGGTGTATTGGTAACGGCACAGTTTAGGTTGTAAGGGTTAATATAATCGACCAAATTTACGACTTGCACTGCAAAATAGATGGAGGACGCTTGCCTTATTCATTTGTACTCAGCAGATCAAAAACCACTGGAAAATTTTTATGAATAAAGGCATTTGACTGGCGAATGGCATTTGCATCGGCCACACTTTCGTTGATGGCAATGTATCAACGGGGCGTACTTTGTTCTACCTGCCCTACTGCTTGGTGCCCGACTTTTTTCGGATACCGATCTTAAGCTGCTCCTCGGCAATGTCGATGATGGCATTGAGTAACTTGTTGTGCAGGTTGGCCTTGCGGGGTTCTTTCTGCAACTGCTTTACATCAGTGGGCAGCTCTTCATTCTCAAGATGCCCTACTTGTTTTTGGGTTTCTCCTTGTTCACTGATTTTCCTTGATATTTCATCACCCACGAATGTACTCGCCTAAAGTCGATTCCGTACTTGGCACCCAATTTACGATAGGTAGTGTCACCAGTCAAATACTCAGCAATGATTGCCTCACGCCCTTCAACTATAATTTCTTCCATATTGTTTACACGTTAATTTGTGTAAACCTATTTCAGGACGAGACTGTCCGATGAGATTTTTAAAATCCACCGTCACAGTCCGCGGACTGCAAATGAGTCCTCCGTGATAAAAATGCCCTAGTAAAACTCAAGTCTCAAGTTTGTCCACGAAGATGAGATGAGTCCTCCGTGATAAAACTCTCCGCATGAATTGATTTAAAGTCGACCGTGAATTATCCGCGAATATCGAAACGTATTACGATCTTCAGATGAAATTTCTAATGAGACATAGTTGGGGTTAGTATACAAATCTTTCGGTAATGTTCATGATGGCATTGGCGGAGAGGTTCTGTATAAACCGCTTTTCACAAGCGACTTTCATTTCAGAAATAGAAAATGGTTAACTTTTAACGAAGCCAACGCAAAAGAAATAAAAGAGTGTTTTCGCCACCCAAAAAGACAAAGACAGAAAACCAAACAGCCTCGAAAAACGGGACTACTTGATTTTTATTTCCTTTTGAGAAGAAATATTTTCGAAAAATTTGCGCAACTAAATAATTGCACTTATGTTTGCAACCACATAATTGCACATAAATACAAATGGAAGTAAGGCGAGATGTTTTTCAGGCAATAGCCGACCCGACACGAAGGGCAATTTTGTTATTGATTGCAGCGCACTCCATGACACCGAATGCTATTGCCGAAGAATTTCATACAAGCCGACAAGCGGTTTCAAAGCACATTCAAATTCTTACAGAATGTGAATTGGTGAAGCAAGAACAAAAAGGACGGGAGATATATTATCACATCAATGCAAGCAAAATGAAAGAGATTGATAAATGGATAAACCAATTTAAAAATATTTTGGAAAAACAATTCAATCAATTAGACAAAGTATTAGCAGCAAATAAAAAATAGAAACAATGACCGACAATTTACTATTTGATTTTACAGTTGACAAAGCCGCGAAAACGGTATTCATAACAAGAGAATTTGACGCTGACCAATCGTTGGTGTGGGACGCTTTTACCAAAGCTGAAATTCTTGACCAATGGATTGCGCCTAAGCCCATGATATCTAAAACAAAATACCAGGATTTTAAAGTGGGTGGCAAAAGATTTTATGCGATGATTAGCCCTGAGGGGCAAGAGCGTTGGGCAATACAGGAATATATTTCGATCAATCCGAAAACCAATTTCAAACTATACAACGCCTTTGCAGACAAAGATGAAAACCCTGAATTGCCAGGCTCTGAATGGGATCACACTTTCAGCGAACAAAATGGAAGGACAAAAGTGAGTATTACTATTTATAATGAATCGCTTGAAAGAATGGAGAGAATACTCGAAGGCTTTACGCAAGGAATGAAAATGTCATTGAGTAATCTTGAAAATTTGCTGGCGACTTTATCCAAAAAATAATTCTCGTTCAAAAAGCTTTTGAATAAAATTTTAAAAAAAATCAATTTTAAAAAATAAAAAATCATGGCACTCATCAATCCACACATCAACTTCAATGGAAATGCCGAAGAAGCATTCAATTTTTACAAATCAGTATTTGGCGGAGCGTTCACAAAAATTATACGCTTCAAAGATTTATCAATCCCTGAACATCCAATACCAGAAAGTGAAGCAAATAAGATGATGCGCATTGCTTTACCAATTGGAAACAGCATGTTAATGGCTAACGATGTTCCGGATTTTTTGGGACGCGTGAATGAAAATGAAAACAGATCCAAGATTTTTGTTAGTGCAGAAAGCAAAGAAGAAGCAGACAAAATATTTAATGGCCTTTCGGCAGGCGGAACTGTTGAAATGCCTATTGGCGACAGCCCATGGGGTTCTTATTTTGCTAT
>JAYVMP010000270.1:0-10443 GCA_043758895.1 Bacteroidota bacterium
CAAAACAATTTCATAAATACTTTTTTATTGCCTGTATAATCGGCCATGCCCGAAAGCAACGGCAGCAGCGGGGCAATGATCAAAAAAGAAAATGAAAGTGCGTACGAATACAAAACCGAGTTGACCACTTCGAGGCCAAGAAAATTTACTTTATCGTTGCCGTCAGAGGCAGTCGTCACCGCCTGATAATAAACCGGAAAAATAGCCGAGGTGATAACGAGCGAGTAAACCGAATTGGCCCAGTCGTACATGCACCAGGCATTAATGATTTTAGGATTATTGAGCTTCTCCAAGAAATAAAGTTTAAAAACGAAAGTATAAAATATAAGGCAGTTGAAATCAAAATTTAGTTACTTTTGCGATCTTAAAAATTCCGGAGAGGTGTCAGAGTGGCCGATCGAGCACGCTTGGAAAGCGTGTTTACCGCAAGGTAACGAGGGTTCGAATCCCTCCCTCTCCGCAGATAAAAATTCAAAACTCTAATTGGGTCTGTTAAACAAACTGTGTCAGTTAATAATTATAGTAATCATACCTGATGTCGGAATATGGTCAACTCCCCCTGAGCTTACTTTGAGTGAAAAAGAAATTGTGAACTTGTCTGCACGGGGGTTCACATCAAAGGAGGCAGGTTGTGAGTTAGGCATATCCTATCAGACCGTTCTTACGCACAAAAAAAAGTCCTCTCAAAGACAAACAGTAAAAATATGTCGGAAGCAATTACGTTTGCCTTAACCCTTGGGTATCTGTAAAAAAAGATAGTACAAATTGTGGAAATAGAAAATCCCGTGTTAACTGATTGCCCCCTTGTACTGAGCACAGAATGAACTTGCTTGAGCCCCTGACATGGAAGATAAAGGCAGTGGCTAATCCAGTGAAGAGTCTGCGAGCGGAGTGAAAGTGAAGTCTTTTGGTCTGTTACTCCTTACTCCTTTAAAGGTTAGAACCCAGACCGAAAAATATCAGCTTTCCTTCCGCAACGCTTGGAGTGGTGAGGTGTTGATTACTTCGCGTGAATTTAACCAGCCAATAAAAACTGTAAGCAGGATAACACCCCAACTAATGAACAACAATTCGGTATAGTTCGCAGTCAACTTCACTTCGAAGAAAAACTTGGTCAGTAGCCAGCCACCGCCCAACGATAGGATCAACGCAGTGAGCGCACTGAATAAGCCGAGGTAGCCATACTCGATCAACGTGATTTTTATAATCTGATTGGTTCGTGCCCCCAACGTGCGCAACAGCACATTTTCCTTGATGCGCACAAATTTGCTATTGATCACTGTTCCAGCCAATACGACCAATCCCGTAACAATACTAAAGAGCGCCAGAAAGCGAACCACCAACCCGATTTTTTCAAACAGTTCATTGACAGTGCTCAGCACCAGGCGTAAATCGATTAAAGAAACGTTGGGGAAATTCATCACCAGCGCTCGCTGGAATTTAGCAGCATTCTGGGGATCATCCACGCGCGTTGCCACGACCCAGATTTGCGGGGCATGTTCAAGCGCTTCCTTCGGGAAAACGAAAATAAAATTAGGTGGATCTTTGGGCCAATCCACCTTTCGGATGCCGCAGATAAAAGTTTTTATAGAAACCCCCTGTACATTGAAGACCACTGAGTCGCCAATTTTTAAGCGCAATGTTTCCTGCATCCGTTCAGAAATGGTAACAAAGACCGAATCTCGTTTGCCTTTTTCGTAATGGTGCAAAGCTCCTTTTATTAGTTCCTCTGAAGCTATTAAACTGTCGCGATAGGTAACCCTGTACTCGCGCGTAAGTGCCCAATCAGGAATCGAGCTGGTGTCCTTTTGTATTGCTTCTATTGTCCTACCTTTCAGCTCGCTCATCCGACAGGTAATAATCGGCACGATCTGGTTCTCCGGTAATTTAAACTCTTCGATCAATTTTAGAATACCTTCCTTTTGGTTGGATTGGATATCAAACAAAATGGTGTTGGATTGATTTTTATTTCCTTTGAATTCTACCTGGTTCAAAAGACTTCCTTGTATGATATTCAGTACTGAAATAATGAATGCACCTAATCCAATCGTTACCATCAGCATCCGTGTTTGATTATTGGGACGGAACAAATTAGAAAGGGCATGGCGAAAAATAAAAGAAGCATTCGCTGGGAAAAATCGTTTGATCACAAAAAGTAATCCGGTGGCTACCAATACCAAACAACCTAATGCCAACGCAATTCCCGCAGAGAACAATCCGCCAAACACAAAACTTTTAGTCTGATAAGCCGCAGCCAGCACTGGAAACAAAACGATCGAAATGATGGCTGCAATCCGTGTCTTTGAAAATATCCTACCCGGAATAAAATCGGCACGCAACACAGCCAGTGGGGGAACAAACCGCACCGACACCAGAGGAAGCACAGTAAAAAAAACGGAGACGATCGTGCCGATCAAAACCCCTTCACCTACCGCGCGCAATGAAATAAAGAACTGCATGCTGCCCGGCAGGTATTCTTTAAAGGCGACCGGAATGATTTGGTGGATGGCCACGCCAAAAAGTGCCCCGATTAAACTACCGATAATACCCAAAACAAAGACCTGTATAAAATAAATATTGAACGCCTGCCATCCTGTCGATCCAATACAACGGAGCATGGCTACCTCATCGCGTTTTTCTCGGGCATAAATATGAACAGAGCTGGCAACACCAATGCAGCCAAGTATCAGTGCCACAAATGCAAGTAAAGAAAAGAAGCGGTACACTGAACGAAAACTTTCGCCAAGCCCTTCTTTTCTGCCTTCAACTGTTTCAAATGAATTCCCAAACCGCTTTGCCAGGGGCTTTATCTTTTCAATTAAACTTTGTGTCTCCTTCTCTGTTTGCGTTTTTATATAAATGCTATATCCAATCCTGCTTCCAAATTGAATAAGCTCCGTCGAATCAAGGGCCTTCAATGAAACGTAGATAGCCGGAGCCAACGTAGAAGTGAGACCTCCCCCACCGGGAATTTTGGACACAACACCTGCTACAATAAAAATCTTGTTTCCGACTTTTATGGAATCATTGGAACTTACTTCGTATTGTGTGGCCAGCGTTTCATCGAGCATGATATAATTTCCGGATTGAACTTTGGCATAAGCATCGGCAGGTTTTGTTACCATTTGTCCATAAAACGGAAATGGCCCTTCCAAGCCTGTTACTTTTACAAGGCGTGAGTTGCCCGTGTTCATGAACATGACCATCGAAGCCATATCCGCATCTTTGGCGATGGTCGTTCTGGATTTATTGAGCAGGTTGATCCATGCCGTATCAAACTTCTTATTTCCATTGATCACCAAGTCTGCACCCAACAACTCTTTGGCATTGCGGTCCAGTTCATCTTGCAGCGAATAATTAAGAGAACTGATGGCAACAACAGCCGCAATGCCCGTGACCAAAGCAGCCATGAATAAAAATAAGCGTGAAAAATTATGATGACCATCGCGCCAAGCCATTTTCCATACCCATGGATCGCGGAAAATATTTTTTGCTTTTCGCTTTAGTTTGATGATGTACTCGATCATGGTTAATGGCAAATTACAAGTTCAAATTTAGTAAGCCTTATTTTAAATAGGTGATTTTCAACCAGCCCGATTGGCAGGCATGTCTTGAATTAATTTTCCTCCTTTCATCTGCAAAATCCGCTCTGTCATCTGGGCCAATTCACGATTATGGGTTACCAAAACTAATGTGGTTTTTTCCTGCCGGTTCATTTCAAAAAGTAAATCCGTTACCTGTTTGGCATTTTCTTCATCTAAGTTTCCAGTCGGTTCATCGGCAAACAAAATCCGTGGTGCTACAATGAATGCACGGGCGATGGCCACGCGCTGCTGCTCTCCGCCCGACAGCTGTGAAGGATAATGGTGCAACCGATCGGCCAATCCAACCCGCGACAGCAGTTCTTTTGCTTTGCTTGAAATGTTTTTTTCACCCCGCAGCTCAAGCGGCACCATCACATTCTCCAGCGCAGTAAGTGTTGAAAGCAACTGAAAGTTCTGGAACACAAAACCAACAAACTGATTTCGGATATACGCCCGGTCATCCTCACTCATGGCATTCAATTTAAAACCCATAAGAGAAATAAGGCCGTTTGTGGGCACATCAAGTCCTGCACACAAACCGAGCAATGTTGTTTTACCGCTTCCCGAAGGTCCAATAATAGAAAGGCTTGTGCCCTGCTCTGCCTGAAAAGAGACATGGTCTAACACCGTTAATTTTCTGTCGCCAGAGGAATAGGCTTTGGTTAATTGTTCAGCTTGTAGTACGATATCGGGCATAACTTATTTTTATAGTGAAGACTTCAATGGAATGACGCATTCCTTTCAAAAATATTTTACTGAACATTATATTAGCTGAAAGATGAACCCGTACACAGTTCATGCACTTTTTTCAATTTATCAATGAGCCTTGCCGACTCGACAAAATCAAGGGTTTGCTGGCCATCGCTGAAAGCTTCTTCGGGCTTTTGATGGGTTTCGTAAATCACGCCATCGGCTCCTGCCATAGCTGCCGCTAAGGCAATAGGCTCAACATATTCCCGAATGCCAATGCCGTGGGATGGATCGGCAATGACAGGCAGATGAGTTTTTTCTTTTAGGATTGGAATGGCGTTAATGTCAAATGTATTCCGGCTTGCACGTTCATAGGTTCGGATGCCACGCTCGCAGAGCATCAGTTTTTCGTTGCCCGCAGAAAAAACATACTCTGCCGAGTACAATAATTCTTCGATCGTGCCGGAGATCCCCCGCTTGATCATCACGGGCTTGTCCACTTTGCCCAACTCATCCAATAAATTAAAGTTCTGCGTGTTGCGTGCGCCTACTTGAAATACATCTACGTAATCCATCATCTCAGCGATCTGACTCACTTGCATCACTTCACTCACAATCTTAATCCCTGCCTTCCGCGCAAGGGTATGCCATAGTTTTAATCCTTCAATACCCAATCCGCGAAAGGCATACGGTGAGCTGCGTGGCTTGAACACGCCACCGCGCATGATGCGAACACCATTTTCCTTCAAGTGATTGATCGTTGCACCGATTTGCTTTTCATTTTCGATGGAACATGGGCCAGCCATAATGGCGAGCGAGCCGTCTCCAATGACCACGTCATCCCCCAGGTCAATGGCGGTGCGATTCACTTTCCATTTATTGGAAACCAATTTATAATCATCGGATACACGATGGATGTCGGCTATGCCAGCCATGCTGCCCAATGCACGAATGTCAAATTCCTTTTTGCCAATGGCCACAATATAGTTTCCTTTCTGCGTTTGTACTTCGTTAGGTTGATAGCCTACTTTATTCACTGCCGAAATAACGGCCTGCTTTTCATCGGCAGAAATTTGTTTTAAAAGTTGGAGGATCATAATATAGTTTTGGATTACAACTCAATAGCGTTAAGGTAAGCTCTTTCTTAGCACCTCACCTCTCCCCCCGAAGAGAGGAGGTCATAGGTGCTTGACTTAACGACATTGATTTGCGGCTTCAAATTCAATATTGTTTGTGAGCAAAAAGAAATATTGTTTTACAATTATTTAAAATAAGTATCACGCATCTTTTAATGAGCGGACAAAACCATTTATTTCAGTTTGCAAATCTTGGGCAGCCGACAATAATTGGATAAACGCGCTCCCCACAATTGCCCCGACTCCGTACTCACACGCTTTGCTAAAAGTTGATCGGTTCGATATTCCAAACCCAATCAAAAAAGGATTTTTCAGGTCCCCATCTTTTAATTTTTGAAAATATTTTTCTTGTTCATTGGAAAAATTCTTCTTTGCCCCGGTTGTACTCGAGGAAGAAACCGCGTAGATAAAGCTATGGGTGGCCGCATCAATCATCCTGACTCTTTCATCCGAGGTGGTAGGTGAAATTAAAAAAATATTTTTCAATCTACTATTTTCAAATAAACGCTTGTACTCCATTTCATATTCATACAAAGGCATATCGGGGAGAATCACACCGTCCACTCCTGCCGATGCTGCGTCTTTGCAAAATTGCGCTACACCATATTGCAAAACAGGATTACTATAGCCCATGAGAATAATCGGCAAATTTACTTGCTTCCTTATTTCAGCAACTTGCTGCAAAAGTAGCTTCAGCGTCATCCCATTATCAAGTGCAATTTTATTGCTCGCTTGAATCACCGGGCCATCCGCTACCGGATCAGAGAATGGAATTCCGATTTCAATACAATCTGCACCTGCCTCTTCCAATGCTTTTGCAATCCGGACGGTGTCATTCAATTTCGGAAACCCCGCTGTGTAATATACGGATAGAATATTTTTAGACTTTGCTGCGAGCAATTTGTTAATCCTGTTTTCCATTCATTTGATAATTACAAATCCCTCATTAATATTTTCCCCACTTAATATACGTCTCCAAATCCTTATCACCCCGACCGGAGAGATTAACTACTACCACGTCATCGGTGTCCAACTCAAGCTTACTGATCGCAGCAATGGCGTGAGCACTTTCAATGGCAGGAATGATTCCCTCCATGCGGCTTAGCTCAATCCCGGCATTCATCGCCTCCTCATCGGTAGCACTTAAAAATTGCACACGGCCTGTCTCAAAAAGATGGGAATGCAAGGGGCCTATTCCGGGATAGTCCAGCCCTGCGGAAATCGAATAGGGTTCAATCACTTGGCCATCTTCGGTTTGCATGAGCAGGGATTTGCTGCCATGCAAAATTCCAATTTTGCCGAGCGCAGTGGTGGCTGCTGATTCACCCGAGTCAACACCGTGGCCAGCCGCCTCTACACCAATCAACTTCACGTGTTCATCTTCTAAAAAATGGTAATAGGCTCCGGCCGCATTGCTTCCCCCACCGACACAGGCAATCACATAATCCGGAAATGGATTTCCAATTTCCTCCATCAATTGCTTTTTTATTTCTTCACTAATCACCGATTGAAATCGAGACACCATGTCCGGATAGGGATGAGGCCCAACCACCGAGCCAATGATATAATGCGTATCGGTCGGGTGGTTGATCCAGTGCCGCATGGCCTCGTTGGTCGCATCTTTCAACGTCATATTGCCCGAGGTAGCGGCCACTACCGTTGTTCCCAATATCCTCATCCGCTCAACGTTAGGGCGTTGACGATCCATATCTAATTGCCCCATGTAAACAATGCACTCCATGCCCATCAACGCACAAACCGTAGCGGTTGCCACGCCATGCTGTCCTGCTCCGGTTTCGGCAATTATCTTTTGCTTGCCCAATCGCTTGGCCAACAGTATTTGACCGATGGTATTGTTGATCTTATGGGCACCCGTATGACAGAGGTCTTCGCGTTTGAGATAGATCTTTGCCTTATATCTTTCTGAAAGGCGTTGGGCTAAAAACAAAGGAGTTGGCCGGCCCACGTAGGTTTTCAGCAAATGCTCAAATTCGGATTTGAAATCAGAAGATGCGATGATCGGCAAATAATTGATTCGCAACTCCTCGACATTCGGGTATAGCATTTCCGGAATAAATGCACCACCGAATTTTCCATAATAGCCGTGATCGTTAACTGTGTACTTCATCTGAAGTGAATTTAGAAATTATAAAGTAGTAAGAATTGCCTTTATCGATTTAATTTTATTACTATTTTTTAAGCCTGGAGTAGTCTCCACTCTGCTATTGACATCCACCGCATATAGGTTCTTGTTTTTAATTTCAGCCACCTGCCGGATGTTCTCGTCTGATAATCCGCCACTGAGAAAAAATGGGACTTGTTGATCATATTTCTTTAACAAATCCCAATCAAACAGTTTTCCGGAACCACCATAGCCTGCTGTTTTGGTATCGAACAAAAAGTAATCGGCATACGGTGCAAATTGTTTGGTCGTATTAAAATCGAAACCGCTATCCATAGAAAAAACCTTTATCAGCCTGGCTCCACTCTCTTTCAAAAATTTACACTCATCGACCGGTTCGTTCCCGTGAAGCTGGACAAAATCAAGCTGATGGCTATGAACCATTTTTAAAATGGTGTCCACATTTTCATTGACAAAAATTCCTACCCGCATTATTTCCTTGGGGAAATCATTGGGGACCATAAAATTTTTACCTACAAACCGTTTGGATTTCTCAAAAAAAATAAATCCCATGTAGTCCGGCCGCAAGGAAGCCACTTCCCGGATATTTTCAGGTTCTCGCATCCCACATATTTTCAACTTCAGGTTCACGACAGCAAATTCAGTTTCAAAATAAATTCCCTCGCTGCCTGTTCTGGCCGTGCATGCTTCATAAAATTCTCTCCCATCAAAAAACCTTGATAACCGAATTTGCGCAATTCAACAATTGTTTCCGGAGAACCGATCCCGCTTTCTGAAATTTTTATTATCTCATCGGGTATCAAGGCGGCTAATTTTTTAGACACCTCCAGGTTAACTTCAAAAGTCTTTAAGTCCCGATTGTTAACTCCCATCAAATCAACTTCCGAAAATACATTCGGATAAAGTTCTTCAGCCGAATGAACTTCCAACAACACCTCAAGACCCAATGAACGCGCGAACGAACTCAGTACCTTTATTCTTCGAGGTTCAAGAATGGCAGCGATAAGGAGGATGGCATCTGCCCCAATGGATTTAGCTTCGATGATTTGGTATTCGTCAATCGTGAAATCTTTTCGCAGGATCGGGCAAAAATTAAATTTTCTGGCCACCATCAAATCTTCACTGCTGCCACCAAAGAATTCTTTATCCGTAAGGATCGAAAGTGCACTGGCACCGGCCTGCATATAGCCAATGGAAGTCCGTTCGATAGAGACATGATGGTTGATTGCCCCTTTGGATGGAGACTTCCGTTTGATCTCTGCAATAATCCCGGACTTTTCCTTTCGAAGAACGTATTCCTTTAAAGAAATTGTGGGCGATGAAAAAAAAATGCTTTGCTCTAAGAGCTTTACAGGATATAAGCTCGCTCGCTCGGCAACCTCTTTCCGTTTTTGTTCAACTATTTTTTCGAGGATGTTCATTCTACCATTTAAAATTTAAAATTCAAAGTTCAAGATTTAATGTCGTTTCCTTAAAGCCGTTTTTGATGACCTCACCTCGTTCCTCTCCACAAGAGAGGATGCCAAAGGAGTTTAAGGAAACGACATTGGTTCAAGATTTAAAATTCAGTTTTTAGAAAGTTACAAGTTCCAGGTTGTGTGTTCAGCAGAGGGAGGCATCCAGAATCAAACATCAAGCAATTTTTTAAAAGCCGTCAATGCCTTTCCGGATTCCAAGGCTTCTGTCGCTTTCGCTAAGGCGGAATGAATCCCCTGGTTTTGATTCCCGCAGAATAAAGCCATGCCTGCATTGGCAGTAACCACCGAATTTTGCGCAAGCGTTCCCTTCCCTTCTAAAATATCCATAAATATTTTAGCAGACTCATCCATGGTGCTCCCGCCATTCAAATCACGAGCCGCCAATCGTGGCAATTTTAAATCTTCAGGTTCCAGCAATGCTTCACCCCCGTTATAAAAATATTTAACAGGACTGGTCAACGAAATCTCGTCATAGCCAGCCGTAGAATGCAAAATCACAAACTGTTTGTTGGTCTGCTGATACAAGTATCCATATTGTCTTGCTAATTCTAAACTAAAAACGCCTACAAGTTGGCGGGTTGGGAAAGCCGGGTTCACCATCGGGCCAAGCATATTAAAAAAAGTCTTTACGCCCAACTCCTTTCGGATGGGGGCAACATTCTTCATAGCTGGATGAAACAACGGAGCATGCATGAAACAAATATTTGCACGATCCAGGCTGCGCCTCAATTCGGTTTTATCATTCGTGAATTTGTATCCGAAATATTCTAAAATATTGGATGAACCCGACAACGATGAAACCCCATAGTTGCCATGTTTGGCCACCGGTTGCCCGGCCGCTGCCACCACAAAAGAGGAAAGCGTGGAAATGTTAAACGTGTTTTTTGCATCTCCTCCTGTACCGCATAAATCCATGACAGGTTCATTGAATTCCATCGGAATACAAAGCTCTAACATGGCATCGCGAAAGCCAGCCAATTCATCCACTGTAATCCCGCGCATCATATAGACGGTCATGAAGGATGAAATCTGGCTTGGATTAAACTTTCCCGAAGTCAGATCAATCAACACTTGATGTGCTGTCTTTTTATCGAGAGATTGATGGACTATCAGATCCGCTAAAATATTTTTCATGATTTGTTTTTCGTTATCTCTATCGTCACCAGTTAGTGGTTACTATTTATCTGCTAATGGGTTGGACAAAGTAATTATATAAAGTTGCACCACGATCATCATTTCAAGGGTGGCATTAACAATTCAACCAATTCGCTATCATTTTTGGCCCCTCAATTGTCATCACCGACTCCGGATGAAACTGCAGTCCCCTTACATCATACCTTACATGGCGTAGCCCCATAACCAAACCCGCCTTATTGGTAGCGGTCATCATAAGATCATCGGTAACCGTTTCT
>JAYVMP010000271.1:0-32086 GCA_043758895.1 Bacteroidota bacterium
ACAGATTTTAAAAAGGTGGTAGAACAAATCAATGACACGTACAAAAAGCATATAGTGTCTCCGCTGACGATTACGTTAGGTGACGAATTTCAAGGCATAATCAATCAAGCGGAATCAGCTCTTCAGATTATTTTTTCTTTAGAAGAAGAATTACTGAAACTAAAGAAGCCTTTTAAGCTACGCTATGTTTTGGTGGAAGGTAAAATTGACACCCCGTTAAACAAAAAAAGTGCTCATGCCATGTTAGGCCCTGGGCTTACCGAAGCGCGGGCAATACTTGTTTCCATGAAAAACAGTAAAAGCAGGTTTGTTATTAAACTGAGGGATGCAGCGATAAGTGAAAAAATCACGTTGGCACTCCATGTGCTACAAGGAATAACGGATCAATGGACACCTCCTCAAATGAAAATAGCTCATTCTTTTTTGGAGTATGGTGATTATAAGAAAGTGGCAAGCAAGCTCCGTAAAGATGCTTCAGCTATTTGGAGAAGAAAAAATTCACTCCTCATAGATGAATACACAAGCCTTAAGACATTGATATTCCAACTTATCTAAAAGATTTACAATGGCAAATATTTTTTATTTATTCCTTTTTGTTTTGGCTGGTGAAACATCGATTCATGTATTGCTTTTTATTTTGAGTAAAATTTTTGGTAAAGAGAAAAGAGATAAGGTAACAGGCCTGAGTATTTTTAAAGGAATGCTGGAGAGGACATTCGTTGTAGTCACACTTCATTTCGATATGGTCTCATCGCTGACGCTCTTAGGTGCCTTAAAAATTGCAACGCGGATAAAAGATACCGATGACAAAGTCTCCAACGATTTTTTCCTCATCGGTAATTTGATTTCAGTATTGTTTGCAATTGTTTATTATGTGCTTCTCAAGGATTTTATTGGAAAATAGGTATGGCAAAGAAAAATTTACCGGATAAAACAGAACAAAGAGAAGACGGAGTCGTGCACTCCATCGCCATTGATGGCATGTACGAAAACTGGTTTCTCGATTATGCCTCTTACGTAATTATGGAGCGAGCGGTGCCGCGCATTGAAGATGGCCTCAAGCCCGTGCAACGGAGAATTATGCACGCGCTGAAAGAGATGGATGACGGCCGCTTTAATAAAGTGGCGAACGTGATCGGCAGCACCATGCAATACCATCCGCATGGCGATGCGGCCATCGGGGAGGCCACGGTTAATCTGGGGCAGAAAGAAATTTTATTTGATACGCAAGGAAACTGGGGCGATGTGCGCACGGGCGATCCGGCAGCAGCTCCGCGTTACATTGAAGTTCGTCCATCTAAGTTTGCGTTAGATGTGGTCTATAATCCACAAACTACCGAATGGCAACTTTCGTATGACGGAAGGAAAAAAGAACCCGTCACGCTTCCGGTAAAATTTCCGTTGCTTCTTGCACAAGGCGTGGAGGGGATTGCGGTAGGGTTGTCGACAAAAATCCTTCCTCATAATTTTTGTGAACTGATCAAAGCATCGATCGATATATTGAAAGGAAAGAACCCGAAGATATATCCTGATTTCCCTACCGGAGGGATTGCAGACTTTTCAGAATACGATCAGGGCTACCGGGGAGGGAAAATCAAAGTGCGCGCACGTGTTGAGATAGTAGATAAAAAAACAATTGCAATTAAAGATATTCCCTTTGGCACGACCACCACGTCTGTGATGGAATCTATTGTGAAAGCAAGTGAGAAAGGGAAAATCAAAGTAAAGCAAGTGGTTGACAACACCGCAAAAGAGGTTGAGATACTGGTAAATCTTCAGCCTGGACTTTCACCGGAAATTGCCATGGATGCCTTGTATGCTTTTACGGATTGTGAAGTTTCGATTTCACCGAATGCTTGTGTGATTGTTGGCGACAAGCCAATGTTCATGAAAGTGAATGAAATCCTGAAAACAAATACAGAGCAAACGGTGAAACTGCTCAAGAGTGAACTTGAGATCAGGAAGGGAGAATTGATGGAGAAGATTTTATTTTCCTCGCTCGAAAAGATTTTCATCGAAAAAAGAATCTATCGCGACATTGAAGAATGCGAAACGTTCGAAGACGTAATCGCAACCACCGACAAGGGATTAAAACCTTTTAAAAAACAATTCTATCGCGAAATCACACGCGATGATATTCTTCGCCTGCTGGAGATACGCATCAAACGAATCTCTAAGTTTGACTCCTTCAAAGCAGATGAGCTGATGCGCGACCTTGAAAAGGAATTGAAAGAGACGTTGCATCACTTGAAGCATTTGACCGAATACGCGATTGCCTACTACCAGAATTTATTAGACAAATATGGAAAAGGCCGCGAGCGCAAAACTGAAATTAAGAGCTTCCAATCTGTTGCTGCCACGGAAGTAATTGCCAACAACCAGAAATTGTATGTGAACAAAGCCGATGGTTTCATCGGTTGGGGATTGAAGAAAGATGAATTCATTGCCGACTGCTCTGAACTGGATGATGTGATTGCCATCCGCAGGGACGGGAAAGTAAAAGTGAGCCGCATCAGCGAAAAAGTTTTCATGGGCAAAGATATTTTGCATGTGGGCATTTGGAAGAAAGGTGATGAACGCATGGTCTATAATTTGATTTACAGCGATGGCAAGAGCGGAAAGACTTTTGCCAAACGTTTCGCTATGCCCGCCATCATCCGCGATAAAGAATATAACCTCGACCAGGGCAATCTGAACAGCAAGGTGCATTACCTCAGTGCCAATCCAAACGGTGAAGCTGAACTCGTAGAAGTAAAGCTTAGTCAGAGCAGCACGGCACGAAAAAAGATTTTTGATTTTGATTTTTCTGAATTAGAAATTAAAGGAAGAGGGGCTCGCGGAAATACGATCACGAAATATCCGGTACGCAAAGTGGATTTCAAGGAAGCGAAGGGATCAACCCTTAGCGGTTTGGAATTATGGTTTGATGAAGCAAGCGGACGGTTGAACAAAGACAGGCGGGGCTGGCATGTGGGCAAGTTTGATGGCGAGGACCGGATTTTGTCAATCACCAAATCCGGTAGCTACAAGATCACCAATTACGAATTGACGAATCGTTTCGAGCCGGAGAACAAAACGTTGCTCATGGAAAAATTCAATCCTAAGAAAGTTATTTCAGCTGTGTACTGGGATGGCGAGAGCAAACAGCATTTTGTAAAACGTTTCCAAATTGAAACGACTACTCCCGATAAGGAATTTAATTTTATTACAGAAGGAATCGGCTCACGCCTGGAGTTTGTCACTACCTCGGATAATCCTGAAGTAGAAATTGAAGTGGTGAAGAGCAAAGGTAAGGACAAAGAAACGGAGGTTGTTAATCTCGAAGACCTTATCGATCTCAAAGGTTGGAAAGCACTCGGCAATCGACTATCCCAGCTTAAGGTTACGAAAGTGAAACCCGTGGAGGAGCCTGAGGACACTGGGCTTGAAGAAGGCGATGATGAAAGCGGAGAGAGGGAGACTACTGAAAGCGAAAAGCTACAGTCGTCAAAAAAAAAAGAACATCCGGTGGACGAAGCCCCCTTCACCAAGTCGCCAAAGGAAGAGCAAACATGGCTCTTCGAGGGAAAGCAGTCAGGTCAAAACCAATTCCAAAAAGACAAAATCGCCCAAACAAAACCCGAGCAGGCAAACCTCTTCGGGGAAAAAGAAAAAAGTGAACACTCCTCCGCTAAAACGGAGGACAAGCTGAAAGTAAAAAAGGATGATGAGGGTTTCTCTCCCGGTCAAACGATTGAGTTGGAACTTTAGAAATAGAAAGATCATTCATTTGTTAAAGGAAAATCAGATGAGGTATTTTTTGTTGATAAGCTGTTTGGTAGTTTTTAATGGCCTACAATCACAATCTGACGAAATCATCGTTCGAGGAAAGGTAAAACAGGCTATTTCCGGTAGCGGCATCGTTTCTAAGATTGTTTATAGAAGTTATCCTACTGGTGGCCTTACCGGTTCTTTCACTGACAGCACATTTTCGTTTTCCATTTTTGGTTCTTCCAAATATCAAGTTACAGCCAGTGCAATGGGATATATACCACGCACAGTTATTGTTGACCCCAAGGAATCAACCAATAATAAAATCACACACGATATTGAGTTGACACCTGCTACCCAAACGGTTCGCCTCCGGCATTTAATTTTTGACATGGGGCGTGCTGCCATCAAGTCTGTTTCTTTTCATGAGTTGGACGAACTGGTGGCGATGATGAAAGCTAATGCTAAAATTGAAATCCAATTGGAAGGCCACACCGATAACCAGGGCAGTGCAGAAAAAAACTTGAAACTTTCGCAAGAGCGTGTAGATGCAGTAAAAAAATATTTATCTTCAAAAGGAATTGCGAAAGACAGGATCAAGACCAAAGCTTTTGGTGGAACACAGCCCCTCACCACCGATAAAACCGAAGAAGCCCGCGCGTTGAACAGGAGAGTGGAGATGCGGGTGTTGAAGGATTGACGCTTTAGTAAACAAACACGCTGGCAGCCTGTTCTTATTTTCCAACGGTATAGTCAAGTACTGTCATTTCTCGAAAGACAGAACTCATCTTTTCACACCTCAACGTCTTCCAGTTCCTCGATCATTTTAAAGTGTGCCAATTTTCTAAAAATTTCGGCACTGAATTTTGGTTTTCTTTTCTTGGTCTCCCAATGGCAGTCATATAAACCAAATTTTTTTGAAGGGCCGAGATGCCACTCAAAATTATCCCATGTGCTCCACCAGAAGTAGCCGCGCACGTCAACACCATCTTGCAAGGCCTGGTGCAGGATTTTTGCATAGTCGATGATCGCTTGCTGGCGAAGCACATCGCTTTCATCGCAAACTCCGTTTTCGGTGATGATGATGGGCTTCTTGTATTTTTTCCAATACCGGTTGATGCACGTGCGCATGCCTTCCGGATGGTACTCCCACATATCGTCATGCGGACGGCCGAGTTGTTTCATCTTCTCTGGTGAATCAATGTAGGTGATCGGCATGGGGTCGTGCGGCACGCGTGCGTAGTAACTCATGCCAAAAAAATCAACTTTCTCAAAATGCTTGGGTACCCATTCCATAAACCACCAGTCGCTAAGGCGTGCCGGAAACCAGCCCAACGCATTTTCGGCCGAGAATACAATCGCGTTGTGCGAAATACCAACCGGCTGGGCGGGAAATTTCGATTTGATGTAATCGTAAACCGCATCGTGTGCTTTGCCCATATTCTTTACAGCAATGGCCGCCTTTACCGGATTATTTTTGAAAGGCGGAAAAACTCCCAATATCCACCCATTGCTGGCGTACACATTGGGTTCATTGAAGGTATTCCAATAACTGACATACTCGCCAAACGTGTCCACGGCTTTTTTTGCGAAGTCAACCCATAGGTGAATGTTTTCTTCCTTCTCCCAACCGTCCAGTGCGGCAAACCATTTGGGGTTGGTGAAGTGGTGCAGCACCATCATGATTTTAACTCCTCGCTTCTGAAGGTCAAGAAGGAGAGAACGGTAGTCGTTTACAGTATCACTATCCAACAGCGCGAGGGGAGCGCGTTGCAGCTTGCTCCACATTGGCCCCATCCGATAATACGGGGCAAGCGAGGCGATTATTTCAGCATCTTCTTTGAGTCTCAGTTCATGGTCAGTCGTGCGGTCAAAAATAAAACCATCTTTTGATTTTACGCCCTGCCAGTCGTGCTCAAAGGCCGTTTCTATTTGAGCGGCTGCCGTGCTGGTGCCAAAAATAAAATCTCGGGGAAAGATGTATTGCATAGGATTAAGGTGCAATAATACTTAAAGACCGCTGGGGTTTCAAAAAATCAAATCTTGGTTTCGAAAGCTTCCTCGGTCTCATTACATTTGTTCGATGAGCCGTTCCAAAAAAATATTTGCAGCGCTTTCAGTTGTGTTTTTGATATTGCTATTTTACGCGAGCTACGACATCAGTCAGCGCACTACCTTTCCGGGATCAAAACCACAGTTGAAAGAGCGCATTAAAAGGCAGTTTTTGGGCAAAGATTCTGCCCGCAAAGACTCTGCAAAAGCAGTTGATCGATAAAATCACCAATTCAACAGGCTAAAAGCCATTTTGACGGACTTGAATTTTACAGTTGCCGTCCTCCCTGTACTTTAGTGTCAGATTAAAGCCAACTATAGACAAGATTATCCCCCGGGGTCCAGGACTTTGGGGGATTTTCTTTTATTATAAGTTCAGCCCTACCTCCTGACAGTTAATTGTACTTTGGAACACTTAACTTTAAACCATCCGCAACGAGGCTGGGCTCCAACAGTGCATCCATGGCCGAAGCCTTGCCCGAATTTTACCACCTAACCCTATTCAAATTTTTGCCTACGGGAGGAGAATCGCCTGTTTTTTGTACTTTCGGTTTTTAAATGACAAAGAGCATGATGAAGAATGCAGGGATGCTGGTAGCCGGGATAATGGTTTCTTTCTTATCGCATGGCCAAAAATTTACCTCCGTTAAAAGCTCGGTTAAATTTTACTCGCATGCCACCATCGAAGACATCACCGCAGTGAATGCCGAATCGAGCAGTATTTTTAATGAAGCAACGGGAGAAGTAGTGTACTCAATTCCAATCAAAGAATTTGCTTTCGATAAGCCCCTGATGAAAGACCATTTCAATGACAATTACATGGAGAGCGACAAATTTCCAAAGGGAACTTTTCAAGGAAAAATTTCCGGGTACCAGCCCACGGTGTCAGGTGCACAAAATGCAACCGCCACAGGAAAGCTGACCATTCATGGGGTAACTCAAGAGGTGCAAATCCCGGGAACGATGGAGAATGTAAATGGTGCGCTGACGATGAGGACCAAATTTATCGTGAAGCTGGCTGACTACAATATAAAAATCCCCAAACTGCTGTGGCAAAAAATTGCGGAGCAAGTAGAGGTAACCATTGAGTTTAATTACAACCCTTTATAAAGATTATTACATTTATTATAAGCCGCGGTCGATTTTAAAGGAAAATGAAAATAAATCGATCAAATAGGCAGGTGGGCTAATTCTATTTTCAACTAATCGCTGTTAATTCGTTGCTGCTTTTTTTTATCCTGGCTTACCTCGGTTCAACCATTTGCATTGGCTATTGGGCTTCGCGCAAAGTAAAAAGTACTGGCGATTTTATGCTGGCGGGCAGGAGCCTACCTCTTCCCTTGAGTGCGGCTGCTTTGTTTGCTATCTGGTTCGGCTCAGAAACTGTTTTCGGTGCATCGTCTGAATTTTTGAAAGGCGGGTTGTATCGGGTAATCGAAGACCCATTTGGTGGTGCACTGTGTCTCATTTTATTCGGGCTGTTCTTTGCCCGCAAGTTGTATTCGATGAAGCTGCTTACCCTTGGCGATTTTTTTGAGGTGCGCTTTGGCAAACGAACAGAAATTGTTGCCAGTTTTTTTCTGGCTCCGCCTTATGTTGGTTACATTGCAGCACAGCTCGTGGCAATGGGTTTGATCTTGAATATTGTTACGGGGTTGCCCGTATGGGAAGGCGTTGTATTGGCGGCTAGCGTGGTTACCTTCTACACATTCGTTGGCGGCATGTGGGCCATTTCGGTTACCGATTTTTTTCAAAGCATTGTGGTCATCATTGGGTTGATCACACTCTCCGTTATTCTGGCGCAGAAAGCAGGCGGAGTTGCTAACGTGATCAGCGGAGTGCCATCTGGAACGTTTCGTTTTTTGCCGAAGCCGGAATTTAAAGAGATCATGCTCTACTTCAGTGCCTGGTCGGTGTTGGGGCTGGGCTCGCTGCCTTCGCAAGATGTGTTTCAGCGCGTGATGTCATCCGGATCGGTGAAAGTAGCCGTCCGTTCCTGCTTTATTGCTGCGGGACTTTACCTTACTATTGCGATGCTGCCGTTGTTCATCAGTCTATGTGTGAAGCATTTGTACCCCGATTTTTCCGTAGGCGATACGCAGCTAACATTGCCCCGGATGGTGTTGGCCCACACGAATATAGTTGTGCAGATTTTATTTTTTGGGTCACTGCTTTCGGCCATCATGAGCACCACCAGTTCGGCTATCCTTGCCCCGGCAGCGATCTTGTCAGAAAATTTTATTAGGCCATTGTCGAAAGACAAATTTACCGACAAGCAATTGTTGCTCATCACCCGGTTGTGTGTGCTCGGCTTTAGCACCATTGCCACCGTGATGGCCTGCTGGCGATCGAATATTTATGAATTGGTTGGTGAGTCATCGGTGCTGAGTTTGGTTTCATTGTTTGCCCCGCTGGCCCTGGGATTGTATTGGACGAAAGCCAACAGCACCGGAGCATTCTTGGCTATGGTTAGCGGCACAGCAACATGGGCGTTGTTTGAATGGCATGAAACAAGTTGGCCAAGCCTTCTCCCCGCCACGCTGGTTAGCTTTGTTGCAATGATTTTTGGAAGTTTGTGGCCGCGCAACAAAGTAAATGAGATTTTAGAACAACGTATAATGAAGGCCATTCGCAAAGGCAAGAGTGGTTGACTTTTACAAACCTTAAAAATCTACTAACGATGATTAAAATAGAGCTGGCTCGTATTGACGATGATTACACAATGGAAGCGGTTAACGACTCGGGAAATAAAATACGCTTTGATGGCTCGCCCGAAATTGGCGGGCATAACCGGGGCATGCGCCCGATGCAAACGTTATTGGCCGCCATGGGCAGCTGCAGTGCTATCGACATCATCAGTATTTTAAGAAAGCAGCGCGAGGAATTGAAGGACATTAAGATCACCGTAACGGGGCAGCGCGAGAAAGAGGTAACTCCATCGCTCTACACGGAAGTACATGCCCATTATAAACTATTTGGGGATATTGATCCGGCCAAAGCGCAGAAGGCAGTAAGCCTTTCGGTAGAAAAATATTGCTCCGTTGCAAAAACGTTGGCGAAAACCGCGAAAGTCACCCACAGTTTTGAAATTATAAAATAACTGCTTTAATTTTTTTATCGATTATCATTTAATCATGTCAAATAAAAAAAGAAATTTCGAGACTGATGCCGTGCGTACGCAAAGCGAGCGAACAAATTTTCGCGAGCATTCAACTCCGTTGTACTTAACATCGAGCTTTGTTTTTGATGATGCTGAGCAAGCCCGTGCCCTTTTTGCCGATGAAGTTTCTGGAAATATTTATACCCGATTCTCCAATCCAAATAATACGGAGTTCATCGAAAAACTTTGCCTGCTCGAAGGAACAGAAGATGGCATCGCCACGGCCTCGGGCATGGCGGCCATGTACATCAGCATGGCTTCGTTGTTGAAGGCGGGCGATCACGTGCTGGCCTCGCGCTCGGTGTTTGGTTCAACCCACCAGATACTGAATATTATTTTTCCACGATTCAATATCAGTTATTCGTATGGGGATTTGAATGATCCCCAGTCATGGGAAAAGTTGATCCAACCCAACACCAAAATGATTTTTGTAGAGACGCCATCAAATCCAGCCTTGGATTTGATTGATTTGGAATGGCTTGGAAAATTGGCAGGGAAACATAACCTCATTTTGAATGTGGATAATTGTTTTGCAACTCCGTATTTACAAAATCCTGCCAATTGGGGTGCGCATTTGGTAACGCATTCCGCAACCAAATTTATTGATGGTCAGGGTCGCGTGATAGGTGGAGCGGTGCTTGGCAAAAAGGAGCTGATCAAAGAAGTGCGTTTCTTCGCGCGACATACTGGGCCATCTATGTCTCCCTTTAATGCTTGGGTGCTATCAAAAAGTTTGGAGACGCTGGCCGTGCGCATGGAGAAGCACTGTGCCAATGCACTGGCCCTTGCTCAATGGTTGGAGGAGAGGAGCGAAGTGGAGTATGTGAAATACCCGTTCCTTCCTTCGCACCCTCAACATTCACTCGCTAAAAAACAAATGCGGTTGGGCGGGGGAGTAGTTACTTTTGAAATTAAAGGAGGCATTGATGCGGGAAGAAAATTCCTGAATTCATTGACAATGATTTCTCATTCCGCCAATCTGGGCGATACAAGAAGCATTGCAACGCACCCGGCATCCACTACCCATTCCAAACTTACGGATGCCGAGCGGTTGGCGGTGGGCATCACCCCAGGGCTTATCCGGGTTTCAGTAGGCTTGGAAAATGTGAAAGACGTGATTGCGGATGTGGAACAAGCAATGAGATGAAGGACGCGAAGTAGCCCATGAAATGAAGCGACTCAGGTTGCCGTTATCTCCAATGATCCACAAAGCAATCGGATGTGACAACTTTATTTTTACCGCTCATGAAAAAGGCGGAAAAATTAAATTTTCCTTTTGTATTTTTCAAACCCGGATCAACACCTCAACCCCCAACCGCATGAAATTCTACTTTACAATGGTTTTTCTTTTTGCCTGTTTTATCGGTCATTCTCAGAAACCCGATGAGAAAAAAATCCTGAAACTGAAAATGGAGGCCCTCGCAGCCATTGATAAACGGTATGACCTCGGTCAACAAATCAACGACATGCTCTTCAGCTTTTCAGAGCTCGGTTTTCAAGAAGTGGAAACCCAAAACTACCTGACTTCGCTTCTGGAAAAAAATGGGTTTAAAATTGAGAAGGGAATTGCGGGCGTTCCCACGGCATGGACAGCCACTTGGGGAAATGACAAACCCGTTATTGCGCTCGGCTCGGATGTGGATTGCATCCCTAAGGCTTCTCAAAAACCGGGTGTAGCTTATCACGAGCCGATTGTGGAAGGAGCTCCTGGGCATGGCGAAGGCCACAACTCCGGTCAAGCGTTGAACATTGTCGCAGCTTTAGCCATCAAAGAAATGATGGAGCGCGAAAAAATTCCGGGTACACTCATGCTTTGGCCAGGAATTGCCGAAGAGCAGCTTGGCACAAAAGCGTATTACATCCGTCAAGGTTATTTTAAAAATGTGGATGCCTGTATTTTCACGCATGTTGCCGACAACCTAAAGATCGGCTATGGCGATGCGGGCTACAATGGAATGGTTTCAGTGAAATTTACATTTGAAGGACAAGCTGCACACGCGGCCGGTGCCCCCTGGCGAGGACGAAGTGCGTTGGATGCTGTAGAATTAATGGACGTAGGCTGGAATTTCAAACGCGAACATCTGGCACTCACCCAGCGCTCGCATTCGGTAATACCCGATGGCGGGGATCAACCCAACGTGGTGCCTTCCAAAGCATCCGTGTGGTATTATTTCAGGGAACGGACCTACCCGGAGATTAAAAAACTTTTTGATATCGGTATAAAAATGGCAGATGGTGCCGCGTTGATGACTGACACAAAATATACCTATCAGATATTGGGTTCAGCATGGCCCGGCCATTTCAACAAACCAATGGCTGAAACGATGTACAAAAATTTCAAGATGGTGGGACTCCCAACGTGGACGGCTGACGATCAGCTATTGGCAAAAGCTACTCAACTTGAAATGAAGGCAAAGAAAATTGAAGGGCTTGCCACCAAGATCGACACGATTAGTTTGCCTGTCAGCGCAGAGCCGGTTTTAGTAAATGGACATTACCTGATGGCGATGGGCGGAGGTTCTGACGATATCGCGGATATTTCATGGTCGGTGCCTACCATTGTATTGGGTTATCCTTCCAATATTCCCGGATTGCCCGGTCATCATTGGAGCAATGCGATTACAATGGCTACACCCATTGCCCACAAAGGAATTATTGCAGGGGCAAAATCTGAAGCACTCACGTTGATTGACTTATTCATGCGCCCTAAGCTGCTGACCGATTCCTGGGATTATTTTAACAGCGTCCAAACCAAAGAGACAAAGTACCAGCCCTTGATGGGAGAAAAGGATACCCCTGCCATTTTCTTGAACAAAGAAATTATGCAGACTTTCAAACCTCAGTTGAAATTTTTTTATTACGATCCATCCAACTACAAAACATACCTGGAACAATTGGGAATCACTTACCCAACGTTAAGACCTGATCAAAAAGAAGCAGTGATGAAATTGAATGAAGGGAAGAAATAGGATTTTATTGCGAAACCATCTCAAAAATAAAAAAACATCTTTGCGAGAGTGGAGTGGTGACCTGAACTCCCCAATTGAAACTCAGAATTGGGGATTGCTTCACTTCGTTCGCAATGACGATGATTTTTTTGAAATGGATTCTATTTCTTTTTAGGCCTCCATTTCAGTATTCACGTGCCTATTTGTAAAGTCAAATGATTGACCTAAATGTGTGGACATTTCATCCGCTACGCCACCACTTCTATCGTCAATTCTTTGATCTGATTGAATTTTACCACCATTTCATTTATTGGCTTCACTCGGAATTTTCGAGAAAGCAATTCCAGGTTAATTTTTTCCTGTTCGTCCTGGATTTTTAAATAGAGCGGGCAACTGCCACTGTATTCAGTGCAAAGTTTTTCGATTTGAAAAATTAAATCCCCACTGATGTTCGTGGAGTTTATTTTGATCTGTAAGCCCTTAGTGCGTTTCAAACCAAGTTCATTCAGCAATTCAATCCCTCTAATCCTAAACTCCATACTCATGTCGCCCCAGGTCTTGCGCAAAACTTTTCCTTCAATGAAAAGGAAAAGACCTGGCATCAAAAAGGATTTGTATTTTAAATAATCTTCGCTCCACAGGGTGAATTCATATCTCCCGCTGTAATCTTCAATGGATAGTTTTCCAAACGGCTTTCCGGTTTTTGTCATCCGGTGTTCTACTGAGGCCACGATGCCGCCTACTTTGCAATCTTTTCCTTCTTTGGTGTCGAGGTCATTCAACTCAGTGACTGGCGTGTTGGTAAACGTATCGATTTCGAATTTGAAATTGTCCAATGGGTGGCCGGAGATGTAAACACCTACCACTTCTTTTTCGAAATGGAGCTTTTCGATTTCACTAAAGGGTTCGATCGGATCGATTTTCGGTTGAGGCATTTGCGCTCCCGTGCTTCCGCCAAACAAACTGGCTTGGGCACTGTCGGTTTCCTGCTGGAGCTTGGTAGAGTAGCGGATCACCTTTTCCGTCAGGGAAACGTCACCCTCTTTGCCCGCAATATATTGCCTGCGGTGGTATTGCTTGAAGCAATCAAAGGCACCGGATAAAGCAAGGCACTCAAATGTTTTTTTGTTTACCGAACGTTGGCTGAGCCGTTTGGCAAAATCAAAAATATCGGTAAAGGGACCTCGCGCCTCGCGTTCGTGGATAATGGCTTCCACAGCAGCATCGCCAGTGCCTTTGATGGCGCCAAGCCCAAAACGGATATCACCTTTTTTGTTCACTTCAAAATAAACACCCGATTCATTGACGTGTGGGCCAAGCACATCAATGCTCTGCCTTCGGCACTCTTCAATAAAGTAAGTAACACTGTCGAGATTGTTTTGCGAATGGGTGAGCACTGCAGCCATGTATTCGGCCGGATAGTTTGCTTTTAGGTAAGCGGTTTGATACGCCACCAGCGAATAGCAAGTGGAGTGCGATTTGTTGAACGCATATTGGGCAAAGGCTTCCCAGTCTTTCCATATTTTTTCCGCGATGCGTTCATCGTGGTTGTTCTTTTTACAGCCTTCGATAAACTTAGGTTTCATTTTGTCAAGCACCTCAATTTGCTTTTTACCCATTGCTTTTCGCAACACGTCTGCATCGCCTTTGCTAAAGTTGGCCAGCTTCTGCGACAGCAACATCACCTGCTCCTGGTACACGGTGATGCCGTAGGTGTCTTTCAAAAATTCTTCCATTTCCGGTAAATCGTACTTGATCGCCTCCCGACCATGTTTGCGAGCAATGAAGTTGGGAATGTATTCCATCGGGCCTGGCCGGTACAAGGCATTCATCGCGATGAGGTCTTCAAACTTATCGGGTTTTAACCCTTTGAGGTAATTGAGCA
Source organism: Bacteroidota bacterium (assembly GCA_043758895.1). Lineage (GTDB taxonomy): Bacteria > Bacteroidota > Bacteroidia > Cytophagales > Cyclobacteriaceae > ELB16-189. The sequence continues at coordinate 13,796 of JAYVMP010000271.1, forward strand.
TGCCCTCGCTTTCAAATTGAAATGTGCCGATGGTTTCCCCGCGTTGATAGAGTTGATAAGTTTTTAAATCGGTGAGTGGAATTTTATCCCTATCAATTTCAATACCGTGGCGTTTTTTAATATTCTTTAACGCTGTAGTTATAATCGTAAGTGTGGTCAAACCCAAAAAGTCCATCTTCAGCAAGCCGGCACTTTCTACCACGCTGTTATCAAACTGAGTCACCAGCATGTCTCCATCTTTCGTTTTAGAAACAGGCACAAATTTGGTAAGGTCATCAGGTGTGATGATCACTCCGCACGCATGTGTGCCGGTGTTGCGCAAAGAACCTTCGAGTACTACGGCTTGTTTAAGTACTTGGGCTTTGAGATCTGAACCTTTTTTTAACGCACTCAATTCCTTAACTTCTTCAAATGCTTTGGCGAGCGTGGTGCCTGGCCGTTCGGGCACAAGTTTAGCGAGACTATTCGATTCGGAAAGAGGCAATTCCATCACCCGCGCGCAGTCGCGGATGGAAGATTTAGCGGCCATCGTTCCGTAAGTAATAATCTGGGCTACTTGATTGGGGCCGTATTTTTCGATTACGTATTTTAATACTTTATCGCGCCCTTCATCATCGAAGTCAATATCGATATCAGGCAAGGAAACACGATCTGGATTTAAGAAACGTTCGAACAGCAGATCATAAGCAATCGGATCAACATTCGTAATACCGGTGCAAAAAGCAACGACCGAGCCAGCCGCAGAACCACGGCCAGGCCCCACACTCACGCCCATTTCGCGAGCCTTGGAAGTAAAATCCTGAACAATTAAAAAATATCCAGGGTAACCCGTCTTCTTTATCGTTTCTAATTCAAAGTCGATTCGCTCATTTATTTCAGGCGTTACTTTTTCATATTTTCTTTTGGCGCCTTCATACGTAAGGTGCTTCAGGTAATCATCTTCGGATGAAAATTCTTTTGGAATCTCAAACTTGGGAAGCAATACATTGCGTTTCAGCTCATACTTTTCTGTTTTGCCAACGATTTCGCTCAGCGTATCAATGGCTTCGGGAATATCGCGGAAGAGCTGTTTCATCTCCTCTTGCGACTTGAAATAAAATTCAGTATTCGGCAATCCATACCGTTTGCCGCGCCCAAAACCAATCGGAGTGGACTGAAATTCACCTTCTTTGATGCAAAGCAAAACATCGTGGGCGTTGGCTTCCTCCTTCTCCAAGTAATAGCACTCGTTGGCCGCGAAATATTTTACGGAATGTTTTTTTGCGAATTTCAAAAAAGTTTCGTTGACACGGTCTTCTTCGCGTGTGTTGTGGCGATTCAGTTCGATGTAAAAATCTTGTTCGAAAGTTTTTTGCCACCAGGCAAATACTTCTTCGGCTTGTCGCTCGCCCACATTCAAAATCAGGTGTGCAATTTCATTTGTCAGTCCACCCGTAGTTGCCATTAGTCCTTCTTTGTATTGCTCTACCAGGGCTTTGTCGATTCGGGGATAAAGTCCATACAATCCTTCGGTGAATCCCAGCGAACTCAACTTGGCCAGGTTGTGGTACCCGGTTTTATTTTTTGCCAACAAAACTTGTGTGAACCTTTTGTCGGGATTGTCTTTGGTGAATTTTGATTTTGTCCGCTCCTCCGAAAGGTAAAACTCACAACCTACTATGGGTTTGATATTGTGCTTGAGGGCTTCGCTCACAAACTCAAAAGCACCATACATGTTGCCCAAATCGGTAATGGCAACGGCAGGCATGTTTTGTTCTTTTGCTTTTAGGATTAGTCGTGCTACATCGGGCGTGGCTTGCAACACCGAATATTGGGTGTGCACATGCAAATGACAAAACGGGTGAGCTGAAAGGATGGCTTCTTCACCTGCGGAGTAATCGACAGCACTTTTCTTTTCGCGCTTAGCGGAATTGCCTGCCTCGAGGTTGGGTTTTTCATATTCGATTTCGGGTACAGGAGTTTCGTCAAAAGGCTTCACTACTTTTTTGGCAATCAGCCCGAAAAAGGAGCGGGCTGTGGCATCTACATCATAGCTCGCATCGTGCGCGTCCCCAAATTTATTCCCAAAGAGTATTTCGTACAATTCAGCAAGGCGTGGCATCTTCAACTTTCCGCCAGGGCCACCGGGCAACTGACAAAATTCAGTGGACGCGATTCCCGTATCTAATTTTGGCAGGGAAAGAAAAATCTCAGTGAAGAGGGATGTGCGGATCAGTTCTGCTCCGATAATATTGATATCAAACTCAATGTTATGCCCAACGAGAAGTTTTGTTTTGGCCAGATCGTTTTCAAATTGGGCAAGGACTTTTTTTAACTCGTGCCCTTCTTCCAAAGCCCGTTGCGTAGAGATGCCATGGACTTGCTCAGCCTTGAAAGGGATATCAAACCCATCAGGCCTCACAATATAATTTTGGCGAGCCTTCAGCTTCCCGTGGCCGTCATGAAGTTGCCAAGCGAGTTGCACCAGGCGCGGCCAATTGTCGAGGTCGGTGAGGGGTGCGGTCTTATTGTGCGGAATACCTGTGGTTTCCGTATCGAAAATTAAGTACATGGTAGAAAGTGGTTGTGGCTGTAAAAGTAGGAGTTGGTGGGGAAGAACAAAACCTTCCCATTTTCGGAAAAAAATGTACGCAAATAGGACATTTTCAAGAAATTTGATCTACTTGTATTTTGACAATCAATTAGTTAACCACTTGGTTCTTAATTAGCCTTACAGCAGCAAATGATACTGAACATTTCAATTTCTATGAAAACGCTTTTCAAGCTGGTTTTAACTTTTGTCAAAAAAGAATGGTTTCTCTTGATAATGGTGGCTACGATCGCCCTGATCGTGTTTCTGTTTGAGATGCTCTGAAAAATCCAAGATTAATTTTTTATTAAAGAAAGTTTCATTTCGGCCAGGTGCCAAGACGCTCCTCTCGTGTGCCTCGCAGTGTTGCTGATCTAACGCGGGTTGAACAAATATTTTAAAACCGTGTTACATTGTTTGGTAATTCTTTGACGAGTATTTTTGGCTCGTTACCAAATAATTCAATTTGAAATGAAATGGTTTATTGATCTATTCTCGAGTTCGCTCGGTAGAAAATTGATGATGGCTCTTACTGGCCTGTTCCTCATTACTTTTCTAGTAATTCATTGCTCCATAAATGCAATGATATTTTTTAATGACAATGGCCAGACGTTTTCTTACTGGGGTCATTTCATGGGCACCAATCCAATCATACGCACCTTAGAGATAGGCCTGGTGGCTGGGTTTCTTATCCACATCATTCAAGGACTTATGCTCTGGAGATCAAACCATGCTGCTCGCCCGGTAAAATATAGCGCATCGAAGGGGCCAGCCAACAGTACTTGGTATAGCCGCAGCATGGGCATGCTTGGCACGCTACTTTTATTGTTTTTGATCATGCACGCCTCTCACTTCTGGATACCCAACCGCACCAATCAGTTTATGGAGGGTGAAGAGTTGCCGCTCTATAAAATGATGTTTGAAGTTTTTTCAAATCCGTGGGTTGTGAGCTTCTATGTGGTTGGATGTGTGTCTTTGTATTGGCATTTGCTACATGGATTTGCCAGCGCATTTCAATCGCTTGGGTTGAATCACTTAAAATATAATGGTATCATTTCGTTTGTAGGCACTGCCTTTTCAACCATTGTACCGCTCATCTTCGCATTGATGCCGATAGCGATTTATTTCAGGTGGATAAACTAATTCAATAAAAACAATAGGTCTAAATTAATTACGACAGCATTGCACTATGAAACTCGAATCCAAAGTTCCCGAAGGGCCACTGGCCGAGAAATGGACAAAGCATAAATTCAATTTAAAATTGGTGAATCCCGCCAATAAGCGGAAATACGATGTCATTGTGGTGGGCACTGGTTTGGCTGGTGCTTCTGCTGCTGCTTCGTTGGGCGAATTGGGTTATAATGTAAAAGCCTTTTGTTTCCAGGATAGCCCGCGCAGGGCGCACAGTATTGCCGCCCAAGGCGGAATCAACGCAGCGAAGAATTACCAGAACGATGGCGACAGCGTTTACCGCTTGTTCTATGATACTATCAAAGGTGGTGATTATCGGGCTCGAGAAGGTAACGTTTACCGTTTAGCCGAAGTAAGTGTAAGCATCATTGACCAGTGTGTGGCGCAAGGGGTTCCGTTCGCTCGCGAATATGGTGGCTTGTTGGCTAACCGTTCATTTGGTGGTGCACAAGTGTCAAGGACTTTTTATGCCCGTGGCCAAACCGGACAGCAATTGCTGCTCGGGGCATACAGTGCATTGAACCGCCAGATCGCCAACGGGAAAGTGAAAATGCATAGCCGCACTGAAATGCTGGATGTGGTAGTTGTAGATGGAAAAGCGAGAGGCATTATTACCAGGGATTTAGTTACCGGAAAAATTGAATCGCACAGTGCCCATGCTGTGTTGCTTTGTACAGGCGGCTATGGAAATGTTTTTTATCTCTCTACTAATGCCAAAGGATCGAACGTAACGGCAGCTTGGCGCGCCCATAAAAAAGGGGCATTGTTTGGCAATCCTTGTTTCACCCAAATCCACCCTACGTGTATTCCCGTTTCGGGGGATCATCAATCGAAGTTGACTTTGATGTCTGAATCGCTGCGGAATGATGGACGGGTTTGGGTGCCCAAGACGGCACATAAAGGATTAAAGGCAAAAGATGCCGCTTCCATTCCGGAAGGAGATCGTGATTATTTCTTGGAAAGGAAATATCCTTCTTTCGGCAACCTGGTTCCGCGCGATGTGGCATCGCGCAATGCGAAACTGATGTGTGATGAAGGCCGTGGAGTTGGCGCCACCGGGTTGGCGGTGTTCCTTGATTTTTCAGACGCGATCAAACGCGATGGAAGAAAAACAATCGAGGCGAAATACGGCAACCTGTTTGATATGTATCATCAAATCACTGGCGATAACCCCTATGAAATTCCGATGATGATTTTTCCTGCTGTGCATTATACCATGGGCGGCCTTTGGGTAGATTATAATTTGATGACTAACGTTCCTGGATTATATGCCTTGGGCGAGGCCAATTTCTCTGATCACGGAGCAAACCGATTGGGGGCGAGTGCGCTAATGCAAGGTTTGGCTGATGGCTATTTTGTGATTCCTTATACGGTGGGCGATTATTTGGCCAATATCGGTTGGAATGATAAGGTTGGTACAGATCATCCTGCATTTAAAGAAGCGGTTGATAAAGTGAATGCGCAGGTCAATAAACTACTTTCGATTAAAGGAAAAAAAACCGTTGACGAATTCCACCGCGAGTTGGGCTTAACCATGTGGGAATATTGCGGTATGTCGCGCAATGAAACAGGTTTGAAAACAGCCAAGAAAAAAATTCAAGAGATAAAAGAGGAATTTTGGAAAAACGTAGACATCCTCGGTAGTTCGAACGAATTGAATATGGAGTTGGAAAAAGCAGGCCGTGTTGCGGACTTTATTGAATTGGGCGCCCTGATGGTGGACGATGCATTGGTTCGCTCCGAATCTTGTGGCGGCCACTTCCGCGAAGAATCACAGACACCAGAAGGTGAGGCATTGCGGAGAGATGATGAGTTTGCCTTTGTTTCGGCTTGGGAATTTAAAGGAGAGAACCAGCCCGAAGAGTTGCACAAAGAAGAATTGCGTTTTGAAAATGTCAAGTTGACGCAGCGAAGCTATAAATAGAAACGTTGTCTGTTGTTAGTTAATTGCTAATGGAATAGGTTTTTCGGATTTAACATAGAACTACAATTAGCGAATAACAATTAACGGATAACTATTAATGATTAACCGATAACTATTTAACCGAACCATGAAGATTACATTAAAAGTTTGGAGGCAAAAAAGCAGGGATGCCAAGGGAGAATTCAAAACCTATCAGGCCGACCATGTTTCATCGGATATGTCCTTCCTCGAAATGTTGGACGTTTTAAATACTAGCCTTATCAAAAAGGGGGAGGAGCCGATTCATTTTGACCACGATTGCCGCGAAGGCATTTGCGGCATGTGCAGTTTGTATATCAATGGTCATCCGCACGGTCCACTGCAAACCACCACGTGTCAATTACACATGCGCACGTTTAAAGATGGAGAAACCATTACTGTGGAGCCTTGGCGTGCCAGGGCATTTCCGATCATTAAAGATTTAGTAGTCGATCGTAGCGCCTTTGACCGTATTCAGCAAGCTGGTGGCTATGTAAGTGTGAACACGGGTGGCGTTCCGGATGCCAACGAAATCCCAATCCCAAAAAAAATTGCTGATGAGGCCTTTGATGCTGCTGCCTGTATTGGTTGTGGAGCTTGCGTGGCAGCCTGCAAAAATGCTTCGGCCATGTTATTTGTAAGTGCCAAAGTATCGCAGTTGGCTTTGTTGCCCCAAGGCCATGCCGAGCGCAAGGAACGCGCAGAAAAAATGGTAGCCCAAATGGATGCTGAAGGCTTTGGTGCTTGCACTAACACACGTGCCTGCGAAGCCGAATGCCCTAAAGGAATAGCCGTAACAAACATTGCCCGCATGAACCGCGAATATTTTTCGGCCATGCTGAGCAGCTATGAAGTAGTGGTAGGAGGGGGTGGTGAGTAGCGATAAATAAAATTGAGTTGAATGAACCACTAACCAATTAGGGTTGGCTTGTTAATCGGCCTAAAGTTCATTTTAGATAAGCAGGAAGCCCAACACCTTCTTTCAACACAGGGTCGGCAATAGGAGCGAGGTGCTGAATTTTTAAAGGGACTACCCCAGCCCAAACATCCATGTTGTAATCCACTTCATCATCTTTGGGTGGGCCTGTGCGTATTTTAGCGGAAGCTTCATTTATAGCAACCGACAAAACCATTGTTTCCTTCCATTCATTACTAGTTGGCTTGCGCACATCAGCCCAACGACCGGGGCACATTTTATCAGTGAAAGCCTCAAGGGCCTCGTACAATTCGTTTGTGCTTTTCACTAATTCGGGCTCACCAAAAATGACGACAGATCGGTAATTCACTGAATGATGAAAGGCTGAACGTGCCAACACCAATCCATCCATCAATGTAGCACTGATGCACACAGGATGTTGTTTATCGCGAAGCTCGCGCATATAGAAACTCCCCACGGAGCCATGTAAATAGATTTTGTCGCCTAGGCGCACAAAGCCAGTAGGGATTTGAAACGGCTGCGCTTCGCGTATGTAGGCAAGTGTACAAAAAAGGGCTTCGTCTAAAATTTGATAAACAGTTTCCTTTTCATAAAGGCCACGTTTTGGCAGGCGAGTAATTTTAGTCTTGTCCGTGATCGGAAATTTTTCCATCGGGTGTATTATAATAATTGTTATTCATTAGCTGTTAATGGTTAAACACTAGGGTTAGGCGTTAATCGGGGAATCTTGGAAAACTATAATGGATAACCGTTAAACTACTTCACAAAATAATTCCACCCATGCACATCGGGTTCGTGGCCAATGCGGATGTCATTTAGTTTCTTCTTGGCACGCAGTTGAAAACTATCGGGTTGAATGGGCGGCAAATCATACACATTTCCGTGGATACCTATTGAGCCAATCGGGCTCACCACGGCTGCTGTGCCTACCCCGAATGCTTCGGTGAGGGTGCCGTTTTTAAAACCTTCTTCAATTTCGGCAATACTTACTTTGCGTTCTTCTTTCTCAATGCCCATGGATTCACTCAAGGTTAAAATCGAATTACGAGTAACACCATCGAGCAAAGAAGTTAGCAGGCGGGGGGTGATTAGTTTTCCATTCAATACAAACATGACGTTCATCGCGCCAGATTCATCGATGTATTTATGATCTTTGGCATCGGTCCACAACACCTGGTCGAAGCCTTGTTTCTGCGCCAGCAGGGTCGGGTAAAAGGCACCGCCATAATTGCCGGAACATTTTGCGAAACCAGTTCCGCCTTCAGCCGCGCGAACAAATTCTTCTTCTACCTTTACGCGCACTGGCTTGCTGAAATATGGCCCTACCGGGCTTGTCAAAATAATAAACTTGTATTCGTCTGAAATTTTCACCCCCAGCTTGGCTTCTGAAGCGAAGACAAAAGGGCGCAAGTACAAGGATGATCCTTCGTTGGTGGGCACCCAATCGGCATCCACTTTAATTAATGAGGTAAGGCTGCTCATGAACAACTCTTCTGGAATCGCGGGCATGCACATTCGTTCCAATGATTTGTTCATGCGCTTGTGGTGGCGCTCCGGCCTGAACACGATTATTTTTCCGTCTTTGTTTTTGAAAGCTTTCATTCCTTCAAAGATGGATTGCCCGTAATGCAGCGAAAGCATGGCCGGTGACAGCGCTAAATTTTCGTAGGGAACAATTTTTGGATCTTGCCATTCACCGTCTTTAAAATCGGCTACCAGCATGTGGTCTGAAATATGATTGCCAAAACCTAGGTTCAAAAAATCAATGGTAGCTAATCGCGACTTCTTTACTCGTTCAATCTGGATGGGTGCTGTCATGACGGCCATAATCGTTTGGTTTATTGTTTTGTAAAAGTACTTAGTTTGTTACGAATTGAAAATTATTTTAAACCCGTGTTACTTCTCCTTGCCATAGCCAAAATCTCTTCATCTCATTAGCAACCGCCATTGAATTTTCATCTCTTCTTTTTTCTAATCCAGAAATAATGGTGGCGTGATTTTATAATTTACGAATTTAGAATCACCTCCTTCATCAACTCGGTCACCAACGAAATGTCTTTTTCTGTCGTTCGCCAATTCACAAAGGCTGCACGGATTCCTTTTCTTTCTTTGTAAACCGTTGGGGTCATAAACACTTTACCGAAATCATTTAACCTATTTAAAAAAGATTGCACCTGATGTTGGTTTTCATTTCCGCGCAGCGTAAAACAAACCGTGTTTAACCGTACAGGGGCCAACAGTTCAAATTTATTCTCTTGCTCAATCAACTCCCCAAACCGTTTTGCTAACCGGATATTATTTTCCACCATATCTTTGATTCCCTGCTTTCCATACGCTATTAAGGAAAACCAAGCAGGTAATGCCTTTAGCCGTCTTGAATTTTCAGGCAAGAAATTCAAATAATCAAAATGCTCCATCTGGTTGCCCAGGTAAGGCGCATTGGAATTTTGAAAGGTTTCTATTTGCAGCGCATTGTATTTCTCTTTCACAAAGAACAACCCACTTTCGTAAGGGACATTCAACCATTTATGGCAATCAATAGTAATGCTATCCGCAAATTCCCAGCCGCTCAATAAGTGCCTGTGACTATCCGTGCAGGCGGCAAACCCGCCAAATGCCGCATCGATGTGCCACCAGAAATTGTATTTTTCTTTGAGTTTAGCAATGGCAATAAAATCATCGAAGTCAACGGTGTTGACAGTCCCTCCACTTGAAATTAAGATGCACGGTTCGCCCTGCAAGGCGTTCAACTTGTTTTCCAATTCGTGGGTATCCATTGCTTCGCGGTTTCCCTCCAGCGTTTTTATTTTGCTCACATTGCTGCTGCCCATGCCCAATAACGAAAGTGATTTGATGGACGATGAATGTGGTGTGGCCGTTACGATTTCTATTTTTTCAGAAATACCCTGCTTGGCAAAATCTTTTCCTCTCTGACGGCCAACCCATTGCCGGGCTACTCCAAGGCAAGTAAAGTTTGATAGGGTAGCCCCGGTAACAAATCCACCTGAAAAATCGCTTGGCAGCCCAAATAAATCCAACATCAATTTGATCGTCTCGATCTCAATATTGGCCGAGATATCACCATGCCCTTTTATGTGCTGCGGATTTTGATCGTAAATACTGGTCAGCCAATCCCCGACAATCGATGCGGGCGTTGAGCCACCTGTTACAAAACCCCAATACCGTGGCCCCGAAGACGAAACGATAAGCGGCTCAAACCTTTCATTGAATTGTTGCAATGCCCCCGAAGTACCGATACCTTTCTCCAGTATCTTGTGCCTGTGGTCAGCCGTATGTTTAGTAGAAGTGGGTCGTTGTGCCAGGCTGTTCAAATAGTCCAGCCCTTGCACTTTCGCTTTTTCGAGCAACATGCTCAGGTTTTCTAAATCGGTTTGCAGGGTTTGGTTCATCCGGTCAGGTTTATTAATTGGCATCAATCAACCTGCGGTGGTAATTGATCTGCCCGAGGTGGTAGCCCAAGTGGCTGGATAAGTGAAAAAGGAAATACCCGGTAGAGGTTTTTTCCTTCAGCACCAGCAGTGGATATTCCGCTTCCAGTTGTTGATCGATCATTGAAGTTAAAACTTTGTCAACAACGATAACCGTTTCTTCTACCATCTTCACTAACTCTTTTTTAGGAATATTTTTCGAAGAAAATTCTGTCTCGCGGTTTCGCAGGTAACTCGTTTTACCGATCACCACTCCGATAAAGTGATGGAGGTTACCAATCAAGTGAAGGCAAAGATTACCACCTGAATTAGCAATCCCTTCCCTAATTTTCCACAGATTTTCCTCGTGTTGGTAAAGGTTAATTTCTTCTTTTAGTTTGATAAGGTCTTTGATGAACACTTTTTTTAACTCTTGGATTAACATGATTTTAGGTTTTAGATTATGATTCCGGCATTGGATTTTTCAACATTCAACATTCTAAACTCTCCAACCTCAATTCCATTTTGATATCACTCCGCTTGTAAGGACCGTCCAACGGGATTTCAACAAAGCCTAATTTGCGGTACAGGCCAATGGCGGCCTCTAATTTGGTGTTGGAATACAAAATGATTTTTTTTGCTCTGGCCATTTTGCACCATTCAATGGCGGCCTTGGCAATCGCCTTTCCTATTTTTAGATCTTGAAATTTTTCATCTACTGCCATCTTGGTGAATTCATAGACTCCTTGTGTTGCCAATTTCACTGCTGCCGTGCCTACCAATTCGTTATGAAAGGTGGCCATGAAAATTGCTCCGCCTTTTTTTATAATATGTTTTTCCGGATGCTGCAGGACTTCAAAGTCGATGGGTTCCATCCAAAAGTATTTTTCGATCCAATCGCGGTTTAGTTTCTCAAACCGGGGTTGATGCTCGGCTTTGTAGCTGATGATTTCGACCGTTTGATTTTCCATGCGATAGTTATCCTTTACTTCCACAAAATTGTTTTGGCATTTTTAAATGCCAGCTTAATAAAACCTACCGGTTTCAGCGAAGCCGCCTTCCATTGATAGCCAAAGTTGACTAAATAAATTCCCAACAAAGTAATCAGGATGGCGAGCAATATTCTGGCATTTAACTTTTCCCCTAGCACGAACCATCCCAAGATGGTAGCAATAACAGGGTTGATATAAGCATACATCGACACAATTGTCATGGGCAGTTTGCCCACCGCATAAAAAAAGCAAGCATAAGCGGCCACCGAGCCGATGAGCATCAAATAGAAAAGCGAGAAAGCAATTTCTGAAGTCCATTTTAGGGCTGTGTAATCGTCAAACAAAAGGCTAAGAGGAATAAGGAACAGTCCCCCAAAAAACATTTGCAACCCTGCGTTCATGAATGGATCGGATCCTGCATTTCTTTTTTTTGTCCACACTGTTCCAATGGCCCAGCTTAAGTTGGCCAGAAAAATAGCAATGATGCTACCGGTATATTCGGGTTTATAAAACTCTCCCAAATGTTCACCGAAAATTAATAGAATACCGACTATCCCCATGAGCAAGCCGAGAAGGATGAGTGGGGTAGGCCGCTCTTCTTTAGTGACCCATACATTAATGAGGATTGTCCAGATCGGCATCATGGAACAGATAATGGCGGCCACACCACTGGTTACGCTCACTTCCGCCCAGCCTACGATACTGATGCCGAGCGTGCACATCAGTAGCCCGCCAATCATTTGATCGATCAGCACTTTCTTAGGAGGAATTTTTTTTCCCAATGAGAGCATGATCACGATCAAGATGGGGCCGGCCATTAAAAAGCGGAGTGTAGAAAAAAGGAATGGAGGGAACTGTGTTACCCCCACGCGCAGCGCAAGATAAGTAGTGCCCCACAAAATACAGACGGCCGCCAAGGCCAAGTAGGGCAATACGTTTTTTTGGTTTTTCATTTTATTAAATTACGGAGTCAATTCTTTCTTCAAAATTTCTCCTAAAAACGAAATTAAAACAGTTTCAGTTTCAGTAATATTAACCAGATCAATTTTACCGATTCCTCTTTTTGAGAAATGGGTTTAGGGTTATGAAATTTTGTTTTGGGAATTAACCAGGGTACTCTTTTTATTGCCATGGCTGAAGAAAAATGCTCTCATTTGTTCAATCTTTTAAAAACGATTTCCTTGGTAATATGTCCGTTTGAACAAAGAGATAAAAAAAACCTTTTAAAATTGGATTACAAAGTGTAGATTAGCTGCTTAACAAATTAAAAAAATCACACTTATGAAAACAATGAGTAAAATGATTGTGGCGTTGATCCTGGTTTTCAGCGCAAGCGTTTTGGTGAAGGCTCAAACCGAAAAGCCAAAAGAAGAAAAGAAAGAGAAAAAAGAACATGAGGGCAAAGGCCATGACAAAATGAAGAAAGGAAAGGAGAGCAAAGAGAAAGAAAAGCCCAAGGAAAAGAAAAAGGATTAAGTTCTTCGCACGCAATAAAAAGCTCGGTAATGTCCGGGCTTTTTTTATTTTATGGTTCACCTATAGTGACGCCATGCCGTAAATAATCTTATTGGTTTTGCAGATTAATACACCTACTTTGACGGCCTTGATCTTATTGTAAATGGACATCGCGAATAAAACATTTTTTGGTCATCCGCGTGGGCTGGCCACTTTGTTTTTTACCGAAATGTGGGAGCGCTTCAGTTACTATGGAATGCGGGCCCTGCTGTTGCTTTTCATGGTGGCAACGGTAGAAAAAGGAGGCATGGGGCTAGATGAAAAAACGGGCGGAGCAGTTTACGGCCTCTACACCATGTTTGTCTATTTACTGGCATTGCCCGGAGGCTGGCTTGCCGATAAATTTTTCGGTTTGCGGAAATCAGTTTTCTATGGAGGTTGCCTTATCACGCTCGGCCATTTTTGTTTGGCATTTCCTTTTATGCAAACATTTTTTATTGGCCTGTTGCTGATTGTGATGGGCACCGGTTTGCTCAAGCCTAATATCAGCAGTTTGGTGGGCGAGCTTTACCCCATCACCGACCAAGCGAGGCGCGATGCGGGGTTCTCGATTTTTTATATGGGGATCAACATCGGAGCTACGGTTGCCCCAGTGATTACCAGCTATCTCGGTGAGAATGTCAACTGGCACTATGGATTTGCTGCGGCCGGCATTGGAATGCTAGTGGGTGTTATTCAATATAAATTAACAGAAAAGAGTTTGGGTGATGCCGGACTTGAACCAATCCAATTTTCCGGTCCTATTCTACAACGCAAAAGAGAAAAGGATTTTAAAATAGGTCTTGTCATCTTTGGGTTACTGCTCACGCTATTTATTTCTCTTTTATTAGCCCAAACCATTACCATTGACCCGGTTGTGGTAGCCAAAGTTTCAGTCTATGCCATGGGTGGCAGTGTAGTACTTTATTTTTCCCACGTATTATTTTTTGAGAAATTGGACAAGGAGGAAAAAGACAAAATAAAAGTGATTGCAATTTTCTTTTTGGCCTCTGCTATGTTCTATGCCGGGTATGAACAGCAGGGATCGTCCCTAAATTTGTTTGCCGCCAGATATACCGACCGCTTTGTCGGGAGCTTCGAATTTCCTGCAGGTTGGTTTCAAACTGTGCCGGCAGGAGCGGTGATTATTTTTGTTCCCATTTTTGCGTGGCTGTGGGTATGGCTTGCCAAGCGCAACTTAAATCCTTCAACTCCGGTCAAGCTTTCGCTTGGCCTTTTTTTTATGGGTTGCGGTTTTGCGGTGATGATGGGAGGATCCATGATTATTGTGGCAGGCAACAAAGCATTGCCAACCTGGCTTGTGGCCACCTATATATTTAACACCTTTGGCGAAATCTGTTTGTACCCCATTGGGTTAAGTGCAGTTTCAACGCTGGCACCAAAAAGGTTGTTGGGCCAGATGATGGGGGTATGGTTTATGTCACTAGCACTGGGTAATTTGTCGGCAGGTTTATTTGGTGGCGAATTTGATGACACGGCTATTGAAGCAAACCCGCATTTATTAGTTGATCTTTTTTTCGTGATGGTGAAATGGCTTTTCGCGGCCTCTCTTATCGTGTTCGTCATCCGCAAACCTCTTATAAAGTTAATGGGCAAAAATCGTTAATCACTATTCTATGGCACTTCTTGAAAAATTTAAACCCTACATCGCCCCCGAGCAAAATGTGGCAGAGTTTACTATCAAATCAATTTTACTTGGTTGTTTTTTTGGGATCGTCTTCGGGTGTTCCACCACTTACCTGGCCATCAAAGCTGGGTTGACGGTAACGGCATCCATTCCGATAGCGGTGATTGCCATTACGCTGGGAAGGAAAATTTTTGGCACTACTATTTTAGAAAACAACATCATTCAAACCACGGGCTCTGCGGGCGAGTCGATTGCGGCCGGTGTGGCTTTTACCTTACCGGGATTTTTATTTTTATCTGCTGATGAAAATGGTGTGATCAACAGTGAAGCGTATTTCAATTACTTTACTATTTTTTCGCTGGCAGCCCTAGGAGGAATGTTGGGCACGCTCATGATGATTCCCTTGCGCAGGTCGCTGATTGTTAAAGAGCACGATGTTCTTCCCTATCCCGAAGGCACTGCCTGTGCTTCGGTATTGCAAGCTGGGGAAAAGGGCGGTGTATTTGCCCGGACTGCTTTCGTGGGAATGGGTGTTGCCTTTGCGTATGCCATGCTCCAAAAAGTTTTTCATCTGATTGCTGAAACCCCTTCGTTCATTACCAAGCAAGCGAATAAATTTTGGCCCTCCGCAACTATCAACGGAGAGATTACGCCCGAGTACCTTGGAGTCGGCTATATCATCGGGCCGAAGATTTCGGGGGTGCTGGTGGCCGGCTCAGTACTGGCTTGGTGGGCCATCATTCCGTTGCTGGCCACACTCGTTCCCTTTGAGCAAGTGGCACATCAACTGGTAACGCTTGGCTATCTGAAGGACATCACCACCGCGGGTGGCCGAGGCAATTGGGATCCGTTAACGAAGACCTTCTCCAATCCATCAAGTGCTTTGTATTTCGCCTACATTCGCCAGATTGGAGCAGGCGCAGTTGCTGCTGGCGGATTGATTACATTGCTCAAGACTATCCCTACCATCGTCAGCTCGTTTAGCGAAAGCATAGGGTCGCTAAAAGAAAAGGGAGAGTCGGGGGTCTTGCGTACGGAACGCGACTTGTCTTTTAAGGTGGTGATCATTGGCAGTTTGCTGTTGGTGGTACTTATTGCCATCCTTCCAAAGATCCCTGGCGATAGCATCCTTCAAAAAATGCTGCTCGGTGTTTTGATTATTGTGTTCGGTTTCTTTTTTGTAACCGTAGCGAGCCGTATCGTGGGTTTGGTGGGCACAAGCAACAGCCCGATCAGCGGAATGACTATCGCCACGTTGATGGGCACCTGTTTGATTTTCACTGCAGTTGGATGGACTGGTAAGTTATACGAACCGATGGCCTTGGTAGTAGGGGGAATCATCTGTATCGCAGCGGCAAATGCCGGAGGTACTTCACAAGATTTGAAGACTGGCTTTTTAGTTGGGGCGACACCCCGCTACCAGCAGTTGGCTTTATTTATTGGGGCCATTGTTTCTTCCATTGCCATTGGTGTCATCATCAAAGTATTGGACACCCCCACGCAAGATTTGATCGATCAAGGATTTAAGCATGCTATTGGAAGCACGAAATACCCTGCCCCTCAAGCCACGTTAATGGCAACGCTTACGAAGGGGATTTTATCGTTTAACCTCGACTGGCAATATGTGATGGTTGGGCTCTTCATTTCCATTACGCTTGAACTCTGTGGCATCAAAGCACTCGCGTTTGCTATTGGATTGTATTTGCCTTTGGCCACTACACTTCCAATTTTTGTTGGCGGGGCTTTGAAGGGATTCATCGATTGGAGATCCGAAAAGAAGCAAGTGAAAGCAGACGAAGATGAATTGGGCCGCGGCAATCTTTTTGCTACCGGGTTGATTGCGGGAGGGGCCACCTCAGGAGTAGTAGTGGCAGTGCTCTCCGTATTTTATTACGAATCGCTTCAATCCATCAGCTTAGAGCATGGGCTTACAGAAATAGTGAGTAAAAATGGGTACGCTATTTTTGGCGTCTTGTGCTTTATGGCCATGGCGTTGATCCTCGGAAGAGTGGCTATAAAGAAAGACTAACTCAAGGCTTGCCTGATCGCAGCAATCTTCTTTTCCAATTCTGTGTTCACCTTTTCAAAATCGACCTTTGAGGTGAGCTTGCTTTTCACGCTCACATAGAACTTTATTTTTGGCTCGGTGCCAGATGGCCGAACGGAGATTTTGCTCCCCTGGTCCGTATAAAATTGGAGTACATCAGATTTAGGGAGCTTGATCGATTGGGTTTTGCCCGTACTTAAATTTTTATCGATACCGGTCTTGTAGTCGAGCGCGCGAATGATTTTTTCACTCGCCAAAGTCTGTGGTGGGTCGTTTCTGAATTTTTCCATCATGGCTTTGATTTCTTGCTCGCCATCCGCTCCTTTTCGCACCAAATTGATCAAGCCTTCTTTGTAAAAACTATTTTCGATATACATCTGAAGCAGCCAATCGAATAATGAATGGCCATCGTCTTGTGCTGCGGCAGCCATCGCAGCAAAAAAAGCGCACGCACTCACGGCATCTTTATCGCGTACAAAATCGCCCACCATGTAGCCGTAGCTTTCTTCTCCTGCTGCAATGAATTTTTTCTGACCTTCCAATTCGCCCATAAGTTCGGCAATGTATTTGAACCCGGTCAAGGTGTTGTGGCATTCTACACCGAAGCTCCGCGCCATGTCATCCACAAGTTCGGTGGTTACAATTGTTTTGGCGATGTAGGCATCTTTTTTTTCCTTTAACCCTTCCTGTCCGGTCGGCAGGTTTTTTAAAATGAACCACATCATCAAACTGAAAGCCTGGTTTCCGTTGAGGAGAAAAAATTCACCTTTATCGTTTTTTATTCCAATCCCTACGCGATCCGTATCGGGATCAGTAGCCATGACCAATTCGGCATTTACTGTTTTAGCTTTTTTTAGCGCTAACTTCATGGCCGATTGCTCTTCAGGATTGGGCGATTGAACAGTAGAAAAATTTCCATCCGGAATTTTTTGCTCCTCGACAATATTCACATTGGCGAAGCCCAATCTTTTCAGGCATTCAGGCACCATGGTGATGCCCGCCCCATGAAGACTGGAATAGACCAATGAAATATTTTTTTTCTTTTGAATGCTTTCTTTCCTTGGAATCCGTGCGATTACCTCTTGGTAGTAAGCTTCTTCTACTTCAGGCAATACCGATTTAATTTTTGAAGGATCAGGAGTAAATTTGATCTGATCAAAGTTAGTAATGGCATTTACTTCTTTAATCACATCGTTATCGTGGGGTGGCACAAGTTGCGCACCATCATTCCAATAGGCTTTATAGCCATTGTATTCCTTTGGATTATGGGATGCAGTAACCACCACACCGGAATCGCATTTCAAATAACGAATGGCAAACGATAAGAGCGGAGTGGGGCGGAGATCTGAAAACAAGTGTACCTGTATCCCATTAGCTGAAAAGACATTGGCGGTTACTTCTGCAAAATAGTTGCTTTTATTGCGGCTGTCGTACGCGATGGCTACCCGAATTTGTTTGGAAGGAAAAGATTTCTTTAAGTAGTTGCTTAGCCCTTGCGTTGCCGCCCCAACTGTGTATTGGTTCATGCAGTTGGCACCAACACCCATAATACCGCGCAAGCCACCGGTCCCAAATTCAAGGTCTTTATAAAAACTGTCGATCAGTTCTTTTGGGTCCGGGCTGGCGAGAAGTTTTTTGACTTGGTCTTTGCTCGTCTCGTCAATATTACTGTTGAGCCAATGGTTGGCCTTGGCGGTGGCGGTTTCTAAAAGAGAGATCATTATTATTCAGGTGATGATTTTAAATGGATTTCGAATGGTAAGAATTTTTGAATGGCGAGAATGCTTGCATGTGTTCGGGATGGGGTGCGTAAAAAAAATAATGCTGGCCTACTCCAAATGTTACAAATTACCCCTCAATTCTTGTTCGATTTCAATAGCTTCAAATAAAGCCTTGAAATTTCCTTTACCAAAAGACTTGGCTCCGTTGCGTTCGATGATCTCAAAAAATAAAGTAGGGCGGTCTTGCACGGGTTTAGAAAAAATCTGGAGCAGGTACCCTTCCTCATCACGGTCGATGAGGATGTTCAGTTTTTGTAACTCT
>JAYVMP010000272.1:0-2043 GCA_043758895.1 Bacteroidota bacterium
CCAGCAACTTGAAGGTTGCACTCTGCATCAAAAGGAAAATGGGCTGCACATTATTTTTGACAGACCGCAGCGCGGAATAACCCCGGGGCAATTTGCTGCGTGGTACGCTGATAATGAGTTGATCGGCTCTGGTGTGATCCAGTGATTTTTATTGCAAACACTTAGGATTTAGGGTACGCTTCACTAATTTTACGGTAAACGGACTAGCGTGCCATTCCATGAAATATCTAAAAATTCAAAATGGAAAATATTCGGTCAACCAACCATTTAAAGAAATGCACCGTATTGGGGAATATCTTTGGTCATCTGCTATAATTTCTCCACTGAATCAACAACTCCTTTGAACATTCACCAGGTTTTTTTTTGCTCTTCCTTGCACAGGGTAGCATCCCGTGTTTCGTAAAATAAAATCATTCTGCCGGTGAGTTTCCAACGATTTCTTTTATGGTTTCTTCTTTTGCCCGCTGTATCTGTGGCGCAAGAGATTGTGGTACAGGGCAAAGTTACCGATGCAGGGTCTGGCGATCCGATCCCTTTTGCAAATGTGGTGTTCAAAAAAACAACCATAGGTGTGACCACCGACTTCGATGGTCATTTCATGTTAAAAACTGACACACCTGCCGATTCGATCATGGCTACCTCCATTGGCTATCGGCCGCGCACCAAGGCCGTGAAGGTGGGGAGTCAGGTGATCAACCTCCAATTGGAGGAAGACGTGACCCACTTGCAGGAAATGGTGATCCACGCAGGCGAAAACCCCGCGTTCCCTATCCTTCGAAGCATGGTGCGAAACAAACACCTGAACGACAAGCGCAACTTGACTGCCTATGAGTACGATACCTACACCAAGATGGAAGTGGACGTAGATCAGATTTCGGAAAAGCTGCGCAAGCGGAAAGTAATGCGAAAAATTGCCCAGGTGCTGGACAGTATCGACCGGGTGGTGGGCGAGGATGGTAAACCGATCTTGCCGCTTTTCATTACCGAGAGTATTTCAAAATTTTATAGCAAAAATTCCCCATCGGTAAAGTCTGAGCAAATCCTGCAAACAAAAATAAGCGGTGTGGGGATGCGTGATGGCTCTACGGTGACGCAACTCGTTGGGTCCTCATTTCAGGAGTATAATTTTTATCAGAATTGGCTCAGCATCATCAACAAAAACTTTGTGTCCCCCTTGGCGGATGGCTGGCGGTTGTACTATGATTATGATTTAATGGACAGCCTGTATGTGGGAGCAGATTTTTGCTACCGCCTTGACTTCTATCCCAAAAATCCCTTGGAGCTCGCCTTTACCGGATCCATGTGGATCACTAAAAAAGAATTTGCCCTGAAACAGATGGATGCCTCGGTGGGGAAGGAATCGAACGTGAATTTTATCGACAAGATCAGGATACAGCAGGAGTTGGCCTCTACAGCAGGAGGCCCTTGGCTGCCGATTAAGAACCGTGTACTTGTCAACATAAGTGAGATCAGCAAAAACTCGGCAGGCTTGTTGGCCAAGTTTTACACCAGCAATAGAAATATTGTGGTCAACCACCCCCACGAAAAATCATTTTACGAAAAGCGCATCACTGTGAAGGAAGATGCACAGGTTTTGCATGATGAAAAATATTGGGACTCGCTGCGGCACGAGCCCCTCAGCGCTACCGAAAAAAATGTTTATAAAATGATTGACACGCTCAAGAACATTCCGATCGTAAAAACCTATACGGAAGTTTTTAAAGCCGTGGTGGATGGGTATTATGATTTTGGCAAGTGGGAAGTGGGACCATACCTGCGCACAGTGGCGTGGAATAGTGTAGAAGGCATCCGTGTGCAAGGTGGGTTCAAAACTAACAGCAGCCTAAGTAAGAAAATGACTTATGGAGGAATGGTGGCCTACGGATTCCATGATACCAAGCTTAAATTTGCGGTTTCCGCACAGCGGATACTGTCGAGGAACCGATGGACCACCCTTACCTTCCGTGTGCGGAAAGATGTTGTCCGCTTGGGCGTGGACGAAGAGGCCTTGAGCGCGAATCCGCTATTTATCACTGCGGCTCG
>JAYVMP010000273.1:0-1955 GCA_043758895.1 Bacteroidota bacterium
CCAACGGCCATCGGCTGGGCAACCTCACAAGATGAAGCTACCAACACCGAGCAATACAATGCGTGGCAAACTATGCAACGCAGTCATGCCGTAGCCAACGGTGTGCATGTAGTGAGTGTGAACCGGGTGGGGTTCGAGCAAAACGGTGCGATGAAGTTCTGGGGCGGCTCATTCGTATCCAACCCATTAGGCACACTTTTATACAAAGCTTCCCACGATCAGGAAGAAGTAACCGTAATAGAATTGGATTTAACTAAGACCGATAATGTCCGGGTTCATTGGCCTTTCTTGCGCGACCGGAGAATTGATTCGTACCAACCGATTACGCAGCGGTTTATTGATGAGGAAAAGGATTTCAATTTAAAGAACAAATGAACTCCTCTTGTTTCGAACGATCGGATACCCACCGTATCGCATTCCGTTCCGAAGATCCTTTCCGTCTGGACTAAATATTTTACGAATGCGAGCTGTTAGTTTGTCTGACCATGACATTTAAAAACAAAAACTTTAGCACAAAAACATCCGTTTAACTGCAACTAGTTAAACCCCCTCCCTTATGAACTTCAAATTCTGGAAGAAGCCGAAAAAGGAAAAAGTAAAGAAGTCGTTTATTCGTGAATGGTACGACTCCATTGTCTTTGCAGTGATTGCGGCCACACTTTTGCGATGGTCGGTTGTTGAGGCGTATGTGATCCCTACGCCTTCAATGGAAAATTCGTTGCTGGTAGGTGATTATCTCTTCGTTAGTAAATTTCATTACGGCACACGAACACCTCAAACTCCTTTGGAACTTCCGTTGATGCACCAGAAAATATGGGGAACATCCATCCCTTCTTACTTGCCATGGATTCAACTGCCAGCGTATCGATTGCCAGGCTTGACGAAAATAAAAAGAGAGGATGTAGTGGTCTTCCATGTGCCTCCCATCAGTTTAAATGAGGGTGTCGATCATCCGATCGACCAGAAGACGAACTACGTGAAGCGATGTATGGGCATTGCCGGAGATGTGTTGGAAATAAAAAACAGAAATGTTTTTGCCAATGGCAAATTGTTGGGCAACCCGGAAAATATGAAGTTCAGTTATCTGGCAACCGCCAAGGATGAAGTCAATAAACGGAATTTTCACAAGCTTGGCCTTGATAAAGACGATTACACCTTTTTAGGCCGGTCTGTCGATAGCAAAGCGGTCTATAAAATGTGGCTAACGAATAAACAGTTGGCGGAGATAAAAGAGGTCTCCTACTTTACTTCGGTGATTGATGATTACGCAAAAAACGGTCCTGACAACAGCATCTTTCCAACACGGGAAAGAAGGCAATGGAATGCGGACAACTATGGTCTACTTACGATTCCAAAAAAAGGAATGCGAATACCAATCAATGATTCTACATTAAATTACTATGGAGAAATCATCCGGTTGTATGAGAAGAATAAAAATGTAGTAATCCAAAAAAATATACTCACCATTGAAGACAAGCCGATAAAGGAATATGTTTTTAAACAAGACTATTATTTCATGATGGGCGACAACCGTCACAACTCTTGGGATTCTCGGTATTGGGGTTTCGTGCCAGAAGATCACATCGTAGGTAAGGCGTTGTTCATTTGGCTGTCGCTGGACAGCGAAGCTGATGTGCTGCACAAAGTGCGATGGAACAGGTTGCTGAATTTGATCAAGTGAAGTAAGCGGTCACGTTTTCAGAAATCAGTTTTTCATTCTGGCGATTAATGCCGTTGGATTCAACTCCGTAAAATCCTTCATTGTTACCTTAGTGCCCAACTCCTCGGCTGAATGTGTCGTTGAAATTCCAACAACAGGGCTACCGGCCGCGCGGGCAGCCGCCACGCCTGATAAAGAATCTTCAAACACAATACATTGATTGGGAGGGAGCTTCAACGCGGCTGCGCAATTCACATAAATTTCTGGATTAGGTTTTCCATGGGCAACATGAGAT
>JAYVMP010000274.1:0-17721 GCA_043758895.1 Bacteroidota bacterium
GTCTAACAGAAGTTTATGGAAGTTAAGCAGTTATGCTAAGTTTTTGGGTTATCGTAGAGAGAAATTAGTGGAAAGTATTAATACCTTCTTAAAAGCAAATTGAATTTTACAATGGCCATAACTTTATTTGTTTCAGGAAATGTTTTAGCACCTTATTTTTAAGTGATTGATTGTCAAATAGATTAAGGGAGTAGAAGTAATCCCAGCGGGATCACACGGAAGCCTTGTGTAATTTCGGGAAAACGCGAGCAGTCAATGAGCGAAAAAGTGCTGTGCAAATCCACGGTCGAGGATTCAGAGAAAGTTGTAACTATCTGATAACGAGAGCGGGAAACGAGGCTCGAACTCGCGACCCTCAGCTTGGGAAGCTGATGCTCTACCAACTGAGCTACTCCCGCTTATTTGCCTAAGCCTTGCGAAGGCCGGCTAATTTGTTCAATATTCAAAAATCAGAATCCAAAATCCAAATTTATCCTTATGGCAATAGAATTAACCATAACCAATTGCGACTTAGCTGTTGCCAGCGAAGGTTCTTTTGGTCCGCACCCTACTCAAGAAGAGCCGCGCTTTTTCCATCAACAAAACAAGGTTGGGATGTCCTTTCATCTGCATAAAAAGTTCATCCCCGTTTTGCCTATTCTTTACAAATTAACAAAAATATTTTGACAAGGTTTTTGGGAAACGCTCATTTAAAAAATAACAATGGCAAAAAAAACCTGCGTTTTTGTAATCCCTATTTTGATCCTGATAGCTTTCGGGATGTAATCCTGAATCTGTAATTTGCAAAAAAATGAAACTCCTCCACCCCTCCTCATGGAAAGATTACGAACTGCTCGACTCGGGCGATGGCGAAAAGCTGGAACGTTTTGGAAAATATATTTTAATCCGGCCTGAGCCACAAGCAATTTGGCAAAAGGCACTACAAGAAACCGACTGGAATAAATTAGCCCACGCACAATTCAGGCGCGAGCAAAAAGATCATTTTCGTTTTGGCGATGAAATCAAAGGCGGGTGGAAAAAAAGTCAATCCATGCCCGAGAGTTGGAATGTGAATTATCAACACAACAAGCTATCACTCACCTTGCGTTTGGCCCTTACCACTTTTGGCCATGTTGGGGTCTTTCCTGAACAGGGCGAGAACTGGAATTATATTTTTGAAACGGTTTCCGGTTGGGGAAATAAAAGTTTACGTGTCCTCAATCTCTTTGCCTACACAGGTGCCGCCTCGATGGCCGCGAGACAAGCCGGTGCAGAAATTACGCATGTCGATGCTTCACGCCCGGGGCTGAATTGGGCCAACCAGAATATGCAACTCAACCAACTCGACAATATCCGTTGGGTGTATGAAGATGCCCTGAAATTTGTTAAGCGCGAAGGCAAGCGGGGCAACAAGTACAATGGTATCATTATGGATCCGCCACCCTACGGCCGTGGCCCCGAAGGTGAGAAGTGGACGCTGCAAGAAAAGTTGGATGAACTCGTATCGTTGAGCCATCAGTTGCTTGAATCCAAAAATTGTTTTTTCATCCTGTCGATGTATGCGGTTGGGCTTTCGGCAACCATAGGATTGAATGTAGTGAGATCGCATTTCAAAAATGCAGATGCAGAGTTCGGAGAATTTTTTCTGAAGTCGCCCAACGTTAACAATCTGCCCATGGGTACATTTGTTCGATTCCGCCAATAAAAAGAAAATTTACCTCCATTAAGCATTATGAAAAAAATAGCATTGGCCCTTGTACTATTTATGTCAGGCTATGTAACGAAGGCGCAATGGTTATTAAATTTTGGCACGGCCACTACAGTACAGCCCCGCAACTTTGTTTTTATCAGCGGTACGGGCGCACAATTCACACGCACAAAAAATCCGTCAACGAGCAATTTCACACCTTTTCTGGCACATGCCGGCCTACGCACGGGGCTAACCTCACGAATGGATATTGGGTACAGGCTCTGCAATGTGCCACTGCCCTACAATGTCGCAGGCCCTACGCTGGGCAGCGCCATGGATGTGAAGTTCAGGGTCACACCTATGGTTTCTACTTGGCAGTGCAGCATTATCTTAGGTGGCGGATACGCGTATGTGCAACTTTTTGGCAATGGCAAATCTGCCTGGTCGCCCGGTGGTGCCGTGGTCGCTTCAAGGGCGCTTTCAAAAGGTAAGGTGCTGGCATTTCAGGCAAGGGCATTGCAAACCTCCATCCCTACGGCCGTTGGCGGCTCGGCTGAAAATTACGTGAATGTTTTTGGCGGAAGTGCCATGCTTGGCTTTGACCTTCACCCCGCTCTTGCCTTGTTGGTAGAAGCTGGCGTTTTCGATATGCAAGGTCGGGTAAATGCAACGACAACTAATGCCCTTGGCTTTCAAACCGGAGTTGTGTTAAAGGTAGATTGGAAAAAATTGACCACCACCAAAGAGTAATTTCAATTTGCTGCCTTTGATGGAAGCTGCGCTTCTGAAAGATTAAACTTCTATAAAAATGATTAGCAACCCAACACAAATTGCGATCTGTATTGGGCTGCCACCCACTCTAAAATTACTTCATCAGTTTTACTAACCAGGCCAACTGGAGAGTCTATTTGCCTTTGACCCTTAGTGACAAAATTAAAAATGCGAATCTGAATTACGAAGTCATTAATGGCACACGATAAAAATCAAGAAAAATAATATGCGTGCGTAACCACTATTACTAAAATTAGTAGGTCACAGACTTCAATAATCCATCCCTGTCTGTCACTTCAATTGTAAAAAATTTAACATTTTTCAAATCATAGACTTGAGCAAATTCTCCGGATACGGACTGATTTTCAGTGTGTATCAATGTTCCATTTGCATCATAGATAACAATGGAAACTTCTCTCGCTTTCAAGGATGCAATGGTGAGCAAATATTTGTTTTCCTCACTGGCCAATTTTTGAACGTGAATTAACTGCTCTACCTTTCCAGATTTGTAATTAACCTTTTCTATTGTTCTTCCACTCTCGTCTTCCACTTGAATAGTGTATTGGCCTTCGGGGAGACCTTCGAAATTGTAGGGGCGCATAAAGCCGTTAACCTTTTTAATTGTTTCTGTAAACATGGCAAATCCCTTTTCATCAGAAATGGAAACCTTAACACTCCCTTGCTTCAAGGATTTATAGTACAACTTAAACAAGGTAGATCCTGACGCATTAGTAATCGCCACTCTTGAGGGGGCATTGACAAGCTCATCTGTACCATGAGCGGACACCAGTGTACATAAAAGTACACTCGATAAAAACAGGCTGATCTTTTTCATAATTTTTTTTATGCTTATGACGAAGTCAGTCCAGTAAGGGTTGCCGTACTTGTGTTATTAAATGTTAAATAAATTGTGCTGTGATCTGTAACATTTTCGAACGCATAAAGTAATTAGCCTGAAAATCCGGGTCGATTAGTTCAGGTGAAAAACATCTTTTGCCTTTTCGGCTTGTTGCAGCAATTGGCTTTGGTATTTTAAATGCGAAAGTAAAAATATCTCCTTTTGTTCGTCATCAAGGTTCACAAAACGGAGACGGGCATCAAAATCGAGGGAGAGTTCATTCGCAATAGTGAAAAGTGAGGGGACAGTATCACTGTTGTGAATTTGAAAATAGAAAAGGAACTCTTTAAAAGCCTGATGAAGTTTTTTATTTACAGGAACGTTTGGGTTGGTATTCCAAAAAATTACATCACCGCCCGGATAGAGTTTATCGCTGAAGGAGCGAAAAAGTTTATGCATGGTGAACAAGTCGCTGCACTTCACAATGATGTCCGATTCACCAGTTGGATAACGTTTGATCACGCTCTCCAATTTGACCAATGATCCAATTTTGTCGGTGTTAGAAACATGGTTGAAAAAAATCCCGAAAGAAATATCTTTGGCTTCAGCTTCATGGAGTAATTGTTTGTAGCGGGGTTCAAATATGTGCAACGGAACCAGTTCGCCCGGAAGGGGAAAAATGGAAAGCGGGAACATGGGTATTTTTATGGGTTTCGACACTTCCGCAATTAACAAGTAAGGGATAAAGAATGTTTCGGTACTTGACGTAAAAGTTTAAAAGTTCACTACATAATGAGGGGGAATCCCAAACCGCTCCCTTAGCAACTTCTCGCCTGGCATGAACGACAAATTAATAATAAAAGAGTAGCCAGCCACAACGCCTCCCAGTTGTTGCACCATTTTGCCAGCAGCCGTTGCTGTTCCTCCCGTGGCAAGCAAATCATCATGAAGCAACACACGGCTGCCCGAGGTAAAGGCATCGTTGTGCATCTCGATGGACGCCATTCCATATTCCAGCGAATATTCCTCTGTGATTTTTTGATAGGGCAATTTTCCTGCTTTACGTATGGGAATAAAAGGAATGCTCAACTCCTGCGCAATCAGTGAACCGAAGATAAAACCCCTTGCCTCCACGGCAGCGAGCACCTGGATCTTCTGGCTGGAGAAATGATCGGCAATTTCCAACACCACCTTCCTTCGGGCCGAGGCATTGCCAAGAAGTGGCGTAATGTCTTTAAAAAGGATTCCAGGTTTTGGAAAGTCGCGCACATCGCGCAGGAGCGGCTTTATTTCTTTTTCTAAATACATCTTGAGTTTACTTTACTTTCCATAACCAATTATGAAAGTAGGAAGTTGGCAAATTGCAATTACGTAATCTATACATGCCAACGGAGTAGTGCCACTATTCATCATGCCCGAACCCGTTTGCCATTCAAGATTACTTGGTCAACAAAATTATTTCCGAAATGATAAGGCAAATACGCCACAGACGGAACAGGTTTTGTAATAAAAGCATTGGCTACCTTGCCGCGCGTGATACTTCCGTGCGAATGGATAAGCTCCAACGCATAGGCAGCGTTAATCGTGGCGGCATTAAAAACTTCTTCCGGTGTCATTTTCATTTTAATACAAGCCAAGGAAAGCATCATTTGCATATTGCCCGAAGGCGAGCTGCCCGGATTGTAATCGCTGGCTATTGTAATGGGCAGCCCTTCATCGATCATTTTCCTTGCAGGGGGAAAAGGCAAATTCAAAAAAAAAGCTGCGCCAGGAAGTACCGTGGGCATCGTTTTACTGTGCTTGAGTAAATGGATTTCTTCGTCCCCCATATTTTCCAAATGATCAACGCTAAGCGCGTTTGTTTTCACGCCCACCTGCACCCCTCCAGACTGATGAAGTTGGTTGGCGTGAAGGCGTGGTTGCATTCCAAATTTTTTTCCTTCCACCACAATTTGCTCCGTTTCTTCGGGAGAAAAAAAACCTTCTTCACAAAAAACATCAATGTAATCGGCC
The DNA here is from genome assembly GCA_043758895.1 of Bacteroidota bacterium. GTDB lineage: Bacteria > Bacteroidota > Bacteroidia > Cytophagales > Cyclobacteriaceae > ELB16-189. The sequence goes on from JAYVMP010000274.1 coordinate 5,292, forward strand.
AAGTTTTCCGCGGCAACTGCGGGTATCATTTCATCAATTACCAAGCGGATATAATCCCGTTTTTTCATTTCTGATGGAACTGTGTGGGCACCAAGAAAAGTAGTCTTCACTAAGAGTGGCGTTTCTTTGCCTATCCTTTTGGCCACCCGCAACATTTTCAATTCATCTTTTACGGTGAGGCCGTAGCCACTTTTGATTTCCACGGCTCCCGTTCCCAACTGAATAATTTCATAGGCACGTGCCAATGCCATTTCAAAGAGCTCATCCTCCGATGCAGCTCTTAATTTTTTTGCTGAATTTAAAATGCCTCCACCGTTGGAAGCTATTTCGGCATAGGTTGCTCCATTTATCTTCATCACGAACTCCTCTTCACGGCTGGCCGCGAATACCAGGTGGGTATGGGAATCAACAAAGCTTGGGAAAACAAATCTACCGGAAGCGTCAATGGTTTCCCTTGCCTGGGTGGTAGATGAAAGGTCCTCCATTTTTCCATAGTCGACAATCAAACCATCCGAAATCAGGACATAAGAATCAAAAAGGACAGGCAGTTTGGCCATCGACCTGCCGGCAACGAAATCCAACGAAGGTTCTCTTACTTGTGCGAGGCCTTTGATTTGCGTGATGAGGATATCATAGGCCATGATAAAAATTATTTTCCGAACGATTCTACTTTATAGTCGAGGTTCGTGCTGTAAAGGGGGAAAGCAATTTTAAACATGGCATAAAAACCCTGGCCTGCCAAACTTGGGCGAAATCCCAATTCTCCTCCATACGACCAGCCCAGGGTTCGGTTGAATTTCCCATCTATGCCTGCCCGTACACCAAGCGAGTGGGTCTTTAATGCTTTCGTGGAATATTTTTCGCCTCCATAGGTAATTGGATCCAGTGTGAAGGATGGGGCAAGCATCACATCAAAGAAGACGGTCATCAACCCGTCATCCACGCCTTCATCATATTTGTCAAAACTGACGGCAACATTCCTGATCCACGACAGGGAACCGCCAACATAGATATCCGCAGACTGAATACTACTAAAAGCGTTCAGTTGTTTTTGCTGACCATATTTATCCAGGTAAGTGTTGGGCAGTTGTTTCCCCGTTGAGGTGGTCAGGTTAGTATTCGTTAATCCTTGCTTGCCCAGTGCACGATTAATATCCGTTGTACTTTGCCAAAGTATAGTGCCGAGGCGTGCACCATAAATCTTTCGAACCTTACAAGGAATCTCTGCATGGAGCGGAACCGTGGCAGCCCACCGATCTCCCTTAAAGCTTTTCTTGTAAAGCACCATGGTAGTTTTTGAATCTTGATCAAAGTCTTTAATATGATAGGTGCCCCCTATTTCAAAGTAATTAAAGGACTGTGGTAGGTTTGAAATATTACTGTTTTGGTTTTTAGCTGACGCTTGGCGATTGTAGTCAAAAAATTCGCTGCTGTAGGTTTTCCTGAAACTAGCTTTCAAATCAAATTTGTCTTTGTAATAATAGCTTGCCTCAATGCCAAAACCTGCATTGGGATTGGTTGCAAATAGCTCGCCATACAACGGCTGAAAGCCGATAAACAATTTGTTGATCGAGAATGGCTCATCATAAAGTTCCTCGAACGTAACAGCGGGTTTTTCTTTTTGGGTTTGAGCCTCCGTTTTGTTAATTATTGCCAACAGCAAAAGCACCGCCAGCCTAACTGCAGTGATGGAGCGATGCCTGAACGAGTCAAAAAAGAACTTCATCGGGTTAAAAATAGTATATTTTAAATGGAAAGTTAATCAAAACACATTTGAACCAAACACCTCGTGTAAGGATTTCAAAGAAAAGGGATCAAAAAATCGGCTTTAAGGCTTGTTTATGACTTCCAATCGCCCCTTCCTAAATGAAATAAAGGGCACTACCCCGTTATCGTGAGCGGGCGTCAGTTGATACCCAAAAGTAAGGACACCTGGAATCCTTTCTTTCATCGACCCATCTTGAAAATAAACACCAAACTGCTTTAACGCATGCCCTATCACCATGATAAATTCATATCCCTTTTGTGCATAACTGCTCGGCAAAGTACCGTGAGCCTGTAAATATTTTTTTCTGAACTGAAGGTAGGGTTGGCCTGCTACGGATGAAAAATTGGGTGCCGCAAAGGCAACGTTGATCTTTTCGAATTTTGAAAGATCAACGGAGTTATCCTCCAACCAATTTTCTTGCCCCACAACTAAAATCGAATCTCCCCGGGTTTCTGTACTATTGATCACCTTCGTATAAATCAATGGGTCGTCAGACGCCACGAAAATACTTCCTATGCTGTCCAATTTCAATTTAAACTGTTTCGGGTTCTTCCACTCATCCAACTCTGTGGGCGTGGCCAGTGTGGCCAGGATGTCAACCGAGGTTTCGCTCCGCACTTTTTCTTTATAAACAATTTTTAGCCCAAGCGTTGTAGCGGTGCGAATAAAATTAGAGGCCATCACTGAATCTTTAGGGCTTTCTCCATAAAAAACAAAACAGTTTTTATTGGAAACCGTTGAGGCCAACATCTCCGCAGATTTCTCGCCAAGGGTAGCATGGCTCGGTTGATAAAGGAGCGCAAATGGGTTTTGGCCAAGCAAATCGCTGTTGTAGGACAATGGGTTCACCACCAAATTAATTTTATTAAGCGCTGAAAATCCTTGAACCAGTTTTGCATCGTCTGGAAAGAGCGGCCCCACAATAAAGTCAGTCGTTTTCAGCTCCGCTTCATTCAGTAATCTTTTGATCGTATCCTGGTCGTGGTCGGTATCGTAAGCTAAAAGATCTACCAACAGACCTTCCCTCACAAGTGAATCAGAGGCAAGCTTCATCCCTTGGTAAAGGTCAAGCACATACTGGCTTTTCTTTTTTCCCGGTCCGGGGTCAAGTGTGCTTGTGCGAAAGGGCAACATCAGTGCCATGCGGTACCTGTCTTTAAAGACTGGCTTAAGCATCGCATTGGAAATAAAATCTTCCTTTTTCCAATTGAACTCAGTGGCAAGTGAATCCAGCAGACCAGCATCCACCATCACAGCTTCCTTGCCAATGGCCGTGGCCAACGCAAACGAAATTTGTTCATCGTGTGGATTTTCATCTGCCAACATTTTCAAGGTCTCCGGGTCATCCAATCTTGAAAGCGCGGCAATTTTTAGCGCATCCAAATCCGATTTGAAAGAAGGGTCCTTAATTTCTGAGGCCAATTGCCACGCATGAAAATATTCGCATTGCTCCAAATAAATTTTTACCAACCAATAATTCACTTCATCCAATTGATCCCATTTGGAATATATTTTTTTTGTTTGCCCAAACATCTCCTTCGCAATAGTGGAAAAGCCCAACCGGTGTGCCGACAAAGCGTAGTAAAAACAGGCGTATTCGGGATAAGGGTTATTGCGGTCGTACACCATCAGGGCTTTGAAGGCATCCATCGCCAAGCTATAGTTGCCATCATGGTAAAAGTCTTTGGCTTTCCGGTAGTCGCGCTTAAAGTCTTGCGCAGCGAGTAAGGAGCAAGTGAGAAGAATGAGCATTACAACATTGCAAATTCCAAATCTCAAATTCCAAATCGAAAGGCACACATTGAGCCTGCCGCTTTCCATTTTGAATTTTAAATCTTGAATTTCGAATTGAGCTTTCATTCCCATTCAATAGTAGCCGGTGGCTTCGAACTGATGTCATACACCACGCGGTTGATCCCCTTTACTTTGTTTATAATATCAGCCGATACCTCGCTCAAAAACTCGTGGGGCAAATGCACCCAATCGGCCGTCATGCCGTCCACACTCATCACAGCACGCAGCGCCACCACTTGCTCGTAGGTACGCTCGTCACCCATCACACCAACTGAATGAATGGGCAAGAGCACAGTGCCTGCTTGCCAAACTTTGTCGTACAAGTTGTGCTTGCGCAGGGCACTGATGAAAATGTAATCAGCCGCTTGCAACACTTTCACCTTCTCGGGGGATATGTCGCCCAAAATACGGATGCCGAGGCCCGGGCCAGGGAATGGGTGCCGTCCTAAAATGGCGCCATCGATATGCAATGTTTTTCCTACCAACCGAACTTCATCTTTAAACAATGTAATCAACGGCTCTACTACCTTCAGTTTCATTTTCTTTGGAAGCCCGCCCACGTTGTGGTGCGACTTGATGGTGGCCGATGGTCCCTTGACGGAAACCGATTCGATCACATCGGGATAAATCGTGCCTTGGCCCAACCACTTTACATCGCTGATCTTGTGCGACTCTTCATCAAACACTTCAATGAATGTTTTGCCGATGGCTTTGCGTTTTGCCTCGGGTTCGCTCAATCCCGCCAAGGCTGAGTAAAATTTTTGTTTCGCATCAATACCCTTGATGTTCAGCCCCATACCTTCGTAAGAGGCGAGTACTTGCTCAAATTCGCCTTTGCGCAGGAGACCGTTGTCCACAAATATGCAGTACAAGTTTTTTCCGATTGCTTTATGAATGAGTGTGGCCGCTACGGTGGAATCAACCCCGCCCGAAAGTGCCATGACTACTTTGTCGTTGCCCAGTTTATTTTTAAGATCGCTGATGGTTGTTTCCACAAATTGATCTGCGGTCCAATCTTGGGAGCAACCACTGATGTGCACCACAAAATTGCGCAGCAAATTTTTTCCTTCGAGCGTGTGGGTTACTTCCGGATGGAATTGGATGCCATAAATTTTTTTATTCTTTATTTTAAAGGCGGCAATTTTCACAGCTGGCGTGCTCGCGGTAACCTCAAAGTTCTCTGGAACAGAAACGATCGTATCGGCATGCGACATCCACACTTGCGAGTCGATCGAAATTTCTTTGAGCAGTTCATTGTGATGATCCACGCTGGAAAGTATTGCCCTTCCATATTCGCGCGTTTGCGAAGGGGAAACGGTGCCCCCCATTTTATGAGCAATCAACTGTGCCCCATAGCAAACACCAAGCACTGGGGTATTTCCAAACCGGGTGAGGTCCACATCTGGCGAAGAGGCCTCGCGCACCGAGTAAGGGCTTCCAGAAAGGATCACCCCTTTAATGCCTGAGTGTATCGTGGGGATATGGTTAAACGGGTGGATTTCGCAGTAAACATTTAGTTCGCGCACCCTGCGGGCGATCAATTGGGTAAATTGCGAACCAAAATCGAGGATGAGGATTTGCTCTGGCATTTGCAAAAATAAACCGTTAACACCAGAGAACAATAACCAATTTACTGGATCAATTTCATTATGCCTATTTGGAAGCCTGCATTGATGAAATTATTGTATTTGGAGGTAGCCAGGAAACTGCTGTTATTATAAAAATTGTATGAATTGGAAGCATAGTCGAAATGGAAGGCTGCTTTAAGACGCCATGGCGAATTTTGTTTGAACCCGACTAAAAAACCCACTTCAGGACGAACCAATAATCCCCACGAACTAGCCGAGGAGCTGTTGATATTATAGTATTCGCTAAATTTTATGTAAGAAGCACCGATCCCCAGGCCGGCATAAGGCACAAATAGTTTGTCCATTGGGAAGATGAAATAGTCCATGTTTATTGTGCCGCTGTAGTTATAAGCATAATGGTATAAGTCGGTAGCAACCGATTGAGTTCCAAAATTATAAACCTGATAGGGGACATACTGTTTGTAAACCGCTTCGCCCAAATCACCACCCACCCATAATTTATCTTCGTCATTGATCCTTTTTCGGAAACCCAGTTTAAAGCCCATCGAACTTGATTGGTTGATGAAACTGGCATTGGACATCGGCATGTTACCATCCCATGAAGCAAAAAAGAATTTGCTGTAATCTGTGTAAGAGGAGGATTGGGCGCGAGCCTGCTTTTTAGTTTGATCAGGAATCCTATCGGGATTTTTGGATCGGTCGTAATAATACTGAGCCTCCAGGCTACCCACAAAAGCAATGCTGACTACCACTATTAAAAATAATTTCTTCATTGCCCTATTTTTTGATGTAGCTGGATTGTTTAAAAGCTTGGTTAATGGCAATCGGGGCTAAAGCACCCAGGTTTGGGGATGAAACCAAATCGCCAATATCGCAGTACCAGATCAGGCTGGGTTTGCCATTGTAGAGATGTTTTAAATCAAAAATCTCGATGTACAAATCAGCTTGATCAGTAACACTTACAGAAGGATAGCCATAGCCTCCATAGCCTCCTCCATAACCATAGCCGTAGCCATAACCATACCCGTAGCCGTATGGGTTGTAATAAGAGGTGTAGGTATTGACATTCTCTACCACAAAAACATATACTTTTATATCAGGACTTTGTTTGGCACTGACTTTTTGTATATAGCCCAATGAGTCTAATTTAGTCTTCAACTGATTGGTAATAATTTGAGCAAGTGACCCCAACAGGTTGTTGTTGCCCGTGCACTTAAAACACTGAAGTGTATCTGCTGCCACGTTATCCTGGTTATTAAAATAACTAAGGGTGTCCAAAGGCAAGTAGTAGGTACTGTAGCTCCCGAAATTTTTGGTGTTATCATTTTGAGTAGTTACGACCAAGTGCCGCACCAAGTCGCTCACTTTGGGCTTGGGCTCACACCCGAAGAGAAATACCAACGCAACCAACAAAGAAAAATAACTCTGTTTCATGTGTTAAGATTTATTTTTTAGTTGCCACATGGAATGGCCATATCGGATTATCATTCCTTTGGGTCTGCTTTGCTGATGGCATTTCATGGTTCTAATTTATTTATCATACTTTGAATGAACTTAGTGGAAATTTCATTTTAATTATAAATTTAACCTAAAATTATTTCCACTTTTCAAATCACATTAACGCCTTCCTCGGCCTCCGCCTCCACCACCTGAACGAAAGCCGCCACCTGCACCACCTCCACCACCTGAACGGAAGCCACCCCCTGCACCACCTCCACCACCCGAACGGAAGCCACCCCCCATATTGCCCCAACTTTGCCGATGGTAATCAGTCGCATGAAAATTAGAATAGCCTTGATGATTGACTGAATTGGCATTGCCCGAATTGCGAAAATTAGTATTGTTTGTCGGAGCACTTCGGTTGAAGTTTTGAGTACGGTTGACGTTCGCCCGATTAAAGTTGCCATTTCTATTCACACTCCGATTCACGGTCACATTCCGGTTGATATTGACGTTGCGATTGACTTGGCCAAAATGAGTGCTGACATTGGAATTAAAACCGCGATACACATTCACATTGACCCGATTTATGAAAACCTGATGAGCACTGTAATACGTATTGCAAAAATTGTAGTACCGTGGATAGCGATGGTAGCCATAATTGAAAAACCATCCCGAGTAGGCACGTGAAGGCAACCCCATCACTATGACGGCTCCACCTGCACCGATATAAAAACCCGTATGGTAATACAAGGGCTGAGGATACCACATCGGGTAGCTGTACCAAGATGGATAACCAAACCAATACGGGTAAGGATTGGGGGTGTAATTTGCCCCCCCATAATAATTGTTGATGACCTGAGGTTGGCCCTGCGGCTGTTGCCCTTGATCCAAAACCGCATCCGAAGGTCCTTGGGTTTCTCCATTCGCAGAATAACTGTCGGCAAAATCCTGGGCCGATTTTTTCATTTCCTCTTGCATCTTCGGATCATTCGCCACTTGCTGTTTATAGTCTTCCAGGTCTTTTTGACTTTGTGCATTGATCTGGTCACTCAATGAATCAATTTTTTGTTTCGTTCCTTGCGGATCATTTTTGTAGGCATCGCCCAGGCTCACCGCCAAATCAATCCGCTCAGTAAGTAAACTCATCACTTCGGGCATCCCAATTACTTTTTTGAAATCAGCTTGCGCATCGTTTGGCAAATCCTGGATAATAGCAGTCAACGCTTTTTGAGAAGACTGATACGTTTTGTCCATGGCCTGTAAGTCGGCTAAGCGCACAGGGAACAACGCACTTACGGCAGTTGAAACTTCCGTGGGATATTTTGCCAACGCGGGCTTTACTTGCTCAAGTGTTTGCGGAGGCCCGTCCACCAATAGATGAACCAAATCGGGGTAGCGCGAAAGTTCATAAAATTTTTCTTGCGCGTCACGCGGATACGATGAAAGCAAATCTTGAAAAGATTGACTGGTTCGCGCCTGGATGCGCTCAATCTTCACCAACTTCTGCGCATATTGCGAAACGTTGAGGATGGCCGAGCGCACATCGGGCGGATAAGGTGCAATGGAGGTGACAATGTTGTTATCGTCTTGCTTTAAACTGTCCTGATAAGACTGGGAGAAAGCGAAAATACTTTGCCCAAAAAATCCCACCAGTATGACTATCCTGACAAGCTCTAATTTAGTTTTCATTTTTTTAATTTTATTTAATAATTCAGGCAACGCACACTTGCAAACTGCAAATTAAAGATCATTTGATGTTTGGCTTTTTCTTTGAAAGAAATAAATACAACGCTTAGACACACTAACGTGTGAAAAAGTTTAATTGTTGTATAACTGTAGGTTTAGGTCAAAACCATTTTCTTATTTAACCCCAACCGGAGAAAGAAAAACAAACAATCATTAAGGCCAGAATACACTTTACCAGTGAACGTTTATGATGGGTAATGCGTATGATCAAAAAATGCTTGAAACGCAGCAAGACAAGGATTGGTTTAATACCAAGGGCGCATGATTTTTAAAGTGAATAGGTAATGCTTGCAGCAGCACGATTTGCCTTTGAGCGGGCTTCTTCAATGGAATTTCCTCTGGCCAACGCCACACCCATCCTACGTTCGCCATTCACTTCCGGTTTGCCAAACAACCTTATTTGCGTGTCGGGCTCTCTCATCGCTTCTTCCAGCCCGCTGAAAATTACATTTTGCGATTTGCCTCTCACCAACACCACACTCGATGCTGAGGGACCCAACTGGCGGATCACCGGAATCGGTAAACCAAGGATCGCGCGAACGTGCAGTGCAAACTCCGATAAATCCTGTGAGATCATAGTGACCATCCCTGTATCGTGTGGCCTCGGGGAAAGTTCGCTGAAATAAACTTCATCGCCTTTCACAAAAAATTCAACACCAAAAATTCCGGTGCCGCCCAATTCGGTCACCACTTGTCTTGCCATGTTTTGCGATGCGCGCAGGGCATTGTCCGTCATCGGGTGGGGTTGCCACGATTCCCGGTAGTCGCCCTGCTCTTGCCGATGGCCGATCGGTTCGCAAAACGAGACACCCTCTTTGTGTTTGATGGTGAGCAGCGTAATCTCAAAATCAAAATCAATGAATCCTTCCACGATTACTTTGCCCGCACCGCTTCGCGATCCTTCCTGCGAATACCGCCATGCTTTATCTATGTCTGCTTCCAATTTGATCACGCTCTGGCCCTTACCTGACGAACTCATGATTGGTTTGACTACACATGGGATGCCTATGGTCCTTATTGTGGACGCAAATTCCTCAGGCGAATTCACAAAGCGATAAGTCGAGGTTTTCAATTTTAATTTTTCGGCAGCGAGCGTGCGAATCCCCTCTCGGTTCATGGTGAGGCGAGTGGCGTTAGCCGTTGGGATCACCCTAAATCCTTCCTTCTCTAATTCAACCAATGTATCCGTTGCAATGGCTTCCACTTCAGGAATGATGAAATCGGGTTTCTCTTTATAAATTAAATGGCGCAGGGCTGCTCCATCTAACATGGAAATGGTATAACTGCGGTGAGCCACTTGCATGGCAGGGGCATGGTCATACCGATCTACGGCAATCACCTCAACTCCGTAGCGTTGAAATTCGATCACCACTTCTTTGCCAAGTTCACCAGAGCCGAGCATCATCACTTTGATGGCGGAAGACGTGAATGGAGTGCCGATCCGGGCGGAAGATTGATTAATGGTTGCCATTTAATTCCCTGTTTTCAATATTCAAAAGTCAATGTCGTTTCCTTAAAGTTCTTTTTGATGACATCACTTCGTTCCTCTACAAAAGAGAGGATGTCAGCAGAGCTTAGGGAAACGCTATTGATTCAAAACTGTAGAAAGTTGCCGGTCGGGCAGCCTGCCAATTCGGACCTGAAGGTCGTCCACTAACTGAAAAATTTGGGGAGACACGGTGAGGGTGCAGGTCAGGATGGTTTGTACTAATTTGGATGCGACCGAATCATTTCTACAGAACCCAAAAATTGTTCTCGTCTTTTCCTTTGTAATTTTTTTCTCCCTATTTTTCTTGAACCACGGGTGTTACTTTCTCGATAATCATTTTTGGCTGCTTTACTTCAGCCGTGTGCTTTACAGTGGAAATGTGCGGAGCAATAATCAGCGCAACGATAGATGACAACTTGATGAGAATATTCATCGAAGGGCCAGAAGTGTCTTTGAATGGATCACCCACGGTATCGCCTGTAACAGAAGCTTTGTGCGGCTCTGATTTTTTGTAGTACATCTCACCGTTGATTTCCACCCCTTTCTCGAAAGATTTCTTCGCATTGTCCCACGCACCACCGGCATTGGATTGGAAGATGCCCATCAACACACCGCTTACTGTAATTCCGGCCAGCGTGCCGCCAAGTACTTCAGGCCCAAAAGTAAACCCAATGATTACGGGTGTCAACAAGGCGATAGCACCAGGTGCAATCATTTCGCGCAGGGAGGCTTTGGTGGAAATGGCCACACACTTTTCGTATTCGGGTTGCGCCTTATATTCCATAATGCCTGGTATTTCGCGAAACTGTCTGCGCACCTCGTTCACCATGTCCATGGCGGCACGGCCTACGGCTGCAATGGCAAGTGAAGAAAAAATATAGGGGATCATGCCGCCCACGAAAAGCCCGGCAAGAACGGGGGCTTTAAAAATATCAATGGACGTAATTCCGGACACACCAACGAAGGCTGCAAACAAGGCTAGCGAAGTAAGTGCGGCCGATGCAATAGCGAAACCCTTTCCGGTAGCAGCAGTTGTATTTCCCACGGCATCCAAATTGTCGGTGCGTTGGCGAACCGCTTCGGGCAAGTGGCTCATCTCGGCAATACCTCCGGCATTGTCAGCAATCGGCCCGAAGGCATCGATCGCCAATTGCATCGCTGTGGTGGCCATCATGCCTGCAGCTGCAATTGCCACTCCGTACAATCCCGCAAAGGAATACGAACCTAAAATTCCCGCAGCTAAAACCAAAATAGGAAGTGCGGTTGATTCCATGCCAATTGATAGGCCACCGATAATGTTGGTGGCATGACCCGTGCCCGATTGTTTAATGATCGACTTCACTGGGCGCTTGCCCATGGCCGTATAATATTCGGTGATCATGCTCATCAGGGTTCCAACCACCAATCCGATAATAATTGCTATGAATACATCGAGCGAAGAGAACTCTACACCGCGGTGGATCATTTTTTCAGGGAGTAAATACATCACCGCAAAATAGGAGGCGATGGCCGTCATGAAGATGGAGGACCAATTGCCAATGTTAAGTGCATTTTGTACACTGTCGGTTTCGTTTTTGATGCGCACAAACCAAGTGGCTACAATTGAAAAGATAAGTCCGAGACCTGCCGTTACCATCGGCAACAAAATTGGGGAGAGGCCACCGAAATTGTCGTTGGCAGAAATCTCTTGCCCAAGAACCATCGTGGCCAAAATGGTAGCCACGTACGAGCCGAATAAATCCGCGCCCATGCCGGCCACATCGCCCACGTTGTCGCCCACGTTATCTGCGATGGTGGCCGGGTTGCGCACATCGTCTTCAGGAATTCCGGCTTCTACTTTTCCAACCAGGTCCGCACCCACATCGGCAGCTTTGGTATAAATGCCGCCACCCACTCGGGCAAACAAAGCGATGGATTCCGCACCGAGGGAAAATCCGGCCAGCACTTCAATGGCTTTGCGCATTTCAAAGCCGGTAGCCGCTGCGCCATCCGGAACGAAATACTTATAGAACACGATAAACAAGCCGCCCAATCCTAAAATAGCAAGGGCTGCAACGCCTATACCCATCACCGAACCACCGGTGAAAGAAACCTCCAACGCTTTCGCTAAGGAGGTACGGGCAGCCTGGGTAGTGCGCACGTTTGCTTTTGTGGCGATTTTCATTCCGATATATCCCGCTAAAGCAGAAAAAAACGCACCCAATAAAAAGGAGATGGCAATGATCGGAGAAGATTCTTCAATCAATGTACCCGACCATCCCAATAAAATAGAGGCGATCAAGGCAAACACACCGAGTATCCGCCACTCAGCTTTTAAAAATGCCATGGCACCTTTGGCAATATAGCCCGCAAGTTCCTGCATTTTAGGTTCACCCGCATCCTGGCGGGTTACCCACGATGATTTAAAAGTGGTTACGATCAGCGCAAGAAGGCCAATGGAGGGGATGAGGAAAAGTACGGTGTTCACAGGTTTAGAAATTTAGGATTTTAGATTTAGAGTATTTAGTCTATCGTTTCAAAGTTGGAGGTTAAAGTCTGGTTCATAAAAAGTGGCAGCAAAACTAACCAAAATCGCCAAATGACCATGAAAAAAAATAATGC
>JAYVMP010000275.1:0-5758 GCA_043758895.1 Bacteroidota bacterium
GCATGCACAGCGCCCTGCTCATGGCGAACCAAAATGTGTTTTATTTTATCAGCGTAGGAATACAGGGCATCATATACCGGCATGATCGCGCCACCGGGATAACCGAAAATAGTTTCCACCTTCTCCTCCACCAAGCATTGAAGTAAAATTTGTGATCCAGAAATTTTTCCTTCCGCCTTTTTGCTGATTGCAATCTTTTGTTGCGGCTCAACCTTCGTCTGTAACGCATCCATCGGCAGCAGTTTTTACTTGTTTCGCATATTTGTACAATACTCCACTCTTTACTTTTAATGCCATTGGCTTATAATGGGACCTGCGGATAGCCAATATTTTTTCTTCGACCAATAAATTCAATTGATGCTTTTTAATGTCGATCTCAATCCAGTCCCCATCTTCTACCAACGCTAGCAATCCGCCATCAAATGCTTCGGGTGTGATATGGCCTACTACGAATCCATGTGTGCCACCTGAAAACCGCCCATCGGTAATAAGGGCAACGGATTTTCCTAACCCTGATCCCATAATCAATGAAGTAGGCTTTAACATCTCGGGCATTCCGGGTGCGCCCTTCGGGCCGACATAGCGGATGACCACCACATCGCCCTCTTTAATCTTCTTAGCTAAAATCCCTTCGGTTACTTCTTTTTCGCTATTAAATACGCGTGCTGTTCCTTTGAATCGGTCGCCTTCTTTTCCGGTAATTTTTGCTACCGCCCCCTTTTCAGCTAGATTGCCGTAAAGGATTTGAATGTGACCTGTTTTCTTTATGGCTTTTTCAAATGGATAAATAATGTCTTGCTTCTCAAAATCGAGAGAAGGAATGTCTTTTAAGTTTTCTGCTATTGATTTTCCTGTTACCGTTATACAATCGCCATGAAGAAAGCCTTTCTCTAAAAGGTATTTCATCACTGTTGGCGTGCCACCAATGTGGTGTAAATCTTCCATCAAATATTTTCCACTGGGTTTGAGGTCAGCAAGCATTGGGGTTTTATCCGAGATGCGCTGAAAATCTTCTTGTGTGATCTTTACGCCAACTGATTTGGCCATGGCGATCAGGTGGATCACCGCGTTGGTTGAGCCGCCCAAGGCCATCACCATCGTAAGCGCATTTTCAAATGCTTCGAATGTCATGATGTCCTTCGGCTTCAGATCTTTTTCCAATAAAAGATGAATCGCTTTGGCAGCCTCTACGCATTCGTTCGATTTTTCTTTGCTCAGTGCCGGGTTTGACGAAGTGTAAGGCAATGCCATGCCCAATGCTTCAATCGCTGAGGCCATCGTGTTGGCCGTGTACATGCCTCCACACGCCCCTGCACCCGGGCAGGCGTTTTGAATAATGCCTTTGTAGTCTTCGTCCGAAAGTTTGCTTGCCACTTTTTCTCCCAACGCTTCAAAAGCCGAAACAATGTTCAACGATTTTCCTTTCCAATGACCGGCAGCGATCGTTCCTCCATAGACCATGATCGCAGGGCGGTTTAACCGCCCCATTGCGATAAGCGAGCCGGGCATATTTTTATCACAACCCACTACGGCAATCAATCCATCGTAATATTGGGCACCACAAATGGTTTCGATGGAATCGGCAATCACTTCGCGGCTCACTAACGAATAGCGCATGCCTTCTGTGCCGTTGCTCATGCCATCGCTTACACCAATGGTGTTAAAAATTAATCCCACGAGTTCCTGATCGCACACGGCTTGCTTTACTTCGCCCGCCAATTTATTCAAGTGCATATTGCACGAGTTGCCCTCAAAGCCGGTGCTTGCAATTCCGATCTGGGCTTTTTTTAGATCGTGTTCTGTCAACCCAATGGCATAAAACATAGCTTGCGCGCCCGGTAGGGTCATGTCTTGCGTTAGGGTCTTACTATATTTATTTAGTTCCATTTTTTAGTCCTATAATCAAACTATTACATACGCATGGCTCTTCTCCATCACCATGGCTTTATAAGCCTCTTGCACAATCAAACCCATCGACTGTTTCCACGGCTTGTTCATTTTTTGCCCTTCGATGGAAGCAATCGCAGAGATCTCGGCTGCTGTGCCGCAGAAAAACGCACTATCGGCTTCGAATAATTCTTCCGGTCTAAATAATTTTTCTTTTACAGGCAAATCCAGTTCGCGGCAGATGTCAATAACGGTTTGCCGTGTGATGCCGGGCAAAATATTTCCACGCGGTGGAGAATAGAGCACGCCCTCCTTTTCATAAAAAAAATTGGAGCCAGGCCCTTCGGCCACAAAGCCGTTGGCATCGAGTAAGATCGCTCCATCAAAGCCTCTTTGTTTGGCTTCGCTGAAAGCAAGAACAGAATTGACGTAGTGACCGCACACTTTGGCTTCGAGCTTGGTGCTTTTGGGGTTAAGGCGCTGATAAGAAGAAACGCAGGCAGTCACTTCGCGATGGTCAAAATATTTATCCCATTCCCAGGCGTAAATCATCAACGAATATTCTTGAGAGGAAGTGAGCGTCAGGTTTTCTCCCGCCATTACGATGGGGCGGATGTAGGCATGGGTCAAATTATTTTTTTCTAAAATTTGATAACTAAGTTGGGTGAGTTCTTCGAGGCTGTAGTTGAACGGAATGTTTAGCAGCGCACAGCTTTTTACTAACCGATCGAAATGCTCATAGGGTTTGAAAATTTTTGTTCCGTGGATGGTATAGTACGAACGGATACCTTCAAATGCTCCATATCCATAGTGCAGGGTTTGGCTGAACAAACTGCCCGCTGCGTCTTTCGCTTTTAAAAATTTGCCGTCTAAAAAAAGTACCGAGTCTTCGTTGTAGTATTCCATATTTTATTTTTGAACAATCGTTAGTTTGCGGCTCATGCCATAAAACAAAACCGTCCCGATAGAGGCGGGACGGTTTTCATTTTTTTTTATAATTATAGTCACCTCTTCTTTTTATTGGCAAGAATAATACTGATACTGACTGGCTCGGTAGGTTGAAAGAAAATGACCATCGTATTATTTATTAGTTGTTAGCTTCTATTTAAAATTTATTTATAAAATTTATCTACAATGTTAGCGAAAAATAACAATCGCAGATTAGAAAACCCGAAAAAAATATTGGTGAGGATTACAAGTGTTAGGTAGTTGATAATAAATTTTTTGATTGATTTATTGTTCGATGTCCGATTAAATGTTCGATCTTCGTGCAGAAGAAAAAGTAGCTTCACAATCGCCTTGCTCAGACAGTTTTGTTTCGGCAGGGCGATTGTCGTTTAGTATCAGTTGAAACAAACTAACGATTGTTGTGAATTCAAAACCAAAAACAATTTTTGAAAAAATCTGGGAGAGCCACATAGTGAAGCGTGCCGATGGTTATCCTGATGCGCTTTTCATCGACCGGCATTTTATTCATGAAGTTACAAGCCCGCAAGCGTTTGATGGCTTAAAGAAACGGGGGATAAAAGTTTTTAATACAGCGCGCACTACGGCTACTGCCGATCACAACGTGCCAACCAAAGATCAGCATTTACCTATCAAAGAAGTGCTCTCACGTCATCAGGTGGAAACGCTTCGAAAAAATTGCAAAGAGTTTGGTGTGGAGTTGTATGACCTCGGGCATCCCTATCAAGGCATTGTTCACATCATCGGTCCGGAGTTGGGTTTAACGTTGCCGGGTATGATGATTGTCTGTGGCGACAGTCACACCTCCACACATGGCGCGTTTGGAAACCTTGCATTTGGCATTGGCACGAGTGAAGTGGAACAGGTGTTGGCCACGCAGTGTATTTTGCAATACAAGCCCAAGACGATGAAGATCGAAATCAATGGCAAATTGGGCCAGGGTGTGGTCAGCAAGGATATTATTTTGTATATCATTTCGAAACTATCAGCCAGTGGAGCCACTGGCTTTTTTATTGAATATGCAGGAGAGGCGATTCGCAACCTTTCGATGGAAGCACGGATGACGATTTGCAACATGAGCATTGAGATGGGTGCGCGCGGTGGATTGATTGCTCCGGATGAGACGACATTCAATTACATCAAGGGAAGGAAGTTTGCTCCGCAAGGTGATGCTTTTGATAATGCAGTTGAGAATTGGAAAGAATTAAAGACCGATGAAGGTGCTCGCCATGATCAGGTTCTTAGCTATGACGCTGCCGACATTGCACCAATGATTACGTACGGCACTAATCCCGGTATGGGGATGAAAGTTACTGACCGTATCCCTACGGCAGCGGAATTGAAAGACATCAGTGAGCAAGTATCTTTTAAAAAATCGCTCGAGTATATGGGGCTTGAGCAAGGCACCGGATTGCTCGGAAAAAAAATCGATTATGTTTTTATCGGCAGTTGTACCAACGCACGCATCGAAGATTTGCGTTTAGTGGCAGGCATGGTGAAAGGCAAAACAAAAGCGAGCGATGTACAAGTTTGGGTGATCCCCGGCTCTAAACAAGTAGAAGCACAAGCAATAAGTGAAGGCCTCGACAAAATTTTTGAAGCAGCAGGTTTCGAATTGAGAAGCCCAGGCTGCTCGGCTTGCTTGGGAATGAATGAAGATAAGGTACCCGCAGGAAAATATTGCATCAGCACCAGCAACAGAAATTTTGAAGGAAGACAAGGACCGAAGTCACGTACTTTTTTGGCAAGTCCGTTGAGTGCGGCCGCGGCTGCCATTACGGGGAAGGTGACGGATGTGAGAGAAATGTTATCCGTTGATAGTTAATGACTGCTCTGTACTATTAGTTAACCATTAATCAACAACAAATAATGGGTAAAGAAAAATTTATCACACTGAAATCCACAGCGGTACCACTGCCAGTCGAGAACATCGACACGGATCAGATTATTCCTGCCCGCTTTTTGAAAGCCACGACACGAGAAGGATTTGGCGACAACTTATTTTGTGATTGGCGGTATGACAACAACCGGCAACCCGTAAAAGATTTTGTGCTTAACCAAAATGAATATTCTGGTAAGATTTTGGTTGCGGAAAAAAATTTTGGTTGCGGATCGAGCCGCGAACATGCGGCATGGGCAATTTATGATTTTGGTTTTCGCGTGGTGGTATCGAGTTTCTTTGCGGACATCTTTAAAAACAATGCATTGAATAATGGTTTATTGCCGGTTGTAGTGTCGGATGATTTTCTTAAAAAAATATTTACTATCGTTCATCAAAATCCAAAAACAGAAATCGAAGTTGATCTGCAAAATCAAACCATAGGATTTGATACGTACAAAGAAGAATTTGAAATAAACGCGTATAAAAAAAATTGTCTTATCAATGGTCACGATGACATCGATTATTTGCTCAGCCTCTACAAAGAAGTGAGAGAATTTGATTTACTACATTCATGAAGAAAAAAATAGTAATACTGCCGGGAGATGGCATTGGCAAAGAAGTAACCGCTCAAGGAAAGAAGGTATTAGAAACTGTCGCATCTTTATTCGATCATCGGTTTGATTTTGATCAAGCTACTATCGGTCATGATGCCATCGAAGCAACCGGAAGCGCATTGCCTGATGAGTCGTTGGCAAAACTTAAAAACTGTGATGCTATTTTGTTTGGCGCAGTGGGTCATCCGAAGTATGATAATGACCCGACTTTAAAAGTAAGACCGGAGCAAGGTTTGTTGAAGATGCGGAAAGAACTTGGCCTCTATGCTAATCTTAGGCCAATAAAATTATTTGATGAATTGTTGGGCGCCTCTAGCATCAAACCAGAAATTTTAAAAGGCTCTGACATTCTTTTTTTTAGGGAATTGACGGGCGATGTTTATTTCGGTGAGAAGGGCAGGAGAGACGA
>JAYVMP010000276.1:0-17826 GCA_043758895.1 Bacteroidota bacterium
GGAGGTAAATAAATAAGGCATTTGAAATGATTTTTTGATTTTGGAATTACAATTTTAAGAGCGGCAAAAATACAGGAATTAGCCAATTAGTCAATATGCCAATTTCTTGATGTGACTCATAGCCAATTAAAGTTCATGAGGCCAAAAACAAAAAAACCGCAGGTTCTTTTTCAAGCACTGGCAGGTTCTCTTTCCAATCACTTACCGTCAACGTTTTTACAGACTCACTATTTCCGGTAAGGTTAGTGGCAACGCATAGCCTAACGGTTCTACCGAGTACGGAGGTCAAATTTTTTAAAATTTGTTTATTGCGATACGGTGTTTCAATGAAAATCTGGGTTTGGTTTTTTGCTGCCGATTCTTTCTCCAGCATTTTTATCTTTTGAATACACTCTTTGGAGTCAATTGGCAAGTAGCCATGAAAAGCAAACTGCTGGCCGTTCAGTCCCGAAGCCATTAACGCAAGCAAGATGGAAGAAGGGCCAACGAGCGGAAAGACAGTAATTTTTTTTTGGTGCGCAAAACTTACCGCCAAGGCGCCCGGATCGGCCACACCGGGGCAACCTGATTCCGAAAGTACGCCTACATTTTCTCCTGAAAAAATGGGAGCAAACATTTCTTCCAATTCTTGTTCTTTGGTTTCTTTGTTAAGGACGGTGAACTTTAGGGTATCCATGCTTTCATAAATTTTCAAGCGGCTCAAATATCTCCTTGCTGTCCGGATGTTTTCGGCTAAGAAATAGCGAATGGGTTTTATTTTTTCTAAAACGATGGCGGGGATCACCTCCTTTTCTGTCCCTTCAGCGATGACGGTGGGGATTAAGATCAGCTGGCCAAGCTCATTCATTTTAAAAATTGCAATACGGTTTGCGCAAACTCTTGTGGCTTTTCGGCTTGAACCCAATGGCCGGTATTGAGCGTGGCGAATTGTGCTTTTGTAAATTTTTTTTTGATCAACGCCTCGTCACTGGGCTCAAAATAATTTGATTTTTTGCCGTTGATAAATAAAGACGGCCCGTTGAAAGCACCCGGGTAAACCATGCCTTCACCGATTTCCTGAAGGTGTTCGTCAAGGGCAGGTAAGTTTACTTTCCAAATAAATTTTCCTTCGCTATTGCGTGAAAGGTTTTTTAACAGAAACTGGCGAACGGCCGGATCAGGTTCGTATCCCGCAAGGGCCACTTCAGCCTCGGCACGGGTTGTTATTACTTCCAATGGAATTGCTTTCATCCCTTCGATCAACCGGTCGTGTCGAACTACATACACCTTGGGAACAATATCGACTATGATTAATTTATCCACCACACGCGGATCTTTTACGGCAAAGTTCATGGCTGTCTTTCCGCCCATGGAGTGGCCGATGAGGTGTGGCCTTTCAATTTTGTTCTCCCTTATAAACTCTTCCAGGTCTTCAGTAAGAACTTTATAGTTGATCTCATCGCTGTGTGGCGATTGCCCGTGATTTCGTTGGTCCACCAAATAGACTGAAAAAGTTTCGGCAAAAAGCTTACCCAATGAATGCCAATTATCCGAGGAGCCCAGTAGCCCGTGCAGGACGATCAATGGTTGGCCTTGGCCTTGTTGACGGAAAAAAAGTTTCATAGCCGCAGCAAATTAACATTTGATTTGGTGATTTGGTAATTCTATCGCAGGCACGCGGAGCGCGCTCAAAACTATCACCAAAATTTCAAATTAAATTTTCATCTTTGAAGCCTGCTTTAAAATATGGAATTAATCGATGATGTTTATCAATTGCAAGGATTGGCGTTGGAAGCAATCGCTAAAGAGTTTGGCACACCACTGTATCTCTATGATGGCAATAAGATTGTAGCGCAACTACAAAACTTAAGAAACGCCTTTTCTGAAAATCCATTGAAAGTAAAATTTGCCATGAAGGCGTTGAGCAATGTCTCAATTTTAAAGCTGCTGAAGAAACATGGTGCTGGGGTTGATGCCGTTTCCATTCAGGAAGCACTATTGGCATTGGGTGCCGGCTTTGAAAATGAAGAAATCCAGTTCACGCCCAATTGTGTTGACTTCAACGAGATCATGGCCGGGGTGGAGCTGGGTTTGAACATCAATCTCGATAACCTTTCGGTCTTGGAAAAATTCGGCAAAAAGTATGGAAGCACCTATCCCTGCTGCATCCGGTTGAACCCACACATCCTAGCCGGGGGAAATTATAAGATTTCTACTGGGCACGGCAACTCCAAGTTTGGAATCTCTGTGTATCAACTGCCGCAAGTCATGCAGTTGGTGGAGCAATATAAAATTGTAATCAATGGCCTTCACATTCACACGGGCTCTGAGATCACCGAGACAGATGTGTTTTTGAAAATGGCAGAAATTCTTTTTGGTGTGGCGGGCGATTTCCCCGCATTAGAATTTATCGATTTTGGAAGTGGCTTTAAAGTGGCTTACAAAGAAGGGGACCACGTCACCAATATTTATGATCTCGGATTAAAACTCGGCAAGGCCTTCAAAGAATTTTATCAGCGTTATGGAAAACAGTTGGAGCTTTGGATCGAGCCGGGAAAATACCTGGTGAGCGAAGCGGGTTATTTGGTAGTGAATTCCAATGTGGTAAAGGCCACGCCTTCCGTAACCTTTGTCGGTGTGGACAGTGGGTTGAATCATCTCATTCGCCCCATGATGTACGATGCCTATCATGAAATTGTCAACCTTTCAAATCCAACAGGATCGCTAAAAATTTATACCATTGTCGGAAATATTTGTGAGACCGATACGCTGGGTGCCGACCGAAAACTAAACGAAGTACATGAAGGCGATCTGCTCGCGATAAAAAATGCCGGTGCGTACGGTTATTCGATGGCATCCAATTACAACTCTCGTTTTCGCCCTGCCGAAGTGTTGATCTGGAAAGGTAAAGCCCAATTGATCCGCAAGCGCGACACGCTCGATGATTTGATTAGAAACCAAGTAGTGGCCGATCTATAATTTTTCTCGAGAAGGAAAAATAGTTAGACGACTCAACCTTCTTGCTTACAAATCCTTTTGATGATAGAGTGTCAAGCCAGCAATCGGGCCTTCCAAAATATTTTTAACGGAGATGCCTTTGTCGTTGGCCACTTGCCTAACTACATCGCTGAAATAGAAACCAATTGATCCGGTAAAATGCACTTTCAGATTTTGATAGTTATCATATTTCATGATGTTGTTTTCAAAAAAGTCTGAAAATGCTTGGTAGGCAAGTTTGTAGCAATAGGGTTCTTTCAAGTGTTGGAAAATGAATTTGGCAAAACTGGCCAAAAACGCACCGGGTTTTTCTTGCTGATACACTTTTTCCAGCACCTCTTCACGGCTCCAAGGGAAACGCGCATGAAATCGTTGTGCTAAGGTTTCGGGCATCTCTTTTCTGAAATAATCAAAGACCAGCTGCTTTCCAAGGTAAGTGCCCGACCCTTCATCGGCCAATATCCAACCGAGGTTGGCCACATTGTCGATGATTTTTTCGCCATCGTACAAACATGAATTTGATCCCGTGCCAAGGATGCAGGCAATGCCCGGCTCTCGCCCGCACAATGCGCGCGCAGCCGCGAGCAGGTCCCAGCCTACTTCAATCGTTGCTTTTGGGAAATGGGTTAAAAAAACAGCTTGGATGCTTTGCACATTTTTTTCGGAGGATACGCCCGTTCCATAAAAAAATATTTTGGAAACCCCTTCCTGAATTTGAGGCAGCAATTCTTCAGTGATTTTCTTGAGGTGGTCAATCGGTTGATAATACGGATTAAAACCTACTGTGTTGGCTTGGCCTATGGTGCCGTCCTTTTTAAGCAAACGCCAATCTATTTTGGAGCCACCACTATCTGCTACGATGATCATTGGATACGTTGGATTTCGGTTCTAAATAAAAAGGCAAATTACAAAGTCCAGGCGTTACTGAAAATCAAGGGATAAAGTTTATTACTTTCGAATCATGAAATTGACAGTTCTATTCTTAATACTGTCAATGCGGTGTGCATTGGGGCAAGACTTTGTGCTGGTGTTTTTGCATCATCGGGCAGACATGGCAGAGCTGCCCATAGAGCAGCTTGACAAACTTATGGAAGGGCATCAAGCTATGGGGTTTGTTCGGCCACCACTATTGCTATTTTTTTTCCATCCGTACTTACAGCCAAGCGCGTTGCTCCTTTCAAAAATTCCCCGCCCGACTTTACCTGAATTTCTTTCCACGTTTTATCCACCCTGGGGTCCATCCAAAATAGTTTAGTGTTGGCGCTCATCACAATTTTTCCATCGGGTGTCCAGCAAAGGTCTTCTTCGTTGGGAAGGGTGGCCGCGATCACACTTATTTCTGATTTCCTTGGGTTGTATTTTTTAATAAACCATTTGCTCTCGGTCACCTTATGCACAAAGCTGAAAGCGTTTTCTCCGGGTACCCGATGTAGCGAGTGCCCAATATTTTCTGCGATGACCGTATCGGCTTTGGTGGGAAGGCGCAAGTAATGAAGTGCGTTAGGCCGATTTTCCTTTCCTAAAGTGAACAGGGCTAAGTGCGAGTTGTCTGCCCAGAGGTGGTAGCCCACTACCATGTTGTTGATAATCGGCAATGGGTCTCCGCCCTCGACCGGGTATTTTCCCAAATCTTGCGCACCATCATCCCGTTGTATGATGCATGAGACAAAAAGTTTGTCGAGGGTAAGTGTTGGCGAATATTCCCGCTCACTAGTTTTTGTCAAGACTGTGGTTTCCCCCGTTTTGTAATTGTAATATTTAATGTCGGACCGGCCTTCGTCATTAAACGATGAGTAATAAATAATGGGCTTATCGGTATGGAACGAAGGTTGGTTGTCATACCCTTTGTGGTTGGTAATATTTTTAGGCTCAGAAATACTTACCTCATTCTTCTTCATTTGCAAATCAAATAACAGGATTTCTGATCCAGCCTGACCAAATAATTTAATCGTAAAAAGAAAACAAAAGGCAAAAATGGGACTATTCATCTATTAAAAATTTAAGTTTAAAGTCAGGTTGAATGCAGGTACTTATCTTTCTTTAGGCGAACGCAGTACATTTCCGTTTCACGCGAAATTGATTTCACAACAAAGTAGGGAAATTGAATAACAAATGAAAGTTGGATTGTTGGCTGTTGTTGAGTATCGTTGAATTAAATTCGGATGGAATGGCAGGGTACGATCTAATCATCATTGGGGCAGGGCCAATCGGCCTGGCGTGCGGCATTGAGGCAAAGAAAGCCGAATTGAATTATCGCATCGTGGAGAAAGGATGCCTGGTCAATTCGCTGTACCACTATCCCATGAACATGACTTTTTTTTCTACTTCTGAGAAACTTGAAATCGGGGAGGTGCCATTTGTTTCCAACAATCCCAAACCGACCCGTGCCGAAGCCCTCGAGTATTACCGCAGGGTTTGCAGCAGTTGGGATTTGAACGTCAATCTTTATGAAGAAGTAAAGGAAGCGAAACTTTCTACGATGGGAAGTTTTTCGATCACTACCACCAAAGGGATATATTCAGCCCGTGCGGTAGTGCTGGCATTGGGTTTTTATGATTTGCCCTTTCTGCTCAACGTTCCGGGCGAGGACCTTCCTAAAGTAAAGCACTACTATGATGAGCCCCATCCCTACTTCCGTCAAAAAGTGGCGGTGCTCGGTGCGGCAAATTCAGCCGTGGATGTGGCACTGGAAACATGGCGCAAGGGAGCCGAAGTGACGATGGTCGTTCGTGGGCCGACTTTACGCGACAGTGTAAAGTATTGGGTGAAACCCGACATTGAGAACCGGATAAAGGAAGGATCGATCAACGCTTATTTCAATTCCACGGTGGTGCGCATCACCGAAACCCACATTGAAATCCAAACTCCAGAAGGGATAAAAAAATTGGCGAATGATTTTGTGATGGCCATGACTGGCTATCAACCACCTTTTGCTTTAATGAAGGCGATGGGCATCCAATTCCAAACAGATGAATTCCATACACCCGTTTATAATGAAAAGACCATGGAAACCAACGTTTCGGGTCTTTACCTGGCCGGTGTAGTTTGCGGAGGGCTGAAAACGAATAAATGGTTCATCGAAAATTCGCGCGACCATGCCAAGGCGATCATTCAGGATTTGATTGGATAACCGCGTGTAAATCACTTCACCCCAAACTGCATTTTATATTTCCTTGTTGAACGTGCAATGAGAATCGAGCCGATCACCGTGGGCAGCAACCACAGTGTCCAGTTGAATTGAGGGAGCTGGATATTCACCACTAGAAATGCAGTGGTGGCAGCAATATAGCTTCCGCTCATGCTTCCGAGATGCGTAAACCACCAGTGCATTTTCTCTTTCGGACCATAAATGAAATTTTTAAGGTCGTTAATCAAAAAGGTTAAACCAATTCCACCAAAGGCAATGGCTACAATGCCCATTCCCGAATGGACTTCAATTAAAACATAGCCACCCCAGCCGATCAAACTAATAATAAACAAGCCCGAAACCACGGTGATGAGCCAATCGAGAAGCAACGGCTTTTGTTTGCCCAATTGCTTCAACGACAAAATGCGATAGCCCCGCACCGTCAGGTAATAACTAAAAAAGCCCACCATCAACAAAAAATCATTGCCCTTCATGATCGATAAAATCAACGCACCTACAAATACCACCGTCATTCCCCAAAAATAAATTTTGCCAGCAGCCCGATGAGTTTTTCCTCCTTTGAGTGTAAGAATGGAAACCAAGCCGCTAAGTAACGAGACTGTTCCACCTGCGATGTGCAGGATGAGAACGATAAAAATAATTTTCTCTGTGCTCATATTTTTTTGAAACGATTAGTCCAATCGATTAAAATCGCATGACTTGGATATTGATTTTGAAGGTAAGGTAGGGCAGGAAAATCCTGAAACAAAATTTGTGGAACTTATTTGTAGGCATTCACCTGAGCACGGCTCAAGATCTGGCTCACCACAAATTTGCGGCACGTATCGGCAAACACAATTTGCTGAGTCTTTTGCCAAGAAGCGCAGGGGCCAAGCCCTTCGGCAATGTAACGGCACTTCCATTTGATGGTAGCATCGGGTGTTACGGACTTGATCTGGTAATAACTGGAGCTATCACATTCGCCACAGCGCGCGAACAAACATAAAAGAAGAAGAAAAATATCAGTTTTCATTAGAAGAGCAACGATATAAATACGGTTTTCTCACCAAAGGTTATCTTTCTTTCGGGTATCAACGATCAACTGGTAAAATAAAGGGTGAAGTGCGTTGAAAGCAGGTCAAACGGAAATTCACGAATGTAGCACGCCTTCTTTTTCCAATTCTTTAATGAATACCAAGTTGGCTTCACAGAGGGTATCGGGCACAAACACAAACCGTTTGTCGTAAATCTGTGGGCCATGGTAATAACTCACCCAATACTCGTTGTTGAGATGAAACAGGTTGGGGTCGATAGATTCTACCACCACAGCATCTTTAGCGGGCACGGTCTCCAAAAAATGACGGAGCGTGGAGGTACGTTGCTCTTCTCCGTTTTTTTCACCGTATCCACGGCTTGCCACTAAGGTATTCTCTAAGGCAAACTCATTGTTATTGATAAGATAAACTTTCCATTCGTCTTGATGGAGCTCGGTTTTTGCGCGCACCACGGCCAGCGTTACATTTTTTACTTCCGGGATTTCAATGTCCTTCCTCATCGTAATTTCATTTCAAACAATGAACTAATCTTTTGCTTTAAAATTTCTTTTAACTGATCCATATTTTGATTTGCATTTAATTCCTTTTTGAGGGACGTAACCGCTTTGTCGGCAATGCCGCACGGAACAATATGATTAAAATAGCTTAGGTCGGTATTCACGTTCACCGCCAGTCCGTGCATTGTTACCCAACGGCTGGTCTTCACGCCCAGTGCGCAGATTTTTCTTGCCCTTTGCCCATCCTCCCAATCCAACCATACACCAGTCAAACCTTTTACTCTTCCCGTCTCAATACCTAGCTCTTTTGCGGTGAGGATAACGGACTCCTCAAGTGTGCGCATGTATTGATGAATGTCGGTGAAGAAGTTTTCGAGATCGATTACCGGATAAACCACCAGTTGCCCTGGGCCGTGGTAGGTGATATCCCCACCCCGGTTGATCTGATAATAACTGGCGCCAATGGTGGAAAGATTTTCAACGGGGATAACCAGGTTTTTTTCGTCTCCGCTTTTTCCAATGGTAAAAACGTGAGGATGTTCGCAGAAAAGTAAATAGTTGTTCGTTGTTTGCTGTTCGTTGTCCGGCAGCTTTCTATTCGAGGATTTAATCTCCAGAATTTTATTGAACAAGTCCGTTTGATAGTCCCACGCTTTTTTATAGTCTATCAGGCCAAGGTCGATGAATTGGGTTTGTTTGTTGAGCATCAAATTCACGAGAAAGTCTGTTTGAAGATTATTGATCGGGCCTCTCCAAAAAGAGAAAGCAAACTTTGATTATCATTAAATTCTGTAAGAAGAGAAATCCAACTTTGACTTTGGAAAACGAATTCAAACAAAAATAGGTTTCACTTCACCTTCGCCAACTCCTCTTTCAAAAATTCGATTGCCTCCACCGGGTCGGCCTCCACTCCGTTTTCTTTGGCAAGGAAGTACGAAATCCAATCCGTGAGATGGATCAAGTAATAATACTGCTCCAATAAGGAAGCGCCTTCCGCCACAACATCGATGATTGGGTTCGACTTCCTTTCAAAAAGCTCACGGCAAATTTCCATTCTCTTCTCCACGCGTTCATGGTCATGATCGGAATACAAATAGATCACCTGCGACTGTTGTAATATGTTTTCGGGAAAACGCCAGCCTACGATTTCGTTGTGGTTCATTTCCGGAAAGGTATTGACATGCGCCATCTGTTTGGCATTCTCATTGATTTGATTTTGGAAGCGCGTAGCCATCGCCTTCAGGCGTTCATCACAATAGATGATGGGCAGTCTGCTGCGCAGTTTTTTTGCAATCAACTCCGCTTCCGATTGAATGGCCTTTTCGCCACGGTCCAAATATTCGATTGCGTTTTCAGTTTCTTTTATAAAAGCCGCGCCAATAAGGTTGGTGTGGTACAATGCATAGAGCAATGAAATCATCATGTAGCCCAACTGTCCGCGCGGGCCATTCGATCCACCAGGCACTTGAATGTAAAACAGGTTATACTCTTTGGCCAGCTCTAGCATTTTGCCCCCAGCTGTTACACAAATGATGTGTGCGCGCTTCAACATGCCTTTGTTCACAGCAGCCAACGTCTCCTCCGTATTGCCACTGTAAGAGCACGCGATAAATAGGGTATGCGGACTCACAAACTGCGGAATGTTGTAGCCCTTTGAAACCGTGATGGGGATCGGCACCCGGCCGAACGTAAGTGACTCAACTAAATTGGCACCGATGCCCGAGCCACCCATGCCCGTGATGAGGATGTTGCGGATGTCGCTGCCCGGGCGAACCAAATCCACCGCTTGCCCAATTTTTAACGCATGAGCCAATTGCTGTGTAAACCCTTCAATGAGTTTTTTCATTCTTTACCCAGGAGTTGTGTAAGTTTTTTTAAGCAATTATTGCGCATGGTGCAATCAAAGTTTAATTTTCAAAGGTAAAATAAAATACGGTGAGCGATAAAATAAAAAAAGGCAAGGAAGGCGAGGCGCTCGCAGCTGATTTTTTAATGGGAAAAGGATTCGAAATCACCGAGAGGAATTACCGGCACAAACGATCGGAAATTGATCTGATCGTGAAGAAAAACAACTGGCTGATTTTTGTGGAAGTGAAAATGCGCAGCTCTGATGCCTACGGTTACCCGGAGGATTTTGTGGACTATAAAAAAGCAAAAAACATTATTGATGGAGCAGAAGAATATATTTACCAAAAAAACTGGCAGGGCAACGTGCGCTACGATATTATTTCCATCCTCGACCAACATGGCCAAAAGGAAATTGTACACATTGAGGATGCGTTTTACTGAAAATTTTAATTCATGACTTAGCGATTCCTGTGGGAAGATATTCTTAGGCTGAATATTTTGTTTATTTTCCCAGCATCAAATAATCCACCGTCACATTCAACAACGCTTTCACGCCAACGCCAAAAGAATTTTCGTCAATCATGAAATCGGCTGTGTGGTGCGTGGGCTTCCTTTCCAATTTCATAGCAGTTGGATTGGCCCCTAAAAAGAAAAAAAAGCCCGGCACTTTTTGTTGGTAGAAAGAGAAATCCTCGGCCATCGTCACGGCCGAGATCACGTTTACATTTTCTTTTCCTGCTGCCTTCACTAAACTCGGCACCATCATTTCCGTCAGCTTAGCATCGTTGATGGTTGCCGGGTACATAATTTGAATATCCACCTGGGCAGTCGCGCCTGAAGCTTCCGCGATTTTAACCGCAGTGAGTTTTATTTTTTCATGAACTTTACTTTGCATCACTGGGCCGAAGGTGCGGATCGTTCCTTGCAAGAGTGTTTCTTCCGGAATGATATTCCTTCGGATGCCCGCATGAAAAGTTCCTACGGTAATCACGGCTGCTGCTTCGGTCAAAGCCGTTTGCCGGCTCACAATAGTTTGCAATCCATTTACGATCTGACTGCCAACCACAACAGGGTCAACGCCTTCCCAGGGTGTTGCCCCATGTGCGCCCTTGCCTTTGATTTTTATGTCAAATCCATCCACAGCAGCCATGAGCGCACCCGGTCTGTAGTTCAATGTTCCTAAAGGCATCAACGATTGAATGTGCAAGCCAAAAATTGCATCCACTTTCGGGTTCTCCAACACTCCTTCTTTTACCATCAGCTCTGCTCCTGCCGGAGATTCACCCGGCCCCACACCTTCTTCGGCAGGCTGAAATAGAAATTTCACCATGCCTTTCAATTCACCTTTATCTTCCGATAATATTTTTGCCACCGCCATCAGCATGGCCATGTGCGCATCGTGGCCGCAGGCGTGCATTACCCCGGTTTCTTGTCCGCCAAAATTTGTTTTCACTGCGGAGGCAAAAGATAAATCATTTCGCTCGGTGATGGGAAGGGCATCCATGTCGGCCCGCAAGGCCACCACCGGGCCCGGTTTTCCTGTTTTTAATAAACCGACAACGCCTGTTTTCGCCACCGGATATTGTACTTCCAATCCCAACGACTTTAGGTACTGAGCTATGAAAGCTCCTGTTTGGTTTTCGCGATTAGAAAGCTCCGGGTTTTGATGGAATTTTCTGCGCCACTCGATCACTTTCGGTTCAAGAACTTTTACTTGCCGGTCAAGTTTTACTTGGAGTTTGGAATTTTTCTGAGCCAGCACGGATACCGCCACCAGGAAATAGAGAAACACGATTGATCTTTTGGCCATAACTTTACTATTGAATTTTTTCGGAATTTACACTAAAATGGATTGGATAAAAATCTTTGAAACACAAGCGGAAGCAGAGAGCACCCTTCTGGAAAATCGTCCACGATTGCTTGTTGTGCGAGGCCAACGAATCTGTTTAGTCAAGCACGGTGGAAAGGTATTTGCCGTTCAAGATAAATGCACGCATAATGGGGAATCTCTAAGTAAAGGCAGCATCAACTACCTGGGCGAAGTAGTTTGTCCACTGCACCGGTATCAATTCCATTTAAAAAATGGAAGAGAATGCGCACAGCGCAGCAATGACCTGGAGTGCTTTCCCATTCGCGAAAGCGAAGAAGGCATTTTTATGGGTGTCTAACTGGATGAAGGCCAGCTTCACAGCCGTTTCCCACCTCCAATAAAAGTATTTTATGAAGGCCGACTAAAGCTGATTGGATTAAAAAAGGCCTGCTTAACTCATTTTTGTACATCCGAAAAAATCGTTTACCTTTGCGCTCATTCTTTAAAGAATTTGTTTTGAGGGGACCGCAAGTCCCCTCTTTGTTTCTATGGATTTGAAAGAGAAAATAGAGGAATTGACCTTGGCTGCGATGACAAACCCCGCCCACTTTTTGGTGGAGGTGGAGGTGTCCAAACACAAACCGTGGAAATTTACCGTGGTCGTTGATGGCGATCAGGGAATTACGATCGATGATTGTGCTGCGTTGAGCAGGGCATTAAATGATTTGCTGGAAACCCAGATTACAGACCCTTACACCTTGGAAGTATCTACGCCAGGGCTGGATCATCCACTGAAATTGAAGCGTCAGTATCAAAAAAATATTGGCCGCGGATTGAAAGTAATGAGAAAAGACAAGACCATTGTGAGCGGAGAATTGAAAGAATCTGAAGGAGAGAAAATAGTGATCGAGGCCGCATCCGGCCAGGGAAAGAAAGCCGAAGTGAAAAGAATTGAAATCCCTTATAATGAAATTGAAAAAGCATTTGTAACCGTATCTTTTAAATAGACAGACCTATGGACGCATCAACCTTAATTGAATCGTTTGCTGATTTTGCAAAACAAAAAAACATCGACCGGCCCACCATGATCCGGATTTTGGAAGACGTATTCCGCAACATGATCCGCAAAAAATATGTGCAAGACGATAATTTCGACATCATCGTCAATGCGGATAAGGGGGATCTTGAAATCTGGCGCTTCCGCGAAATTGTTGACGATGAATCGGAAGATATTTGGGACCACGACAAAATATGCCTTACCGAGGCACAGAAGATTGAACCTGATTTTGAAGTAGGCGAAGAGGTAGCCGAAGAAATCCATTTGGAAGATTTCGGGCGTAGGGCAGTAACAACGGCCCGCCAGGCGTTGATGCAAAAAGTGAAAGACCTTGAAAAAGATATTCTCTATCAAAAATACAAAGACATTGTTGGCGAAATTATTAGTGGAGAGGTTTATCAGGTACTGAGCCGTGAAGTACTCTTAACGGATGCTGAAGGAAACGAGATTTCCATTCCACGCAGTGAGCAAATCCCCAAAGACCGCTATCGCAAAGGCGAAACTGTTCGCTCCATTGTTCACAAAGTGGACATGATGAACGGCAGCCCAAAAATTATTTTATCACGCACTTCGCCTGTTTTCTTGGAGCGGTTGTTTGAACAAGAAGTTCCAGAGGTCTATGATGGATTGATTACCATTAAGAAAGTAGTGCGTGAGCCAGGCGAAAGGGCAAAGGTAGCCGTAGAGTCGTATGACGACAGGATTGATCCAGTAGGTGCTTGCGTGGGTATGAAAGGCTCGCGCATTCATGCTGTGGTGCGCGAATTGCAAAATGAAAATATTGATGTGATCAACTATACCGAAAACCTGGAGTTGTATATCCAACGAGCGTTGAGCCCGGCAAAAATTGTGAGCATCAAAATCGATAAAGATAGTGGTCGCGTAGCCGTGTTCTTAAAACCTGATCAAGTTTCGCTGGCCATTGGCAAAGGTGGACTGAATATAAAGTTGGCCGGCAGGTTGGTAGGGATGGAGATTGACGTGTTCCGCGAAACGGATGGCGCGGCACAAGAAGAGGATGTTGACCTCGAGGAGTTTAGCGATGAGTTGGAAAGCTGGGTAATTGATGAACTCAAAAGGATTGGCTTGGATACCGCTAAAAGTGTGCTCGCTCTCAACAAAGAGGAATTAGTGCGCAGGACTGACCTGGAAGAGGAAACGGTGGACCAGATTATGGGTGTATTGAAAAAGGAATTTGAAACAAATTAAGGAATCTCTATACCCTTGACCCCTTCAACGCTTTCGTCAACGGGAGAGAAGGGAAAGCAGTTTTTAGAGACACCCTTTAAAATGGAAACTTAGGTTTTGCAGAAGGATAAACTCACAATTCGACAAAAATAGCAGATATTTGAGCATGGCTGAAGACAAGGGCATTCGATTAGGACAAGCATCACGTAAACTCAATGTGGGCCACAATACCATTTTGGATTTTTTGGCAAAAAAAGGTTTTGCCGTAGAGAATAACCCAAACGCCAAGCTGACAGCCGATCAGTTTGCTATGCTTGCCAAGGAATACGCCTCGTCTGCGTCTGAGAAATTAGAAGCGTCTGGCCTTACCATTGGCGGAAAGCACGTTGAAAACCTGGCCACAAAAGGCGAGCCTGAAGTTCACCGCAAAAAGGCAGATGAAGAGGAGAGCATGCTCATCAAAAATCTTGGGTCCAAAGAAATCATTAAACACAAAGAAGAAGCCAAAACAGAAAAAGTAGAAATTGAAAAGCCGAAATTGGAAGGCTTCAAGGTACTTGGCAGACTCGAACTTGAAAAAAAGAAAACCAAGGAACCTGAGGCAGAGGTGAAGATCGAGCCTGTTGCTGCCGTTGAAGCGAAGGCCGTTGAACCGGACAAGGCCATTGAGCCAGAACTTGAGTTGATCAAAGCCCGGGCGGGCAAGCTTCAAGGATTGAAAGTGGTCGATAAAATTGATTTGCCGGTAGCTTCTTCTGATCCCACAAAAAGTGCTGCCGCGCAGCATCAAAAAAGGCCACGCAAACGAATCCCGAACTTCAATGATGGAAAAGGCGCAAGACCAGCCAGTGCCAGCGGTGGTAAATCAAAGCCGGCTCCACGTGTGCAAAAAGTGGAACCCACGGACAAGCAGATTCAAGATCAGATTCGTGCCACACTCGCCAAGTTGAGTGGCGGACAGAAGAAATTCACGGGTGCCAAATACCGCAAAGAAAAAAGACAAGCTGTTTCGGATGCCGAAGTTGAACGGCTGCAACAAGAACAAGAGCAGTCCAAGACCTTGAAGGTTACCGAGTTTATTTCAGCCAACGATTTGGCTTCATTAATGAATGTCTCCGTCAACGAGGTAATCTCCACCTGCATGGGTTTGGGCATGTTTGTTTCCATCAATCAACGTTTGGATGCGGAGGCAATCACTGTAATTGCCGATGAGTTTGGTTTTGAGGTGCAGTTCACCACCTCCACCGAGGAGGAAACTGAGGCCGAAGAGGAGGAAGATTTGGAAGAGGATTTGAAACCGCGCGCACCGATCGTCACGATCATGGGTCATGTGGATCATGGAAAAACTTCATTGCTCGATTATATACGTAAAGCAAAAGTGGTCGCCAGCGAGGCCGGAGGCATCACCCAGCACATCGGTGCTTATGATGTAACTACACCAAGCGGACAGAAAATTGCATTCCTCGATACACCCGGTCACGAAGCGTTTACAGCCATGCGCGCTCGCGGAGCAAAACTTACCGACATTGCAATTATTGTGGTGGCGGCTGATGACGATGTAATGCCCCAGACCAAAGAAGCAATCAACCACGCACAGGTAGCGGGTGTGCCTTTGGTTTTTGCGATCAATAAAATCGATAAAGTTGGAGCCAACCCTGAAAAGGTGAAAGAGTCGCTTTCTAAAATAAATATTTTAGTGGAAGACTGGGGCGGCAAATACCAGAGCCAGGGTATCTCGGCAAAAACGGGTCAAGGCATTGACCAACTCCTTGAAAAAGTGCTGCTGGAAGCAGAGCTGCTCAACCTAAAGGCGAACCCTGATAAAACGGCCGGGGGTTCGATCATTGAAGCCGAATTGGATAAAGGCCGTGGTTATGTAACCACATTAATGGTTCAGTCGGGCACGTTGAGAGTGGGAGACATCATGGTGGCAGGCTCTAACTATGG
Organism: Bacteroidota bacterium; assembly: GCA_043758895.1. Lineage (GTDB taxonomy): Bacteria > Bacteroidota > Bacteroidia > Cytophagales > Cyclobacteriaceae > ELB16-189. Next base: position 15,506 of record JAYVMP010000276.1, read on the forward strand.
TCGCGTGAAGGCGATGTTTGACGATACAGGCAAGCGCGTGAATGAAGCAAGGCCTTCCACACCAGTTCAAGTTTTGGGTTTGGACGGAGCGCCACAAGCCGGTGAAAAATTCCAAGTGATGGAAACGGACCGCGAAGCTCGTGAAGTAGCCAACAAACGAAGCCAAATCATGCGCGAGCAGAGCATCCGCACCAAGAAACACATTACGCTCGATGAAATTGGCAGGCGCTTGGCCATCGGTTCATTCAAGCAATTAAACGTGATTGTGAAAGGTGACGTGGACGGCTCGATTGAAGCACTCTCGGATTCGCTTTTGAAACTCACCACCGAAAAAGTAGCGGTAAGCATTATTCATAAAGCTGTGGGTCAGATTTCCGAATCGGATGTGTTGCTCGCTTCGGCTTCCGATGCGATCATCGTTGGCTTCCAAGTGCGGCCTTCAGCTTCGGCACGCAGGCTGGCCGAAAACGAAGAAATTGAAATCCGCTTGTACTCCATCATCTACGATGCCATCAACGAAGTGAAAGCCGCCATGGAAGGCATGCTGGAGAAGGAGATGGAAGAAGTAATTGTGGGCAATGCCGAAATACGCGATGTCTTCAAGATTTCGAAAGTGGGCACAATAGCCGGCACCATGGTGACCGATGGCTACATCAAGCGCAACAACCCGATCCGCCTGATCCGCGATGGCATTGTGGTGTATGCCGGTAAACTCAATTCATTGAAACGTTTCAAGGATGATGCGAGCGAAGTAAAATCCGGCTTTGACTGTGGTATGGGCATCGAAGGGTTTAATGATATTAAAGCGGGCGATGTGATTGAAAGCTACGAGATGCGGGAAGTGAAGAAGTTGTAGCCAACGAATTTGAAAATAATAAAAAAAGCCGGTCAGTAGATCGGCTTTTTTTATTTAGCGGGGATGACAGCCTTTACATAGTCGTTGGTTTTTTAACCACCAAAGTATTGGCGATCATGTCGTGTAAGCCTTGCTTCTTATCTGTAAATGCGGCCATGAGGTAACCTATTCCGAGAATGATTGAACTGATGATCTTGCATAAATTCCTAACTAAAGCCTTTGTGAAATCCAGTTTATTACCACTCATATCAGTAACGATTAAGCCTAATGCCAGTTTGCCTATGGTGGCTTGATATTTTGAGGATTCCATTAAAGTGTAATAGAGAACCCAAATGACTGTTGAGATTAGGGCTGTAATTCCTGCAAATGCCATAATTGTTCCGATTAAAGGAAGAAGGGAAGAAGGGTCATCGGAGTCAAAGGATTGAGCTTCCGAAGTAACGCTAAGTCCCATCCCTACCAGAATAGGTGCAACCAGTAAGGATCTCACTATTGCTATGAGAATGCCATCAATAATTACGGCAAGAAAGCGCATCCAAAAACCTGCATAATTGGTGTTCATAAGTTTAGGGGTTTGTGTTAAGGTAGATTAAAAATAATAAAACCTTTGTCCTGCCCAAAGGATAATGTGTAATTTATACTTTTACTTAACCAGTGTTATGCACCCTCGGCTCAAAAACCTCTTCGAAAGTATCGAATCGCAGCGGCAATCCCTGCTTTTGTCACTGCGTGAATTTCCCCGGGAAAAACTAAATCGCCAGCCCAAAGGCAAATGGTCGATCAACCAAATCATTGCCCATTTGATTTCGGCTGAGCGGCTGTCCGTTCAATATCTCAATAAGAAAATCTTAGGCGTAAATGAAGCGGACGACACCGGTTTTGCCGAAGAGGTAAAAATGCTCCTGCTTATAGCTTCTCAGCGGCTACCCTTCAAATTCAAAGCCCCTAAAATAGTGGTGGACCAAACCTCAACTGAAACCGATTTTAATAAATTAATGGAAGAATGGGATCAAACGCGAGCAGCGCTAAGACACACGTTAGATCAGATTGAAGAGCGGCAACTCAAGAGAAAAATTTACCGTCACGTGCGTATGGGTATGATGAACATACAACACGCGCTAAAATTTTTTCGCGAGCACGTGATCCATCACACACCGCAAATCAAACAACTTAGGCTAGGAGCAATGCTTTTTGTTTTGTCGTTACCATTACCTCATCTCGCATGGGGGTTAAATGCCGATACGGTCGAGCAAAAATCCGATACGGTTTCCACAGTTCGGGAGAAACGGAATTGGAAATACTACTTTGGTCACCTCCCTATGAAAGAGGTAAGAAAGTCAACCAAGTTTGATCTTCAAATTGACACCCGCAACTCTTTCGTTAAGGATTTTCCGATCAATGTATATGGGGTAAATTTAGGGCTGATCAGGCGCGAGCGTTTTCGGTATGGTGCCGGATATTATTG
>JAYVMP010000277.1:0-1590 GCA_043758895.1 Bacteroidota bacterium
ATTATTTGGGGCATCAGCATTTTTACACTAATCATTTTGACAAATGCCTACAATTTAATTGATGGCTTGGATGGCTTGGCCGGCACGGTTGGCGTAATCGCCTTGGCAGCGTTTGGCTTTTGGTTTTACCTCGCGGGAGACACTGCACTTAGCCTTATTGCCTTAACTTTTGCGGGGGGCCTCATTGCATTTTTGGTTTTCAACTGGCAACCTTCCAAAATTTTTATGGGAGATACAGGCGCGCTCATGATTGGTTTTCTCCTTTCTTACCTGGCCGTATTTTTTATAAATGAAAACTATCGTTTGCCACAAGGTAATGGATACAAGTTTCACGCATCGATTGCCACGGCTATCTGTGTGGTCATCATCCCCGTTTTTGACACGCTGCGGGTAATCATAGTACGGCTCAGGCAAGGGCAATCCCCTTTTCATGCTGACCGAAACCACCTTCACCATCAGTTTATCAACTTGGGTTTCAGCCATGCCAAATCGGTGCTTTATATTGGGGCCATCAATATTTTGATGATTGTTTTGGCGTGGCTCTTACGAAAACAAAATGATCTGTTAATTTTGGGGATTGTGCTTGCCCTTTGCCTTGCGATCAATTTTGGATTGAAATGGGCGCACCAACGAAAGCTAAATCCCGATGGAGCAAAGAATAAAATCAATTGAAGCAGAAGCAAAATCCTTTTCTGTTTCTTCGAAAATGGAGCTGGAGAATTTTCGCCTGAGGTTCATTAGCAAAAAGGGATTGATCCCAGCCCTGTTTGAAGACCTCAAACAGGCGCCCGCTGAGGAAAAAAGGAAAGCAGGAAAATTGCTGAATGAGTTAAAGCAATTTGCGGAAGCCAAATTCAAAACAGCCCAGGGAGAAATAGAAAACACGGTTCCCAAAATTGAAGAAGGTATTGATCTGTCGCTGCCGGTTGTTCCCAACAAACTGGGTAACCAACACCCCCTGAGCTTAACACGCTACCGTATCATTGAAGTTTTCGAGCGATTGGGGTTCAACCTGGCCGATGGGCCAGAAATCGAAGACGACTGGCATAATTTCACTGCCCTGAATTTTCCGCCCAACCATCCGGCCCGCGAAATGCAGGATACTTTTTTTGTGGAAAAAAATCCGGACATCCTTTTGCGCACCCACACATCAAATGTGCAGATCCGGCTGATGAAATCCCAAAAGCCACCTATCCGATCAATTATGCCTGGCCGTGTCTATCGCAACGAAGCGATCTCGGCCAGGGCGCACTGTTTCTTTCACCAGGTCGAGGGGTTGTATGTTGATAGGAACGTTGGCTTTGCTGACCTGAAGCAAACCCTCTATCATTTCGCCCAAGAACTGTATGGCAAGGACATCAAGATCAGGTACAGGCCTTCGTTTTTTCCGTTCACCGAACCAAGTGCCGAGATTGACATTTCATGCCTTATTTGTAAAGGTAAAGGATGCAACATCTGCAAGCATAGCGGCTGGGTGGAGATCGCGGGCTCCGGTATGGTTCACCCAAATGTGCTTCGCAATTGTGGTATTGATCCAGAAGAGTACACTGGTTTTGCTTTTGGGATGGGGATCGAACGGGTGACGCAATT
>JAYVMP010000278.1:0-1862 GCA_043758895.1 Bacteroidota bacterium
CCTGTTACCACCCGGTCTTGCGCCCAGACACTGAGCGCAAACCCGAATGAGAAGCACATTAGTAAAAACTTCTTCATAGGTTTAGGTTTAGGTTAATAAATTAAGTCCCCCAAATTATGCTAAAATTTCCTAAAACAAAATTCCGCAAATTATTTTTAGAGGCTCGTCCGCAAGGGGTACACCTTTTGATAACCAAATGTTATTCTGTTCAATCGTTTTAATTAGCTACAAATCAATAATTTTGAACTTATAAAATTAGTGAGGAATTATAAAAAATATTTTTCATGATCAAAAAATACCACGCTGTAAGGGATAAAAAAAGCTGTCCTTTCGAGACAGCCTTTTTCTAATACTATTAAAAAAACTTATGCTTCCGCCACAACAGATACAAAAGACCTGTCGGCACGGCCTTTTTTAAATAATACCGTGCCGGGAACAAGCGCAAACAAAGTATGATCCTTGCCCATGCCCACATTCTTGCCCGGATGATGCTTGGTACCGCGCTGGCGCACAATAATATTTCCACCTATCACTTTCGCACCACCAAAAACTTTAATGCCCAACCGTTTGCTTTCCGATTCGCGCCCGTTTTTTACTTTACCTTCACCCTTTTTATGTGCCATAATCTAATTCGTTGATTCGTTGATTTGATTCGATGATTTGATGATTTGATTCGATGATTTGATGATTTGATTCGCTAACTAATTGATTCGATGATTTTGGTGATCCATCATTAACGAATCAACGAATTATCGAATCGGTTTTTATCCTAAGCTTTCGATCTGGATTTTGGTGTACTGCTGGCGGTGGCCGTTCTTTACCGCATAGCCTTTGCGCCTTTTCTTTTTGAAGATGATCACCTTGTCGCCTTTTACATGTTCTAAGATCTTGCCCGATACTTTTGCGCCATCAATAACAGGAGACCCAACTTCCACGCCTTTGCCATTGTCCAGTAATAGGACTTTATCAAAACTGACAAGCGTGCCCGCTTCGCCCTCCATTTTGGGGGCATACACATATTGATCTTTGGCTACTTTGTACTGTTGGCCGGCAATATCTACGATGGCGTACATGGTTTTTATTTTTAAAAATTGGAGTGCAAAGATAGGGCAAACACTATAAAATGCAAGGTTTGTAAATAAAAAAGTATGCGGTAAGCCGTCTGCAATAGGCAAAGAATGATAAATAAAAGTAGGCAGAGGGCGGTGGGCAATAGGCAAAAGGCAATTCCTGAATTATCAAGGCCTTTTCTGACCTGATGGCAGACGTTTAAGGTGTTGCCTTCAAAAACCTGTGGGCTGATCAAAGTTTTTAAATCAAAGGCCGAAATGGAGGCAAAAAATATTTAAAAAAAGTTTCGTTTAAGTGTTCACTTTTCAACCGGTCGCTAAGTGAATGACTGTGAATCTATTTATCAACCATAAAAGGGTGTTGATAACTTTCCCCTCAGCGAACCTGCCTCTTCAGGCCTTTGAATTTCACCTCGCATTTTAGAATATTTGTTCACTCGTATTTTAGGAGGAGTACCCCCTAAAAATTCCGACAAAAAACTAAACCTATAATTTTAACAGATCGCGTTTACCCTAAAAAGTTTTCGATTGGTCGTAAAACCATATTAAACCTATGCGTGAAGCCCTACAAGAACCCATCCTCAAAGAGAACAAAGACCGTTTCGTCATCTTCCCCATCCGCCACCACGACATCTGGAAATACTACAAACAAGCCGAAGCCAGTTTTTGGACGGCCGAGGAAATTGATTTGAGCCAGGACTCGAAAGACTGGGCTAACCTGAATGACGGTGAGCGGCACTTCATCACGCACGTACTGGCATTCTTTGCCGCCAGCGATGGCATCGTGAACGA
>JAYVMP010000279.1:0-5655 GCA_043758895.1 Bacteroidota bacterium
TAGCACAGGGAATGACTTGATTCTGCCATATTTTATCCGTAGTGCCCCAATGCCTACTTATTTATTCCCCACCTGCCACCATACTTCCTGCGCATAGCAAAGCCGATAACCGCTTTTTTCAAAAGTTCGAAATACAAAGAAACGTATAACACCACAATCATCAGCCAAATCACAGAGAGGTTGAAGTAGAGGGTGTCAAATTTTTGGCCGGCAAAATATTTGGCAGGGATATAGAAATTATCTCGGAAATCCATAAAATGGCTTGGCCGATGTTCGTTAAAATAGATGGGGTATATTTTTTGGATCAATTCCCCATCCCAATCAATTATCCGCACTTGGCTTTGTGTATTTTCTACCATCTTGGTTACCGCATCGTTTTGGTATTTCATTTTTAATTTTTCGTAGGCCACCTTTTTCTCATCGTCATCAGTCAGTTGGGCCAGCAATTTTTCCTTATTGGCTTGTGCATGGCGGCTGCGGATGGAATAAAATTCTTTCAGTGTCTTTAAAAATTGATTGACCTTCAGGTACGCGGCTGAATCAAACTTCCCTACCTCGAGCTTATTTATCTCGGGCATTCCCTTTCCCACAATTCCCGATTCGTGGGTTAGTTCGTTGCGCAGCAAATCCAACGTGGCTTTTATTTTATTCCCCTCCCGTTGGTTTCGCCAGTCTTCGGGATGATTGATTACATCCGACAACTTGGATTCCAACGTGGGTAAATAATAGCCTCGCTTGTATTCGGCTATGGCATGCTTTTGATCCAGTTCATAAAATTGTTTTTCTAATGGATTGTCTTTGAACTGGGTGACCATGTATGCTTCAAAAGCCCAGCGCGAAGCCATTAATTCGCCAAGCAGCGGAATGCCATCGGGCCTGCCCACCTTGGGATTGAACTTATCGAAGGAGATCACCACTCCGCTCAACAATAATTGGGGGATGATCAAGATGGGGATCAGTATATAGATTGTTACCGCTGAATCAAATGCAGACGAAATATTTAAGCCCAGCAGGTTGGCGAAACAAGAACATGAAAATAAAATCAGCCAATACCTCATTTCCCCAAAAGGGATCTCGAGCAAAGCGTTTCCAACGAGGATGAAGGTCAACGTCTGAAACGCTGAAAGCGCAAATAAAATATTCACCTTCGAGATAAAATAGCTACTGCGGCTCAAGTGCAGAAAGCGTTCGCGCTTTAGTATTTTGCGATCACGGAATATTTCTTCGGCACTTACGATCAACCCCACAAAGAGGGCCACCACAATACTCATAAAAAAATAGACCGGGATATTGGCATTTTCGTAGAACGTATATTTCGGTTTATCCTGGCCTACAAACTCGTAATACTTTACGAAGTACCCAATGAAGAGTGCCAGCAACGGGGTAAGGATCAAATTCACCGTCATGTATTGCCGGTTGGCAAATTTTGATTTCAAGTCGCGAAGAATAAATACCGTCAACTGCTGGATCCAGTTGGGGATTTGCTGAACTGCGGGCAAAGCTTCTTTGATCTCTTCAATCTTGGGGATTTTTATTTTCTTTTTAAAGTATTGGTACCATTGCCCAGGCGATACTTTTCGGGTGTGCGTAAACCGACCGTATTCATTGACCACCCGGGTCTCGATAATATTAAAGACTTGCTCGGGGTTGATGTTGCCACATTCGGGGCAAGCTCCGGGTGTTTTGTTTGCCGCATTGATGATCTCTTGAAAATAATTTACTGACTCGACAGGGTTGCCATAATAAATTTGAAAACCGCCCACATCCAAAATTAAAAGCGTATCAAACATTTTAAAAATGTCTGACGAAGGCTGATGAATTACCACAAAAATCATTTTCCCGCGCAGTGTCAACTCTTTCAACAAATCCATGATGTTTTCTGAATCGCGCGAAGAAAGTCCCGAGGTTGGTTCATCCACAAAAAGAATGGTAGGCTCGCGCAGCAATTCCAACCCAATATTCAATCGCTTGCGCTGGCCGCCACTGATCGTCTTTGACAACGGGGATCCCACCCTCAAATCCTTGATCTCTGAAAGGCCCAGGTTTAACAGCACGCGATCTACCGTTTTAATAATTTCTTCGTGTGCATAATGCCCAAAGCAGAGCCGTGCAGAATAATACAGGTTTTCATACACAGTGAGGTCCTCCATCAAAAGGTCATCTTGAGGGATGAAGCCAATTACTCCCTCCACTTCGTGCGGGCGCTCGTGGATGTTGATGCCATTGACCAGCACTCGGCCACTCGAAGGCCTTTCGGTGCCGTTGAGTACGTTCAGCAAAGTGGATTTGCCCGAGCCACTGCCGCCCATTATGCCGATCAGCTTTCCGCCCGTCTCGGCTAACGTTATGTTTTGCAATCCTGCGCGGCCGCTCCTAAAATGATAGAAGATATGATCGGCTTCAAAACTTACTTTGGTATCGCTTTGCTCAAACAAAAACTTGCCCACCACATCGCTGTAATAAACCGGGTCAATCTTAGATCCTCGGATCGTGCTGCCGGTAGGAAATACGTCCACCCTTCGCGACTTCAGGGGCAAGCTATTCAGGTAGAGCGGAGTGATGCCAAGGTATTTGATAAAATAGGTCTCGATATCCGTGAGGCGAAGGATGGCAATCATCCCCGAAAGGTTTTTGGCCATGAGGTGCGGGCCTACATGCCCGCTGGAGGCAGGGCTTTCATCGATGATCAAAATATTTTTTGAGTCCAATTCATCAGAATCGTGGCCCAGCACAAAAGCCCGCATGGCGCGAAAATCTTTGGCTGGTATTTTCAGGGCTTCCCCGATATAAAATATCAAGTTGCTTTGCCGTTCGGATAGTTCGTCTCCGGCAAAAACCAGTTCAATTATTTTGATCACCAGCACCGCCTTTTGCTGCATGGTGAGGGCTTGATTTACCTTCCGCGCGATTTGGATAATCTGCGCCCAGTCGTCCACGAATTCTTGTGTAGCCTCATCCACGTTGGTCAATGGAGTGCTGGCAGGCTTGTTTTTTTTGCAGAAGTCATCAAAAAGGGTAAGGTAGTACCGAAGCCCATCCTGATTGAGGTGCAGCGACAAAAATTCTTTGATGATGGTGCGCTCATCCTCGGTAATGCGCTCCTTCGCCACGATGGCGAAAAACTGGATTATGGCTTTTAAAAGTTCTTCACTCATTTATCGATCACTGAATTTCATTCAAAATAGGAAAAAAATATGAGCCGCAAAGTAAAAATTAGCAATCGAAGGTCATTGGCACGAACGAAATCATTTTGGCAAAAGTTGGCTATCAATGTCGTCAAGTTAAGCCCTTCCTACTCACCTCACCCCCTCCTCTCCCAAAGCGGGGAGATCATTGGTGCTAAACTTAACGACATTGAATTGGCTAAGGCTATTGTTGCATTTGGATTTCCTGGTGCCTGAGGTAAGAGTTTTTTGAAAAAGAAGAGACGGGGTCATGTTCCACCAACTCGTTGGTCCTTTCAGTGCTATGACCATCTTCATAAGAAACTGAAACGGCTACCTCGAGCGTATGTTCAGAAATACCGCGGTAGGTTCCCTTCACGGGCGAGCAATCAGAGAAATTCCTACCCACGGCCAACCGCACGTGCGCATCGTTGACCACACAATTATTGGTGGGATCTAAACCAAGCCATCCGTAAAAAGGAATGTAGGCCTCCACCCAGGCATGGGTTGCCCCTTCTCCACGCATCCCATTTTTGTTCGGGCAAATGTAGCCGCTTACATAGCGGGCAGGAACATCCATTAACCGCAACAAGGCCAAAAGTACTTGCGCAAAATCCTGGCACACACCGGTTTTTATATTCCATACTTCGGTCAGCGTGCTCTCCACCGTGGTGATCCCTTTTTTGTAGGTAAAGTGACTGAACACATAAAAGCATAGTTCTTTGGCTGAAATCAACGGAGTGTGATTTTTTTTAAATTCTTCTTGCACCAACTCTACGGCTTCTGATTCGCCATCAAAAAAATCATGTGATAAAAAATCCATAAATTGAAAATTGGCCTTGATCCTTTTTAGTTCTCTCCATTGTTCAGCAGCAGGATGATTATCCATTGGCAATTCTTTTGCCCTTGTCACTACCACAAGTTTGGAATCAATCACAAGGTCATGGTGCGGTTGTGAATGGGTAAACGTGCCCAGCTCGTTGCCAAAATAATCCGTATGCACGGCCACCGGCACACCACCGCTTATCGTAATCTGGTGCTGCGGCACATCTTGAAAATCATCCTTTATCGGATAGAGCATGATTTGGTTCGCGCTGTCGCGAACGGGCACTTCATAACTGTATTTGGTGATGTGCCTGATTTCAAATTTGGGCATGAAAGAATGGCTTAACTGTATGCAAAATAATATTGGTTGAGGGCATTGCCAATTGCGTATAATTCACGGTGAACTCGATTTAAATAAACCAACAACCCTTCGTTTAGAATCATGTCCACATTGGAAAACTGGATATTGCTTTTAAGTTTCCCTATCATAAAATTGATTTTTTCAAAGCCATCCAAGTTGCGATCATTTTTCATCCGGTCAAAATACCGGCTCACTTGCTGGACCGAATAATGAACGGAGCGCGGAAAATTAATATTTAAAATGATCTGATCCAGAATGTTCTTTGCCTCAAAGCCCGATCGGTAGTTTTTTAAGTACAGCTCATAACCTGAAATGGACATCAAAAAATATTTCCAATTGGTAGGGTCGGTCACTTGCTCGGTATCAAAAGATAAGTCGTTGAACCTGACGTGCAGGATATCAGCTGATTGAATGGCGCGCTCCAAATGTTTTCCAATGTTCATGAAACTCATTCCTTCGCCCCGCGACATGGTGATCTCGGTGGTGCCATAGTAGAGCATGCCCTGCTTGATCAAAGCATCCAAAACCGTAATGGGGTCCTCGCTTTTAAGGTGCTGGCTCAACTTTTCATCGCGCACGATGTGGTAAAATTCATTCAAACATTGCCAAACTTCTTTGGTGATGTGGTCTTGAACGGAGCGTGCGTTTTCTCGCGACTTTGTTACCATGTTCAACACCGAGTTGGGATTATCCTTATCCACCACCATAAACTGCAGCACAGCCCTGCTGTTCTTTTCAAGTTTAGCTATCTCGGCTTCATCTAAAAAAGTAAAGATTTTCAATACCGGTTTCCAAGAAAACTCATTGGTGTTATCCTGCGAAGAGGCATAGTTAATTTTAAGCATGCGCAAGATACCATCTGTCCGCTCGATGTAGCGCGACATCCAAAACAAAGAGTCGGCCACACGGCTTAGCATAGCTGTAGGGTTAAAAGTTGCTTCATTTGGTTAAAACGCATTTTTAGTTTTGGGTATGCTCCAACAATGCCAAAGATAAATTTCGCGCTTGAATGGGCAATTCCTCGGAGTCGGGAGTAGTTGATGTTCCCACCACTTTAAAACCAAAACTTTTGTAATACCTGATGATATTGGGGTTGTCTGCCCAAGTGTCCATACGGATGTACGTCAATTTTTTTTCTCTGGCATGAGCAATAGCCCAATCTACTATTTTTTCAAATTGCTTCTGTCCTTTAAAGTTGGGATTCACGACCACGCGATGTAGGTAAACTGCATCGCCCCGATCGAGCTCTCCCCAGATAACCTTGTCGGAATAGCACACACTAAAGATGCATAAAATCCGGTGACC
>JAYVMP010000280.1:0-17188 GCA_043758895.1 Bacteroidota bacterium
GGTTTGGATGTGCTTGATAAAATAGAGATTGAAGTGGAGCGAGACGGAGCATTAGCTACCACTGCCTTGAGTGAGTATAAAGAATACATCTGCACCGAAACCCAGGCACTCCGTTTAGAGTTCGAGGAAAAAATCAGCGATGCAACGGAAGTGGAAGTGGATGAGTTTGTGGTGAAAATTAGAATACGAAAAAATTGAATGTAACCCTGATCAAAAAGAAAAAATGAAGCCCTACAAATATTTTTTAATAGCACTTATCGTGATCGTCATTGACCAAGCGAGCAAACTGTTGGTGTATAAGTATATGTACATCCACCAGGAAGTCAACGTGCTGGGCGAGTGGTTTCGGTTGCATTACCTCCTGAATCCGGGCATGGCCTTCGGTATCCGTTGGGACAATGAATTTGGGAAATTGGCGCTCACCATTTTTCGCATTGGCGCCATGGGTGGCATTGGATATTATTTGGTGCAGTCGGTAAGGAAAAATTCCCACACAGGATTTTTGGTTTGCCTCTCATTAATTCTTGGTGGAGCTATTGGCAATGTGATCGACAGTATGTTTTATGGCGTATTCCTCAACAATGCTCCGTTGGAATCTCCGATCCAATGGTTTCACGGGCAGGTGATCGATATGCTTTTTTTCCCCTTGATGGAATTCAGTTGGCCACAGTGGGTACCGGGTGTGGGGGGCGAGTATTTCCTGTTCTTCAGTCCGGTGTTTAACATTGCCGACTCTTCCATTTTTGTTGGCGTAGTATCCATTCTTATTTTTCAAAAGAGATTTTTTCCACACGCAGAGAAAAAAGAATCGTTAAGGGAAAATGAATTGCAGGTGGGCCAAGTTGACGACAATGCTTTCCCGATTATAGTTACCGAGTCCATTGAATCGAAACCGGAACCTGATAATAATTCCTAAGATTATGGCCGAAAGCCTTTCTATTTCCAGTTCAACAAAAAAAGCAGAGCGGTACGAAACACTATTGCCCCAAATTGAATCGCTGGTGAAAGGGGAGCCAGATTTGGTTGCCAACTTATCGAATATTGCAGCTGCATTAAAGCAAACCTTTGATTTTTTTTGGGTAGGATTCTATCTAGTGAAAGAAAACGAACTGGTGCTCGGCCCGTTCCAAGGGCCAATTGCCTGCACCCGAATCGCCTTCGGTAAAGGTGTGTGTGGTGCGAGTTGGAAAGAGAAAAAAATAATCCTTGTTCCCAACGTGGATGAATTCCCGGGGCATATTGCCTGCAGCTCGGATTCAAAATCAGAAATTGTATTGCCTGCTATTAAAAGCGAAAAGGTTTTTTTAGTGCTTGATGTGGACAGTGATCACCTCAATGCCTTTGACGAAACGGACAGCCTGTACCTTGGCCGGTTGATGAAAGTGATTGAAAAATTGCTTTAGGGCAGCTTTAACAACCTTGCGTTTAACTACCCCAACCCTTCACCTTTCTCCAAACGAGGTTAGTGGAATTTTTAGAGATACCCTTTAAAATAATTTCCCTTTTATTCGAGATTGGATTTTAGTATTTTCGGGATACCATAAATTATCTCCCTATGAATTGCCGATCCTCAAAGCAGACCCAACGGAATGACAATCAGTTATGGGCATTCCATGTGACAACTAAAAAACAAATTATTAACAAATGAAAACTCAACTTTCGCGCAGAGATTGGTTCAAGTCAACCGCAGCCCTTTCTGCAAGCCTTGTCATTTCCACTTCGATGATTGATCGGTTGATGGCCGCACCGATGAGTTTGGCCGAGGCAAACCATTTTGCAAAAATCCTCAATGGAAAAGTACGGTTGAATGCCAACGAAAATCCGTATGGCCCTTCCGAGAAGGCAAGGCAAGCCATCGTCAATATTTTATCAGAGGCTAACAGGTACCCATTCCTTGCCGTTGAAGAACTGAAAACCATTTTGGCAAAGAAGGAAGGGGTTGCCCCTGAATATATCCATGTGGGGGCAGGCTCGGGCGATTTGCTTTGCCAGGCAGGTACTGCCTTTGGAATAGAAGGCGGAAGGATTTTGTCGGGTTATCCGACCTTTCCTTTGTTGATGGATTACGCCAAGGTGTTCAACGCAACTTGGGATAAAGTGGATATGAACGCCAAATTGGAATACGATTACGATGCGGTGGCCAGCGCAATCAAGAGCGACACGAAACTGGTTTTCATTTGCAATCCCAACAACCCAACAGGCACGCTCGTGGATTGGCAAAAGGTGAAGTCGTTTTGCGAAGAGATTTCTAAAAAAGTCCCGGTCTATTCTGATGAAGCGTACCTGGAATTGCTTGAGCCATCCCAGCAAACTTCGATGGTGGAGTTGGTGAAGAAAGACATGAACGTGATCGTGTCGCGCACGTTTTCAAAAGTGTATGGGTTGGCTGGCTTGCGGATCGGATATCTTGTGGCAAAGCCCGACCTGGTCAAAAAAATTTCAAAGTATGGAGGCGATTTTCCTTTTAGTCAAACAGCAATTGCGGCCGCCAAGGCAAGCTTAGGCGATGAGAGCTTCATGGCGATGGTGCGCAGCAAAAATACCGCTGCCCGAAAAGTGCTGACAGATTACCTGGATCAACATAAAATTTTCTATGGAAAGTCGTTGACCAATTTTGTGTTCTTCCCTGCACAAAAAGATGGAAAAACCATTTTGAGTAAAATGGAAGAACGCGGCTACCTCATGCGTATCTGGGATTACCAGCAAAAGGAATGGTGCCGTGTAAGCATTGGCATTGAAGAGGAGATGAAAGGTTTTGTGAAAGCGTTTGGCGATTTGATTTAAGACTCTGAAATTTAACGTTCAAGTCCTTTCGCTTCCGAAAGGAGCGAAAGGGTTGAGGGTCGGTCAAGGTTTCCTTTATTCTGCTGAGTGAGGGAATTAGCTGCCCTGAATCACTTTTTCTTCCTTTGTCAATTCCCTACCTTCGCTTTATGAAATGGATTTATTCCTTTGTGGGCATTGCCTTTCTTTTTTTCTGCTCTCCCAAAAAAAATCGTTACGAAATGGATCACTCTGCAACTTCGCAAGTTGACTCGCTAAAGTCGTATGCGCTTGTCAACTCCAATGGCCTTAAAATGGAAGTGACCAACTATGGCGGGCGAATTGTTTCTTTGCTTGTGCCCGATAGAAATGGAAAGTTGGAGGATGTGGTGTTGGGCTATGATTCCTTGAAACAGTACTTAAACGGCAACTTCTATTTCGGGGCGATGATTGGCCGCTACGGCAACCGGATTGCAAATGGAAAATTCACGTTGAGTGGAAAGGAGTTTCAACTAGCGAAAAACAATGGTGCCAATGCGTTGCACGGTGGCCTGCAAGGATTTCACAACGTGTATTGGAAAATCATCGCATTAAAAGAAACCAATGCCTTGCGGATGACCTACTGCAGTGCCAATGGTGAAGAAGGATATCCCGGCAACCTGGAGGTGACGGTGACCTATACGCTCACCGGCAAAAATGAAATTGTCCTCGACTATGAAGCGACCACGGATCAAGAGACCATCCTAAATTTAACACACCATTCCTTTTTTAACTTGGCTGGCGCGGGTCATGGGGATATCCTCAACCATGAACTGGTAATTGACGCACAAAAATTTTGCCCGGTTGATTCGGGACTTATCCCTACTGGGGAATTGAAAAATGTAAACGGAACCCCCTTCGATTTTTTGTCGGCCCACAAAATTGGTGAACGGATCAACCAACATGATGATCAATTGAAATTTGGCAAAGGCTACGATCACAACTGGGTATTGACTAAAAAGGGGACCGAATTGTCGCTTGCCGCGAAAGCGACCGAGCCTTTGAGCGGACGGGTTATGGAAGTGTGGACTACCGAGCCGGGCCTTCAATTTTATTCAGGAAATTTTTTGGATGGGAAGGATAGGGGTAAAGGCAACACACCCTATCCTTATCGCTCTGCATTTTGTCTGGAGGCACAACATTTTCCGGATTCGCCCCATCATTCCAATTTTCCGTCCACGGTTTTGAAACCGAGAGAAACCTATCGCCAGAAAACAATTTATAAGTTTAGCGTTTCTGGAAAATAATATTTCAAATTCGAATTACATTATCCCCAGTCCCATAACACAATATCCCAGTCAATCCCATTGGAGTCCGTGTATTGATGAATGGTTTTAAAACCCACGCGCTGGTGCGCTTTCAGCGAACGAATGTTCTTCTGCGCTATTTCCGTGATGGCAAAGTCATATTTTTTGCTAAACGTTTTTTTATAGGCTTGATAACAGTCATCCAATAATCCTTTGCCCCTATTTTCTTTGGACACACAAACTTGACCAACAACCAGGTAATTGAGTGCTGAAATTTTTTTCTCGTTATACGTTATACTATTGAATACCTTGAACATAGGGACAAGCACGGGGATATCATGTTTTGATTTTTCGGTCATGGCCAGAAGGTAAGCCACCACCGTGTTATTTTCCTTGGCAATGATACTTTGCTCATAGCCATTCATTTTTTTCAAGTCTTCAAAAGAGTGGCTTACGGTAACGAACCCTTCCCGGTTGATTTCTTCCTGTGAAAGGTTCTTGGGCAGATTTCTTTTTTGCAGGCTCAAAATCTGAAGGAGGTCTTCGTCCGTTTGCGATGCAGTGATAATCATTTCGGGTTGATGTGAAAATACTTTGCAAAGAAAGGGGGTTATCTCAAAAAAATTGCCGATTTTAAAATTTAATTTGAAGGGTTAATTTTTTTAGCAATATTGAAAAAGCCTTATACCATAGAGACCCTGAACGAAAATGCTGTGCTTGTTTCGTTTGGGAATATCATTAATGTTGACGTCAACAAGAGAATTGTTGCGCTGGATCAGCAACTCAATGTAGCACCATTTCTTGGATTCACGGAAACAGTTCCGGCCTATTGTTCATTGGCCGTGTTTTATAATCCCATTCAAGTGCATTCGGAAAATCCCGATTATGAAACAGCTTTTCAGTTTGTAACGGAATACATCAAAATAAAGTTGACGGGAGAAGAAATAGAAGAGAAAGATAGTAGAAATAAGGTCATTGAGATTCCGGTTTTGTATGATGGCGAAGATTTAGAATTTGTGTCAGGTCAACATCAGATGACAAGAGAAGAAATAATTGAAATCCATACTTCCTCCGCGTACCATGTTTTTATGATCGGGTTTTTGCCAGGCTTCGCTTACATGGGCTCGCTTGATGAACGAATTGCAACCTCGCGCAAAAGCTCGCCCCGCACACAAGTTCCTGCCGGAAGCGTTGGCATCGCTGGATTTCAAACCGGAATTTATCCTCAATCCTCACCGGGTGGATGGCAGTTGATCGGCCGGACCCCGATCAAGATTTTCGACAAACAAAAATCCAAGCCTTGCCTTTTCAAGCCCGGAGACGAAGTGCGTTTTTATTCCATCAATCATAATGAATTCAATAAACTCCATGAGTACTGAAATCATTAAACCGGGGTTGCTTACAACACTGGTTGGGTGTGAACGAAAAGGTTTTCGAAATATCGGAATTGGTTCGGGAGGTGCGATGGATCGGGTTGCGATGCGGGTTGCCAATTACCTTGTGGGCAACAACGACAATGCAGCGGTGATGGAGCTCCATTTGCCCGCGCCTGAAATTTTGTTTAAGCAAAGTTACCTCGTCAGCATAACGGGGAAGGGTTTTGAAGTTTTGGTGAATGGTGTTGCAGTCCCACGCTGGCGGCCAATTAGAGTAACCAAAAATGCAGCGATGAGTTTCGATATTAAATCATCGGGTGGACGAGGTTATCTTTCGGTGAAAGGCGGATGGCGCGCGCAAGATTGGCTCGGAAGTTTTAGCACCCACTTGGGTGTGCAGATGGGCGGATACGTTGGCAGGGCCTTGCGGAAAGGCGACCTCCTTGAAGCCGAAGAAGAAAGTGGTGGTGAAAAAGACGGAATAAAATTCCCATGGGCGATTTCTGAAAATGAATTGGATAGAATCTATTTTCCACCGAATGAAATCCGATGTGTGAAAAGTATTGAAACCGATCTGCTCTCGAATGAATCCAAAGAAATAGTTACCTCACAATTTTTCACTATTACTCATCAGAGCAACCGAATGGGATATCGGTTGGCAGGTGAACCACTTTATTTAAGTCAACGAATGGATATGGCTTCCTCTCCCGTTGATTTTGGAACGATCCAACTTTTGCCGGATGGTAATCTTATTATTTTGATGGCCGATCACCAAACCGCGGGAGGATATCCCCGAATCGGATCGGTTATAAAAGCTGACCTACCTAAACTTGCTCAACTTGGTGTGAATGGGAAAGTTGCCTTTAAAATGATTTCTTTGGCCGAAGCTGAATTGCTTTTGCTTTCGATGGAAAAGCAGCTCGATGAAATAAAAAGCAGTTGCTTACAACAGATCAGTAGATACAGCATCAAATGAAAATCCGATCGATCGATATTAACTGCGACATGGCCGAAGGGTTTGGCAATGAAAGGGAACTGATGCCCTGGATCAGTTCCGCAAACATTGCCTGTGGCTACCATGCTGGCAATGAAGAGCTGATGAAGGAAACCATTGACCTCTGTTTGAAACACCAGGTTGCTATCGGTGCTCACCCTTCCTTTCCCGATCGCGAAAATTTTGGAAGGACAACGATGAATTGGGGAAGGGAGCAGATAATCAATTTGATAACGGATCAATTGCAGCTAGTAGAAAATATGGCAAAACAGCAAGGGGCTAAACTGCATCATGTAAAGCCACATGGAGCCTTATACAATATGGCCGCCAAGGACGCGGCATTGTCAAACAGCATTGCGGCAGCGATTAGGGATTTTGACGGTTCTTTAATTTTATATGGGCTTTCCCAGAGTTCAATGATTCAGGAAGCAGAAAATTTACACGTAAAGTTTGCTCATGAAGTTTTTGCCGACCGGACCTATCAACCCGATGGCTCACTTACCCCCCGCACTCAACCGAACGCGTTGATCGAGAATGAAGCAGAAGCGTTGGCGCAAGCGATCCGGTTGGTGAAGGAAAATAAGGTAGGAACAGTAACGGGTGGATTGATCGAGGTAAAGGCCGATACAATTTGTCTCCATGGCGATGGAAAACATGCTGTTGATTTTGCCAAGCTTATTTATTCTGAACTGGTAAAGGAAAAAATATTAATTAAAACGATTTTATAACGGATGTTAAATAAAATAGACCTAATGATTTGACAGGATCGCGAGTTCCAACGAAGTGAAGCGGGAAAGACTAATTTATAACTGAAGTGAGCAAAGCACTAAATGAATGTCAGACGGAGACTTTATAATCTACCGATGAAAATAAGATCACTATTCTCAGGTCCTTTAGCAGGTGCCGCTTTTTTAATGGCAACCTCAGCCATTGGCCCCGGGTTCATTACACAAACCACAAAATTTACAGAACAGCTCAAAGGCAGTTTTGGGTTTGTTATTCTCGTTTCGGTTTTGCTCGATATTGGTGCGCAATTAAATATCTGGCGATTGGTGAGTGTGAGTAAAATGTATGCGCAAGACCTGGCGAACAAGGTTGTGCCGGGAGCAGGATTTTTTTTGACCGTTTTAATTTTAGTGGGAGGCCTCGCATTCAATATTGGCAATATTGCTGGTGCAGGCCTTGGGTTTCAAGTACTTTTTGGATGGAGTGTTCAAACAGGTGCTGTGGTAAGCTGTGTCTTAGCGGCCATCCTCTTTATTATTGAAGAAGCGGGCAAAGCCATGGACGGTTTTGTCAAGACGCTGGGCTTTGTCATGATTGCGCTTACGTGCTATGTTGCTTTTAAAGCAGATCCACCGATGGCGGAGGCTGCAATCAAAACTTTTTTCCCTGATCAAATCAGTGAACTGATCATCTTAACGATTGTGGGCGGCACTGTGGGTGGCTACATCAGTTTTGCAGGGGCGCACCGTTTGTTGGATGCGGGAATTTCCGGAAAGGAAAATTTGAGGAGAGTATCTAATAGTTCCATCTCGGCCATCGTGATTGCTTCGTTGATGCGGACGATCTTATTCATCGCGGCTTTGGGTATTGTCTGGAAAGGGATTTCGCTCGGCAACGAAAACCCGGCCGCAGTTGTCTTTGAAAGCGCAGCAGGAAAAATCGGGTATAAAATATTCGGCTTGGTGTTGTGGAGTGCGGCCATCACCTCGGTAGTAGGTTCAGCGTTCACATCGTTGTCTTTTGCCAAATCGATTCATCCTTTCGTAGAAAAATATTTTCGACAACTGATCATGGCCTTCATTGTCCTTTCAACTATTATTTTTCTGATCGTGGGCGAGCCCGTCAAAGTTTTAGTGGCAGCGGGTGCAGTAAATGGCTTGGTGCTGCCGTTTGCGTTAGCAATAATTTTGTCCTCTACTTTTAATAAAGATATTTTGGGAGGATACCGTCACCCGGTTTGGCTTTCGGTGATCGGGTGGATGGTGGTAGCGGTGATGGCGTACATGGGGGTGATGGGAATTGCCTCTTGGCTAGTTTGAAGAATTAAAGTGTCCTCATTTTAAAAATGTAGGATACTTTAACGTTTAGCCTCACCAGCTCACATTAAAAAACCCACGATGGTTTTGGGCAATGATGGCAAGGATCACCACCAGTGCAACGATATTGTAGATGAACAGGCGTTTGTGTTTCGTGGTGCTGTCGCTCACTTTCTTGGATAAAATCCGGCCTAGGGAAATCAACACCACGGCTATCAACATGCCGGTAAGGTGTTCCACCAACCAGTAACGGGCAACAGGGTCTTTCATTGAAGCACCGCTGAAAACAACTACCGGGCTGACGAAGTACAGGGCAAGGCCAAGCAACAATTGCGTGTGCGTGGCGATAAAAAGAAAAAGGCTCAATTTGTCATCGGCCTTTTCAAAAGGTGATTTGGTCAACCAACCCTTAAGCGAATGATACAGTACAATAAGTAACAGGGCTAACAGAATAAAACGGTTGAGCGAGTGAAGAACCACTAAGATGGAATGCATAGCTTTTAATTTTTTTTGGAAAATTACAATTTAGCCCGATACAAAACTAAGGACTGGCTTCGAAGGAAGAAAAATTTGCGAAGTGAAATACTTGTTGTTTACTTTAAGGCTGGATTATGAAAAAATATTTCCTCTTTTTAGCTTTTATCTTAGCCCAAACCGCCTATGGCACACCTGATACTGTTAAGGTGGGGGCTTATGTGATGAGCCTTCACGATATTAATTTTCACGACAAGGAGTACACCGCACGCTTCTGGCTTTGGTTCCTTTTTAAAAACAAGCAATTTGATTTTGTCAAGCAATTGGACATTACCAATGCCAAATCCATCGACACCCCTCAATTGCTGGAGGACAGTCTCGGTCGCGATAAGTGGTCGATGCTGAAGATGAAGTGCGCCATGAAGGAAAACTGGAACGTGCTCGACTTCCCTTTCGACCGCCAGCATTTGCAAATTCACATCGAGAATTCTTTGTTCGACCGAAATACATTGGTATTCGTGCCCGACCTGAAAGGCAGCAAATATGATCCCGATGGAACGCTGGCCGGGTGGTCGATCAAAAATTTTAAAGTCAACGTGAATGAAAAAGTTTATGAAACCGGTTTTGGCGATTACCGGCCTGGGCGGGAGAGCCAGGCCTTCTCGGGGTTCAATATTGAAATGGATATTGAGCGAAACGCCTGGGGCTTATTCTTAAAGATTTTTGTTGGCATGTACATCGCGTTTTTAATTGCGATGGTGGGGTTTGCGCCCAATCCTTGGGAAGTGGAGCCCCGCTTTGGCTTGCCCGTAGGAGGGTTGTTTGCAGCCGTGGGAAATAAATATATCATTGATTCGAGCTTGCCCGAGTCTGCCTCGTTTACCTTAGTGGATACACTCCACTCCCTCACCTTCTTCACCATCTTTATGATTCTCGTGGTGTCGGCTGTTTGTTTGAAATTGTACGACAAAGAAAAGACGGAGCAGTGCATTCGCGTAAACCGGATCGGCTCGCGCTTGGTGGCAATTATTTACGTATTAGCCAATGTAATTTTAGTTGTTGTGGCGGCAAGAAATTAGAATTTACACTTTGTTTTTGGTATCGATCACTAGGGTAACAGGGCCATCATTAATTAAACCCACTTTCATATCGGCACCAAATTCTCCCGTTTGAATCGGTTTCGCTAAGGCTAGGGAAATCACCGCAATAAATTTTTCATATACCGGTATGGCTATTTCTGGTTTTGATGCTTTGATGTAGCTTGGTCGGTTTCCTTTTTTGGTGCTGGCGTGCAAGGTAAACTGACTCACTACAATAATATCACCACCTTCGTCTTTCACACTCACATTCATCACCCCCTCACCATCGTTAAAAATGCGGAGGTTCACGATTTTGTTGGCGAGCCACGCTATGTCCTCTTGGTTATCGGCAGCTTCAATTCCCAATAACACCAACAGGCCTTTTTGAATTTTTGATTTTACGATTCCATCAATGGTGACGGAGGCCTCGGAGACACGTTGGATGACGGCAATCATTCCTAAGACGGTAGCTCGCTAATCGATCTTAATATTCCGACCGCCAACGCAGATTTTGCCATCGGTTAAAAAGTTTGCTGGATTTCCTTTTTCAATTCGCTGAGCGCATGGCCGATCGTGTCCTGCTTTTTGTTCATCACCAGCTCAAATATTTTTTTTGATAGTTCAATGCCGGTGCTGTCAGGGGCAACCTCGCTGGCTGATTCATTGATCATGATGATCAAATCTTCTTTGGCGTTGCGCACCTGGTTCCACACTTCTTCTGTCATATAGACTTGTTGTGATACATTGTGGTTGTATTCGCTCCGGATTTCATCGAGTAAGACTTTTTGAAAATCGCGGGCGGTGAAGGCGGGATTGTTCAGTCGGATGAGCAGGTTTTGGGGCGAGATGCGCTCCAAAAACAGCGTGATCCGTTCGTAAGCCTGGAGGCGTGCCGGCAAAATTGTTTCGATGCTGCGGCTGCGCACTTCCAATTTTTTCAATTCAATTTCCCTTGAAATGAAACTCCGCACCATCAGATAGACGGCATACAGCACGAGCGATGCGGGGATAAGGATTTTTCCAAATTCGATGAGGGCTTCCATGAGAATTATTAGGTGACGATTTAGATGGAAAATTAGGTAATTTTATGAACAGAAAAGATAATTTGAACGAATCGCGCTTTCAATCAATTGAAAAGAGAACAACTACATGCTAAAGTCATTTCCTTACAAGATTATCGATCGAGTTGAAAATGATCGAGTTGTTATCTCACGGGTATTTCATACTTCTCAAAATCCTGAAAAACGCAACGGAGTTTAAACATGTTCGATTCGCTCCAACCTGTAATCCTCACGCCCTTGGCGGCAGCCGAAGCTCAAAAAATCATGCAAACCAAAAATGTCCCTGAAGGCTATGGCTTGCGGGTGGGCGTGCGCGGTGGGCATGGATGCGGAGGGGTTTCCTACCTCATCGGGTTCGACAAGCAAAAACCTACCGACATGGTTTATCAAATGGAAGGGATCACCATGTTGTTAGACAAGAAACAAACCATGTTCTTGATCGGCAAGGCCGTTGATTTTTATGAAGGTGCCGATGCGAGAGGTTTTATGTTTGTGGAGCAAGAGGCCTTGGCAAGGGGCATCGATAGTAAAAAGTAGAGATGTTTCAAAAAAAAAGCGTCTTTGAGCGGACCGAAACGATCCTATTGAAGTTTCAGGTAATACCGTGTGAGAAGTAGTGGTCTTCCCTGCTCCGTTGCATCCTGCGATAAGGTATAGGTTGGATGCAATACTGATTAACCAAAATCACGTCCTCCCCCTCACCACCACCACACTTGCCTTCTTACAAACCCCACCAATAGGCGGATTGAATTTGGAAATCTTTACTTCCACGTTGATGGCACTGTTGAATGACTGCAGGATTTTTTCTGCGATGGCGTGCCCTACGGTTTCCAATAGTTTGGACGGCTTGTCCATTTCCTTTTTTACAAGCGCGTACAAATCTTCGTAGTTGATTGTGCCGTTGAGGTCGTCTTGAAAAGCAGTTTCCAGAAATTCAGTTTCCACCATCACGTCCACTTCAAATTTATTTCCCGAAGAGCGCTCTTGTGGATATACACCGTGGTAGGCGTGAAACTCCAACCCTTCCAGCACTACTTTTCCCTTCATTGAATTTCGTCAAAGAAGGAGCGTTGGATTTTCATTGCCTCGGCCATCGTGGGTTTTGCCGGTTCGCTCACCACTGCGGGTTCGGGTTCCGATATTGCCTTTGTCACTGGTTCTGGTTTTTTCATCTCGGCTTCCATTTCCGCATTGGGGAAGAGCGATTTTTTTGTTTCGCGCATGGCAAGGGCAAGGTGTTGATCAGGATCGAACTGGCGGTTGGCGGCCTTGGCGCGGTCAATGCGGTCAATCGTTTCGTTGGCTAACCGCTTCAGGTCTGAGAGTAGATTTTCCTTGTGCAGCTCTAAGTTCTTATAATGCTGCCCCAGGGATTTCAGGCGGTCTTCCATCTCGGCCAGCATCTGCTTTGAGATGGATTCTGCTTCTTCTATGGTATTTTTTGCCCTGCGCTTCGCCTCTTGAATAAGCGCATCGGCATTCATCTGGTTTTCGCGCAAAATCAATTCGGCTGTTTTGTTGGCTTGCTCAATGGTGTTCGCACCGGTGTCTTCGGCTGTCTTCAACGTTTTGAAGAGCGAGCTTTCTACTTCGCGCAGCTTGTTTACTTCGCGCTCGGTGGCTTCCATTTTGAAGCGCATCTCTTTCGTTTCGTCAACGGTGCGCTCCCATTCTTGCGACAGGGTTTGCAGGAAGGCATACACTTCATCTTTGTCGTAGCCGCGCAGTGTTTTTTCAAAAGTCTTCTGGCGGATTTCTAAGGGTGTGATTTTCATAACCGTGGCTTTTAAAGTTTAAAAAATGTCGTTTGACTAAAAGTTTAAAAAAATTGTTGGGGGCCGCCCGCGAAGCGCGGGCACCGGGCTTTCCGCTACAAGTCCTCATGGCGCGAGGCGCGCCACTCCGGGCTTTCCGCTTCTATACCTGCCCCTGTCCGTCAATACCTAAAAGAACGATTTACAAAAATAGTAAATCCCAAGCAGAAATGGTACGGTCATCGCTGGCACTCAACAACTGGTTGTTATACGAGGCCCAAAGCAGTTTGTTCACCGAAGTGCCGTGCCCGGCATGGCGGCCTTTGTCAATCACTTTAAGCAACTTCAAATCTTGGGCATCCCACACCTTGATCGACTTGTCCATGCTGGCGGTGGCAAAATATTTCCCGTCCGGAGAGAAGGTAAGGTGATTGATGGCGTACAAATGCGCAGCTATTTCTCCGGCCAAATTGTAGTTGGCATTTACGTCCCAGACGTTGATGTGGGCATCGCGCGACCCGCTCAGCAAAAATTTTCCGTTCGGGGAATAATGAAGGGTAAATACCGAGTTTTGATGGGCTTTTATTTCTTGTTTTAATTGAAAATCACTTAACCTAAATAGGCGGATGAAATGATCGCTGTAGCCAACGGCCATTTCACCGGTCAAAAAATTAACGGCAACTGCTCGTGCACTTTTATCGGAGGTGGAAATTCTTTTTTTTATCGTCCATTTTTCCAGCTCAACAATAGTAATCATCCCATCCCCCGTTGCAACAAGGAGATCGTTCCCGACAAGCTGAATATCAAAAATCGCTGAGGTAGTAAGCTGAAGTGACGCCAGTTCTTTTTTGTTCTGATAATCGATCAAATGAATGCCCGAAAAATTCTGTCCTGCCACGAGCAGTTTTTTATCGGCAAGGTGCAGCAGGGAGTAAACGGAGTTGGGCAAGGTAGCGATCAAGTTGCCATCGCCCGGGTTTTGCAGATCCCACAGCACGACCAGGCCATCGCCGGCCCCCGAAAAAAACTTATTCGGTTGATCGCCCGGTTGCAGCGTGTAAACGCAATCCCTATGCCCCTTGAACGTATGCAGTTTGCTGACTTGTACGCTGCTCAAAAATTTATTGATTTGATTTTATATTGATTACCTAACTGTAAATCAATTGCACCAACCTTGTAGTATAAGGCGCGATTGATTCGGGCTATGTGGTTCAAAACCTACCTCTTATATTTACCAAAATTGAACCATTAATCACACAATACCAATGCCTCTGCACAAAATTCATCAGACCGGGAAACAAAGCGGTTGGGCGATATGGCACATCGATGAAT
Source organism: Bacteroidota bacterium (assembly GCA_043758895.1). Classification (GTDB taxonomy): domain Bacteria; phylum Bacteroidota; class Bacteroidia; order Cytophagales; family Cyclobacteriaceae; genus ELB16-189. The sequence goes on from JAYVMP010000280.1 coordinate 14,162, forward strand.
CGGAAGATCAACTTGCCAATAAAATTATTGGCGCTCCGCCTGCAGTGATCACGCACCAAAATAAAAAATTGGAATGGCTGGCCGCAAGGCACCTGGCTTTATCGCTGGCCAATCATTTGGGGCTTCGCTATTTCGGCATCCGTAAAGATGCTTTTGGAAAACCGTTCCTCGAAAAATACCCACATCAACTTTCCCTTTCCCATTCGTTTCCCTACGTGGCCGCGCAAATTGATTATGATCACCCCGTAGGCATCGACCTCGAACAGCCAAAAGAAAAAATCCTGAAGATTGCGCCCCGGGTATTTTCTTCCATCGAATTGGCAGATGCCGGAAGGGACATTGTTAAAAATACCGTTTACTGGTGTGCCAAAGAAGTGATGTACAAAATCCACGGCCAAGGGGGACTTCATTTCTCCAATCAATTGAATGTGGAGCCCTTTCAATTGCAGGAGAAGGGAAGGTTGAAAGGAAATATTTCAATGGAAAGAAAATTGGAAGTTGACATGAACTATCAGGTGACCAATGATTTTATTATCGTTTTCACGGTAATCTTCTCCTGATTATTGTGAAACACACTACTTCCAACTGGGATCGGACCAAAGTCAAAAATATTTACCTTTATAAAAAACTTATGCGATTACTTTACCTATCCCTATTTTGTCACGTTGGCTTATCTGCCTTAGCTCAGGAAATCACCCCACGCTACGAGCTGGTGAAAATGAACGACAACGTGAATACCCGCTACAACGAAGTCTCGCCCGTGATTTCGCCAGCCGGGAAAAGTTTATATTATTTTGTGAGCAATCATCCGGAAAATACTTTTGGCAAAGAAAACAGTCAGGACATTTGGGTCTCAACCCTCGATGCCAACGGGCAATGGACAAAAGCAAAACATCTTGGTTCGCCATTAAATCAAAACCGGTTCAATCAGGTGTTTAATTTTATGCCCGATGGCTCGCTGCTCGTTCGCGGTGGCCGGCAAAAAAACGCATTGGGTTTTTCTTTGGTAAGCCCGTCCGGAAGTTGGACCGAACTTCATATCACCGATTTTGAAAACATGGACAAAGGGGTGTTTTACGGGGGGTCTCTTTCTGCGGATGGCAAACAGATGATCCTTTATTTTTCTGAACGTGCCAACGACAAGTTCAGCGATTTATATGTAAGCAGCCAGCAGCCCGATGGACATTTTTCGAAACCTATGAAATTAAAAATCAGCTCGGTGGCCGATGACTTTGCTCCGTTTCTTTCACCCGACCAAAAAACGCTCTACTTCGCCAGCAACCGCTTTGCCAAAGATCGCGTAGGTGGCGTGGACGTTTACAAAACTGTAAGACTTGATGATACTTGGCAAAATTGGGGCGATCCGGTAAACTTAGGCCACGCTGTCAACACTGCTTCCGATGATGCGTATTTTTCGATCGACTCAAAAGGAAATATTTTCACGGCCCGCTCAGGTGCGAAAGTGGATGGCGGCAATTATGATTTGCTGATCCTTAAACCGCGCAACATCAACATGATGTTGGCGGGGATGATCTACAATGAAAAGACCAAGCAGCCCATCGCGGCCTCGGTTGAGGTGAGACTGAAAGAGCTGAAACAGCCCATCAGCCTAAAGTCGGGGACGACCGGAAAATTTGAAACACGTATTCCCGAAGTGGATGGGTATTCCATTGCTGCGAGCGCTCCCAACTTCCTTCCTTACGCCAAGGATTTCAAGGTACCAAAACTGAATCGCGACACTACGTTGCATGCGGATGTTTACCTCACACCAATAGTTAGGCAATTGGCCCTCGCTGGAGATATGATCGACAAGAAAACCAATAACAAAGTGACAACGGCAAAACTATCGATCGTTCAAAAAAATAGCGCTTCTAATTTTTCTCCCGCAATAAACGGAGGGAGCTACCAACAAGACATTCCGGGACTGGGCTGGTATGTTTTTAGTGCTTCTGCAGAAGGCTTTCTTAATTCCACGGATAGCGTGCAGGTGGTGGACGAAACTGTAATTCCGCTCATTAAAAATATTTTCTTAACAGAAATCGAAGTGGGGATGACGGTGCGTTTAAAGAATATCTATTTTGATTTTGACAAGACCACGTTAAAGCCTGAGTCGTTTATCGAATTGAACAGAGTGGCTGAATTTTTAAAACAAAATTCAAAAGTTGCTGTGGAGATTGCCGGCCACACCGACAGCAAAGGTTCGGACGACTACAATTTGAACCTATCGCAAGGCCGCTCGCAAGCCGTGGTGGATTATTTGATTGGCCAGGGCATTGATACTTCTCGCCTTCAAGCGCAGGGCTATGGCGAAACCAAACCCCTTGACACCAACGACACAGATGAAGGCCGCGCCAACAACAGGCGGGTAGAGTTTACGATTTTGAAGATGTGAGACGGAGTGTTCTGGCTGCTTGAAACACAATTCTTGAGCGGATTTTTATCGGAATCATGTTGTCATTTCACTATCGTTTCTAAGCTAAGAGTTATTTTAAGAAATCCGGTTTTCCTCCCGCATCACCTCACTGGCTTGCATAAAATCTTTTTCAAAAATATACAACCTGACGCCCGGAAAAATGGTGTTGCGGATCGGGTAAAGATTGGTCAAGTTCTCATCCGTTAAAAAGCAGGGAACTCCGTAGGCATCCAGTTTGGTTTTGGCCAGGTTCGCTTTCATCGCGGTATCATAGGCACGGAATACAATTATTTTTTCTTGTGGATCATCCATGGCAGGGGGCATTTAAAATTTTGCTTTTATCTCGTAGAGAGGGTATTTCTTAAAGTTACTATTTTGTTCAGTTATTATAGAAGATCAGGATCATCGCGATCTCATTCCCAATATGGAAATAAATTTTTTACCTGCTAGGCTTTGATTATTTTTGAGGTGAAATGAGGAAAATGACTCTGAATTTCAATGCCCGCCAGTTCCAAAACGTGAACTGGACAATTTATTATTGGCTCCGTATTTCAATGGATAGAATTTCAGATTCCGATTCTGAAGATGTAGGTTCGATTCCTACCGGGGCTACT
>JAYVMP010000281.1:0-10759 GCA_043758895.1 Bacteroidota bacterium
AAATCGGCCTTTGGACAAACCGTAAGCTTGCGCGGAGGGGGCTATCTCATCATCGAACACACGGAAGCCCTGCACGTGATCGATGTAAACAGCGGCAACAAAAGCAACCGCGAAGAAAATCAGGAGACTACCGCTTTATCGGTAAACCTAGAATCCGTGCGTGAAGTGGCCCGTCAACTGCGCTTGCGCGATATGGGCGGCATTGTGGTCATCGATTTTATTGACATGCGTAGCATGGACAGTAAAAAACTCATCTTCAATAAAATGAAAGAGGAGATGGAAAGCGACAAGGCAAAGCACACCATTCTGCCCCTTTCAAAATTTGGGTTAATGCAAATCACTCGCGAGCGTGTGCGTCCACAGATGAACATTGCCACTAAAGAAGTTTGCCCCTCGTGTAATGGCACAGGCAAAATTACAGCTTCCATTTTGGTGACCGATCAAATCGAAAACCACATCCAACATCTGTTCGAAAAACAAAATGAAAAACATTTGGTGCTGGCCCTGCACCCGTTTCTGTATGCCTATTATAACAAAGGGATCATTTCAAAAAGGGTAAAACTGTATTTCAAATACAAGCGCTGGGTAGAAATGGTGAAAGACAGTTCACTTGGCGTGACCGAGTTTCACTTTTTGAATAAAGACGGAGAAGAGATTGATTTGGGGCAAAAGAATGAGCCAAAGGTAATTGAGCTTGAGCAATAACCTAAGAAGAAAAGATTGGCAAAGGCAGTAGGTAAATTTCTACTGCCTTTGCTTTTTATAATGCTGTCATCCTGTCATTTTTATGCAACTGGAATGATATTTGAAATCTCCATCATCCATTAAATTATATTGACTATGCAAGAAAAAGGCTCCATCTCGATCCATACTGAGAATATTTTCCCGATCATCAAGAAATTCCTCTACTCCGATCACGAAATCTTTTTGCGCGAATTGGTGAGCAATGCCGTTGACGCTACGCAAAAATTGAAAAAACTTGCCTCGTTGGGTGAATTTACTGGCGAGCTTGGTGATTTGAAAATTGAAGTCAATTTTGACAAAAAGAAAAGCACCATCACCGTGAGCGACAAAGGCCTCGGCATGACCGGGGACGAGATAAAAAAATACATCAATCAGATTGCTTTCTCTGGTGCTGCCGAATTTGTTGAAAAGTTCAAAGACAAAGCGGATGCCAAAGACATCATCGGAAAATTTGGGCTGGGCTTCTATTCCTCCTTCATGGTTTCTGATAGAGTGGAGATTATTTCTAAATCCTTTAAAGGAGGAACAGAAGCCGCCCGCTGGGAGTGCGATGGCTCCACCGAATTTGAATTAACCGATGCAAAAAAAGAGAACCGGGGAACGGATGTAATTCTTCACATCAACAAAGACTCCGAAGAGTTTTTGGATGAATTCAGATTGAAGGGCATTCTTGAAAAATATTGCAAATTCCTTCCGGTAGAAATTAAGTTTGGCACGAAAGAAGAAAGCGTTGACGATGGCGTTGATAAAGACAACAAGCCAAAATACAAATCAATAACTGTTGACCGGATCATCAACAACACGAATCCGATTTGGGCAAAGGCGCCAAGCGAATTGAAAGACGAAGATTACCTGAAATTTTATAAAGAACTTTATCCATTTACCGAAGACCCATTGTTTTGGATTCACCTGAATGTGGATTATCCATTTCACCTGACTGGGGTTCTTTATTTTCCGAAGATCAAAAATGATTTTGAAATCCACCGCAACAAAATTCAGTTGTATTCCCGCCAGGTGTTCATCACCGATGAAGTAAAAGATGTGGTGCCTGACTTCTTAATGTTGTTGCATGGCGTGCTGGATTCACCGGATATTCCGCTCAATGTTTCGCGGAGCTATTTGCAAAGCGATGCCAGTGTAAAAAAAATTAGTTCGCATATCACCAAAAAAGTAGCCGACAAATTAGTGGACATGTTCATCAAAGACCGAAAGGAATTTGAAAAAAAGTGGGACGACATTAGTGTATTTGTGCGCTACGGTATGATCAGCGATGAAAAATTCTATGAAAAAGCAAAAGAATTTTCGCTGTTAAAAAATGTGGAAGAGCAATACTTCACCTTAAATGAATATGTAGAAAAAGTAAAGCCCGGCCAAACCGACAAGGAGGGCCAAATCATTTACCTCTATACCACTGACAAAGGTAAGCAAGATGCATTCATACAGGCTGCCAAAGGAAAAGCGTACGATGTGTTGATTATGGATGGCGTGCTCGATAGCCACTTCATTGGCAATCTAGAACAGAAATTGGAGAAGACGCAACTCAAGCGCGTGGATAGCGAAATCATTGACAAGCTGATTGTGAAAACAGATGCCATTGCCAGTGTGTTGAATAAAGAAGAAGAGGAACTGGTGAAGGGTATATTTGAAAGGGCAATCAACAACAAAGCGATGAGCTTGGCTATCGAGTCGCTCTCGCCTGATGATTTGCCCGTTACTGTCACGATGAGCGAATGGATGCGCAGGATGAAAGACATGGCACGCACAGGTGGCGGAGGCGGCATGAGTTTTATGGGCAGCATGCCCGACAACTATAATGTGGCAATCAACGGCAACCACCATATCATCCAAAAAATATTGAAAGCCGAAAGCGAAGAACAAAAAGCCAAACTCGCCAAACAAGCATACGATTTAGGGCTTCTCTCGCAAAGTATGTTGACGGGTGCCGATTTAACGACCTTCATCAAGCGAAGTGTGGAACTGGTTTCCTGATCCCCTATCTTGAATTTGAGTAAATTAAAATTGATCGCTTTGAGTCAAATGCTGGCTAACCGATGAATGCGACAGGCAGCAATAGTTTTTTAGTTTTAAATTATTTTACCCATCGCATTATAAATCGACTTACCGGCTCAAATACAAATTCCTTTCGGAATAAATATTCATAAAATAATCGTCCATCAAATCATCGATGAAATAAATCGCTTCCCCCGTTGATTTCATTTCGGGACCGAGTTCTTTGTTTACTTCGGGGAACTTGCTAAAGGAGAACACTGGTACCTTTATAGCATAACCTTTTTTGGTCGGCTTGAAGTTAAAGTCTTTCACTTTCTTTTCGCCCAACATCACTTTAGTAGCATAGTTCACATACGGCTCATCATACGCTTTGCAAATGAAAGGTACCGTGCGCGAAGCCCTGGGATTCGCTTCAATGATATAAACCTTATCGTTTTTGATGGCAAATTGAATGTTGATCAAGCCGACTGTCTTCAATGCAATGGCAATTCGCTTGGTATAGTTTTCAATTTGCTTGATAACAAGGTCTCCTAAATTATAGGGTGGAAGAACTGCATAGCTATCACCCGAGTGGATGCCAGCCGGCTCGATATGCTGCATGATGCCAATGATGTAAACCTCCTCGCCATCACATATCGCATCGGCCTCGGCTTCGATCGCTCCATCCAAAAAATGGTCGAGCAATACTTTATTTTCAGGAAGGTGCTTCCATATATCCAAAATATGGTTCTCCAACTCTTTTTCGTTGATCACAATTTTCATGCTTTGTCCACCCAACACATACGAAGGCCGCACCAGCAAGGGGAAACCAATGGTCTTTGAAGCTTCGATGGCTTCATCGGCATTGGTAGCCACACCAAATTGCGGATACGGGATATTCATATCTTTTAATAATGTTGAAAAGCTTCCTCGGTCTTCAGCCAGGTCAAGTGCTTCAAAGGAAGTGCCCATAATCTTCACGCCATACTTGCTCAGTTTCTCTGCGAGCTTCAGCGCAGTTTGCCCGCCCAACTGCACAATCACGCCTTCTGGTTTTTCATGTTGGATAATGTCCCATATATGTTCCCAAAATACCGGCTCAAAATAAAGTTTGTCGGCAATATCAAAATCCGTTGATACCGTTTCTGGATTGCAGTTGATCATGATGGTTTCGTATCCACATTCTTTGGCAGCAAGAACCCCGTGTACACAGGAATAGTCAAATTCAATCCCTTGCCCAATGCGGTTCGGGCCCGAACCTAAAACCACCACTTTTTTTCTATTGCTTACGATCGATTCATTTTCATTATCAAAGGTAGAATAGTAGTACGGGGTCTTCGCTTCAAACTCGGCCGCACAGGTATCTACCAATTTATACACCCGGTTGATGCCCATTTCCCTCCTCCTTTTGTGCACCTCACTTTCGCGACAATCGACCAAGTGCGCGATCTGGCGATCGGCATAGCCCTTCTCTTTTGCTGTGCGCATCAGCGATGAGGGGAGGGCATTCAATTTATATTTTCCGATTTCTTTTTCGAGGTTGATTAGTTCTTCGATTTGATCTAAAAACCAGCTGTCAATTTTGGTGAGTTTCGAAATAGTTTTCATCGAGATGCCAAGTTTCATGGCATCATAAATATGAAACAAGCGGTTCCATGAAGGATGTTCCAAGCTATACAACAAATCTGATTGTTTGGTCAATTCTTTCCCATCTGCACCCAACCCATTTCTTCTGATCTCTAAACTCTGACATGCTTTTTGCAAAGCTTCTTGAAAATTCCTACCGATGCCCATCACTTCGCCAACCGATTTCATTTGCAAGCCAAGCTTACGGTCTGCGCCTTGAAACTTATCAAAATTCCAGCGAGGTATTTTTACAATCACATAATCAAGTGCTGGCTCGAAGTAAGCAGTTGTTGTTCCGGTAATCGCATTTTTCAGTTCATCCAAGTGATAACCGATGGCCAACTTGGCTGCAATTTTCGCAATCGGATATCCCGTTGCCTTGGATGCCAATGCAGAAGAACGGGAAACTCGCGGATTGATTTCAATGCCAATAATTTGATCGTCATTATCAGGGTTAACTGAAAACTGAACGTTGCAACCCCCGGCAAATTTTCCGATGCCATTCATCATTTTGATGGCCAGGTCGCGCATGTGCTGGTACACCGTGTCGGGCAACGTCATGGCGGGGGCTACGGTAATCGAATCGCCTGTGTGGATGCCCATAGGGTCAAAGTTTTCAATGGAGCAAATGATGATCACGTTGCCAATGGCATCGCGGAGCAACTCAAGTTCGTATTCCTTCCAGCCCATGATACTTTGTTCAACTAAAACTTCATGGATCGGTGAAGCATGAAGGCCTCGGTTGAGGGCTGCATCAAACTCTTCCGGCTTTTCCACAAAGCCCCCACCGGTTCCGCCTAACGTGTAGGAGGGCCTAATTACAAGAGGGAACCCAATTTCTTGCGCAATCTCTTTTCCCTCCAAAAAGGAAGTGGCCGTTGCGCCTTTGCAAACACCCACCCCGAGTTCGTTCATCTTCAACCGGAATTTCTCTCTGTTCTCGGTGGTTTCTATGGCGTTGATGTCCACACCAATGATGCGCACACCATAGTGTTCCCAAATCCCTGCCTTATCACATTCGATGCAAAGGTTGAGGGCAGTTTGGCCGCCCATCGTGGGCAGCACCGCATCGATATTATGTTTCTCTAAAATCTGGCGGATATATTTTTTCTCTAAGGGCAACAGGTACACATTATCGGCAGTAACCTTATCGGTCATGATGGTGGCCGGATTGGAATTGATGAGTGTCACCTCAATCCCCTCCTCGCGCAGCGAACGCGAAGCTTGTGAACCTGCGTAATCAAATTCGCAGGCTTGGCCGATCACAATTGGGCCACTACCAATAATTAGAACGGAACGGATGCTTCTGTCGCGGGGCATAAGGTTTGTAGGCTGGATAAATCCCGCAAAAATAGATCGGTATTTTCAAGATTTCAGGATTTTTATTTTTATTTTTTTTAAAATGGAAATCCCTTCCAAAAATCAGCCTCAGTTAATGCGGTAAAGTCAAATGCAGTTTGGTTTTAGATAACCATTCAAGGAAGGCATTACTTCCATTAACAAGTAATTGTTGTCCGATAAGCTAACGCTAATAACCTTTGATCACCTTACGGGTCACGATTTTATCCCCCACTTTCAACCTGATGATGTACAGCCCGGCCGATAATGAAGCGGTTGGAATTGAAATTTCAACGTGAGTGCCTATGTCTGAAATGTTTTGGTCTAAGATGACCTGGCCCAAAGAATTAAGTAAGCTGACATTGGCCCGGCTTAAATCCTGGTAATCGATAATCACCTTCAGGGATTGGGTAGTGACCGGGTTAGGGAAGATTTCTACCCCGTTTGATGCCGGTTCTTCAATACCCGTAATCACCGAGATGGAGCTTGACTTTGAGTCGGCACATCCATTGCTGGCGGTGATGGAAAGCTTTACGGCATAATTTTTTATAACCAAGTAACTATGTGTGGGGTTTTGGCTGGAACTGGTTTGTCCATCGCCAAAATCCCAAAACCAGCTTGTCGCTCCCGCACTTTGATCTGTAAAAGTAATGGGGGTATCTATTTTTAAATCGCCAGATGAGGTGGCAAAATTTGCGGTGGGCTTTGCGTTGACCAAAACCGATACCGGACCAGAATTTGAAACACAATTCAAGGCGTTGTTTTTTACCTTCACCGAATATTTTCCGACTGTGCTGACGAGAATTGTATTGGTCTTTTCACCATTACTCCATAAAATAGAATCCGATGGGGCAACCGAAAGTTTAACGGTATCGCCTTGGCATATCGTAGTGCTGCCTGAAGTAGATATCGTTGGGTTGGCCAACAATCTGGCTTTCACGGCAGAGCGAACACTTCCATACGATTTAGCGGCATTGGAAACATAAAAGGTCGTGTCGTGGAGCAAACTGCCTGTGGTGTATTGTGTACCTGTAAAAAATGGTTGCCCTCCGGTGAATGAGTTATACCATTTAATAATTTGAGCACCACTGGCATTGAGCGTTGCCGAAGATTTATAGCATGTGGCCACCGAATCTCCGATCGGCCTTACTGCATTAAGTGTGTAGTTATAAACAGAATCTGCATAGCGGGCGGACTTTTGTAAATCAGTGAGATTTTTAGCGGCATGAAGCGCGAAGGCAATGGTGACGGTTTGGCCGGCCGCAATAGTAAGTGGCCCGGATGAAACTACATGGCTTACATCATCGCCACCCGCTTGGGTGCCTGCGGCCAACCGTTCTCTGCCACTGCCAATGACGGCCGATATGGTGGTAAATTTTTCTTTTTTTGTAAATCCATCGTAGAGCCCGAATGGGTTTCCGGCAATTTTATTATCATTATCTATCGCATAATAAGCCGGAAGGGCTGTCAACAATTGTATGCCGGCATAAGGTTTAGCTGCAGCCACGGCCGGGTAAACGTATCCAAGCTTATTGGTATTGTCCCAACCGGCAGCATCGTTGGCTCCGTTGGTGGTAATGTCCCAGTCCGAAAAAATTCCAAAATAAAAATTGCTAAGCGCAACAGCTGTTGGGTTTTTTACTTTGTATTCAAGGATAGCAAATTTGCTGTAAACAGAATCCGTCCACACCAAGCTTCGATAATCTACCACCACTGCCTGTTGTGCGGCTGCAGTAGAATTTGAAAACTCTCCAAAAATTTCTGAATACGACCGCATGCCCGGAACAATTTGTTTGATGGCCACCGTGGAAGAAAAATCTTGGTCAAACCCACTGCTCGTTCCCCGAACGTTATTGTACAAACGAGTCGAGTCGGTGCCCATGATCAAACCCATTTCATACAACAATGGATTTTGGTTAAAGATAAATCCCTGACCCTGGGTTCGGGTTGCATCTTGGGTATCTTGAAAACCGATTCGGCCAATGCTGGTCATAGTGGTGCCCACTTGGTTGGAGTTGACATCAATGAAAGTGGGATTGACAAAGAAGCTTACATACTGATAATCCGAATAACTTCCGTCCACATAAGTAATCAATAGGTTCACTACAGTGTTTTGCGGCACCGTGGAGCTGATCTTAAGCTCAAAGGGGTTGAGCTTATTGAAAATCGTTGATCTACCGGCAATCAACCCAGGAGAAATCGAGCTTTTGGAAATCGTGACTGCAGTATTTGTTGTTGAAATGGTTATTTGAAGGCCCCCTGATGTACTGCTTAAATAATTAGTGAAGTCAAACGATAAAAAGGCTTTATCGCCTGGCACGGGTGCAAACCCATTTTGGTTAACGAGTTTGGGATTAGAGGCCCGCAAAGAGGGCAATGTCAAGGTCAAAGCACGATAAACATCCAAACGACCTAATCCTAGTTGGTGAGTCTTTGACGGATTAGCCGTGTATAAAGCAGATGCATCTGCAGAAACGCGAACTTGCTCAGCAACCTGAACAGCAGTGAAGTTTGGATTTTGAGCCCATACTAATGCAGCAGCTCCCGATGTTATAGGAGCGGAAAAAGAAGTACCACTCACAGTTCCTCCACTAGTATTTGTTGTGTATGTGTTATTGTACTGTGTTGTGTATATGCCAACACCGGGTGCAGAGATGTCCACCGTTGTGCCATAGTTTGTAAAATAGGCTGCCGCATCATTCTGATCAGTGGCTGCCACAGAAATCACGTTGTCATAAGCAGCAGGATAACTGGGGGAACTGCTGCCGTCATTGCCCGCAGCTGCTACAATCAAACAATTTTGATCTAATACGATGGAGTTAATAATGTCCTGCCAAATTGGGCTATAGTCCGTGCCGCCAAACGAACAATTAATTATTCCTTTTATGTCATGTCTATAAAAAAGATCAGCTGCGTACACCATACCCAAAAGAGTGAAATATTCCGACCCACTTGTCACTTTTTGGTTATCTCCTGTTTGCTTGGTGAACATCAGCCTAGTTTTGAAGCCCACACCAGCAATACCAATTCCATTGTTCGTGCTGGCACTGGCGCAACCCGCCACCCATGTGCCGTGACCCAAATCCTCTATTGTAGTTTTGGCAGGATTCGGACTCATCGTAGGATTATTATCTCCATACTTTTGTGGCGTATAGTCTGATTGATACACTTTTGCTGTATCTGCCCCAACAAAATCCCAACCTTGGTAATCATCTACAAAACCATTTCCATCATCATCTATCCCATTTATTGGATCCCATTTGTTTTTGAAAAGATTGGGTACAAGATCAGGATGACTTAGGTTTCCTCCTGTATCCACTATAGCAATAACGACAGAAGTATCTCCTTGAGTAATGCCCCAACCTTTAAACGCGTTAATTAAGTTCAAATAGTATTGTGACGAAATGGATGGATCATTGGGAGCAAAATAATTTTTCATTTTGTATTCGGGCTCAACGATTTCAAAGTAACCAGTAGCATAAAGTTTGTTGATGTAGTCTTCTACATTAAGAGAAGGATCAATAGTAATAGCAAAGTATTTTGAAATATCAATCGCTGGTGAGCCTGACCGTGCAGAAGATGAAGCGCGCTTAATCATTCCTTGCGTAGCTATTTGCCTCACTTGATGAACGGAAACGTCTTTAATTTGGATGAACATATTGCTGGAGAGCAACGTAAGTTGATCCTTGAATTCATTTCGGACTTTCACCATCACTCTGCCACTTACGTACTTTGCGTTAGCTGGCATTTTGAATATCTTCCTTGTTTTAATTTGAGCATTCGCCAAGATTGAGAAAATGATAAATGTGAGTGTAAGAAACTTTTTCATATTCAGTCCACAATATGTTTGATAAAGCTAAAGTAAAAATAAATTCTGAATAGACTTAAAGTTTAAATCGAGGATATCATATTATCTTTCAACTACATCCAAAGGATAATTATTCCTTTTCATTTTTGATTATAAGTTTCTTTGGATTAAATTTAAAACAAATGACATTCTCTAAAGCATAGATATTATGAAAAAAATAATGATTACGGCTCTTTTTATAATCAGTTGTATTTTAGCAAATGGTCAACTGCTATACTCATGGTACATTAGTAGCATTACTACAGGAGGTTATACTTATGTAAAGCAAATTAATCCTGGTGCGCCTGGAGGCAATATTGACTTTGTAAGTAATGTGTCCTATGAACTTAAAGGAAAGGTTAATTTGTCTAGTGGGGCGGATCAAGACTATGTAGTTTACTTTAAATTTTTAAATAGTAACGGAACAGTAGCAGATGCTTTAAATATGGGTATCCTTAAATCGGGTAATTCATATCTTGATTTTGATGTAAATTGGCTTGGTAGTAGGTATGGAATCCCAATTGACAGTCAATTAAGTGTTTTTGTTTACTTTCAAGCTGCTGGCGGAGTAGCAACGGGTCTGTCAACTAATTACATCACCTTTACGCCAAGGTATGGTCTTTCTTTGACTCCTGATCATTCGTCCTATTGTACATCTGTCCCCGTTAGAATGGGTGTAACTGCAAGTGGTGGAATTGGGTCTTACACCTACTTATGGTCGCCACCAACTGGGTTGGGTAATCCATCTGGAACCAATCCAACTTTGACTTCTTCAGAATCAGCCGTGTACACTTACTTAGTTAAGGTTACCGATTCAAGTAGTCCTGTGAGTCAAACGGCATATACAAATGTAACGGTCTACTATTTCTTGGCACCAATAATTTCAGTGACGAGTAATAGCGCTGGGGCATGGTCACTTTGTCCAACTACAGGTGGTGGAGGTGGATCAGGAGGAGGACAACAACTTGCGATAGTTAAAGGTGGCGACCCTATAATTAACGAAAAAATATCTTCATTTGCCAATGAAGGTTTTTATCCAACAGATGGTGTCAAAACATTTACAATAGGCCCCGGTGGTGGCTCTAATTGTGTTTTGACGGCTTCGGGTATTCCAGCAGTAAGCATCCGATGAAGTACATATTGCCTTAGCGAAAGGTTGGTTATAGTTTTGGGTTTCACTAAAACTACATTATGAAGACCGAAAATTCAATTTCC
>JAYVMP010000282.1:0-2986 GCA_043758895.1 Bacteroidota bacterium
GGAATCACCTTTTGAAAAGGATTTGATCATAACAGGTTCGGATGATGGGCTTCTCCACCTCACAAAAGATGCAGGAAAAAATTGGGAAGATATCACACCTAAGGGAATGCCCGAATGGATGATGTTCAACAGCGTGGAGTTCGATCCATTGGTGAAAGGAGGAGCTTACGTTGCCGGCACACGATACAAGTCGGGCGACTACCAACCGTATTTGTATAAAACAAAGGACTATGGGAAGACATGGACGAAAATTACAGATGGCATTGATCCTGCTCACTTTACACGCGTAGTGCGTGCGGACCCAAAGCGTGCGGGATTGTTATATGCCGGAACAGAGTTCGGTATGTACATTTCGTTTGATGAGGGCACAAGCTGGAAACCCTTTCAACTGAACTTGCCCATCGTGCCGATTACCGACCTCACCATAAAAAATGACAATCTCATCGCGGCAACACAAGGGAGAAGTTTTTGGTTGATTGATGATCTTACTCCTTTGCATCAACTCAATGATATAGTTGCCAAAAGTGATTTGCATTTATTCAAACCGATGCCAAGCTACCGGATGAATGGCGGCCAGGGTGGAAGACGCGGGGAATCCAAGACGGAAGGAAAAAACCATCCCAATGGGGTGATGATCCATTATTTCCTGAAGGATACAGCGAAGACCAAAGCCACGATGGAAATCATGGAAGCGAGTGGCACGTTGATCAAAAAATTCTCCACCAAACCGGATAAAAAACTCAAAGAGGAAGAAATGAAAATCAAACCGGGCATGAACCGGCAGCTATGGAACATGCGCTATGCTGATGCCGAAGGATTTGATGGGTTGATCATGTGGGGTGCTTCGCTCACTGGCCCCAAAGCTGTGCCGGGCATTTACAAAGCAAAACTTACCGTCAATGGGCAATCGCAGGAAACGGAATTTGAAATCGTAAAAGACCCGCGAACGAGTGGAACATGGGCTGACATCAAAGCACAATTTGATTTTGCTATTGCCGTTCGCGATAAACTTTCTGAAACAAACAAAGCAGTAAAAAGCATCAGAACCGTGCGCGAACAAATCAACCGGGTAACCGACCCAATGAAAGACAAGAAGGATATGAAGGATGTAGTGGACATGGGCAAGTCGATCAATGAGGAGATGAAAAAAATCGAGGAAGCGTTGTACCAAACCAAAAACAAGAGTGGTCAAGATCCACTCAACTATCCCATCCGGATGAACAATAAACTGGGGGCATTGGCCAACGAAGTGGACGGCAGCGACTATCACCCCACCGAACAAGTGAAGACTGTGAATAAGGAAATTACCGACCAGATTGATCTGCAGTTAAACAGCCTGCGCCAGATCATGAAAGATAAACTTCCCAAGTTCAACGAGTTGGTGAAACAAAAACAAGTGAGCGCAGTGACGGTGGATGATATTATGTGAGCGATAACAAGTCGCCAGGCTACTGCGAGTGGCCAGGCGGCTCAATTGTTCTTACCCAAGTGTTCTTGGTTATGGCCTTTGCAATCACCTATATTTCGTCTTTCTTTTGTTGCCGTCTTTCTCTACGTTACAAATGAATACACTGTTAGATTTGCATTTCTTATGGAACCCTGAGATCGCTTCAATGACAAATCCAACGGAATCATTGAAGGGTAAGTGATTTTCGCAAAATTTGACCAATAATTTAGTTTGGATTTGTTTGATTTTTCATCCCGGGAGTTCAATTATCTTTGCCTTTAATGCAAGAGAAATCCAACCCATCGTATTCCATTAAATTTATATTTATTTTAATTGCCCTTTTGCTTCTGTTTTGCATCAACGTTTGCATTGGGAGTGCCTCCCTTTCATTCTCCGACATTTTAAACAACCTCTTTGCGCCCAATGAATCAATGGTCTATACCATTCTTTGGCAGTTCCGTTTCCCGAAAGCAATGACTTGCGTGTTGGCGGGTGCGGGGCTTGCCGCGAGCGGCCTGCTGATGCAAACGCTTTTTCGAAACCCCTTGGCGGGGCCTGATGTGCTTGGGCTTAGTTCGGGGGCGAGCCTTGCGGTGGGTTTGTTGTTGCTGGTTGGCCGCGGATTAAATTTAAGCTGGAATGAATGGAGCCTGGCCTTGGCAGCCAGTGGCGGTGGCGCACTCGTTCTTTTGCTGATGCTCTTGATTTCAAGAAGGGTACGTGACAATACTTCGCTGCTTATCATCGGGCTGATGCTGGCGGCAGCCACTTCGTCCGTCATGAGCATACTGCAATTTGTAAGCCGCGCAGATGATTTGCAATCGTACGTGATCTGGACGATGGGAAGTGTGGGCAACACCGGTTGGAAAGAAATTGGCGTCCTCACTACTGTTTTTATACTTGGTGCAGCGATTATCATTTTTCTGTTGAAGCCGTTAAACAGTTGGTTGCTTGGAGAAAACTATGCGCGCAGCCTGGGCATTGATGTAGGCCGTTCGCGTTTTTGGATCGTGATTGCCACGGGGTTAGTAACCGGAGGGATTACTGCTTTCTGTGGACCAATTGCTTTTGTAGGATTGGCCGTACCGCATCTTGCACGATTGGTAATGCCAACAACGAATCATAAAATTTTAATGCCCGCGGTGATGTGCGGTGGTGCCCTGCTTCTATTATTTTGTGATACGATTGCGCAACTTACGGGCAGTGCTCAAGCCCTTCCGCTGAACGCAATGACTTCACTCATCGGGGCACCCGTGGTGATCTGGCAGGTGATGAAGTTTAAAAAAGTAAGTGTGTAGCCAATTGGGTAAGCCAAAACTGCTGTACGGATTTGCATTGGGAATCCTATTACCGGTGGCCTCAACGCAGCACAGTTATTCTTTCCCTTCAATAAAAGTTTGTCAGGAGAATAAGAAGGTTTAACCTTTGTTGTTACGTCCTCAAATTTAAGCATCTTAGGCTGTTATGTGCCAAAAACTTGTATAAGTGATGTAGAACCTATCGGATTTTTTCTTGTTAATGAAAAAATAATACCAAATC
>JAYVMP010000283.1:0-17994 GCA_043758895.1 Bacteroidota bacterium
GAAATTGTCCAGGTGGTCAGGTTAGTAGAAACTACAATCGAACCAAACCAGCCCTGAAGAATAACTGCAATCAAGGTAGCCATCGACAACCAAAACAGGGTGGGCTTAATTTTCCAAAATGGCAATGACCGGTAAAACAAGGCAACAATGAAGAGCCCGATAATGACGCCAATCATCCGATTCACATATTCGATCCAGGTTTTTACTGCATTGAAATCCGCTTCAGTAAGAATCGATTGATCAGAAGTAATTTTATTGGCTGTTTCATTCATGCCGATCATCCTAAGGTAATGGGCAAATTTTTGGTTTTTCCTTTCGCGGTAAGTGGAATAGTTTTCTTTGTAGTTGGAGGGCAGTTGATCCACCGAAGTAGGCGGTGTCCATGAGCCAAAGCACTTAGGCCAATCGGGGCAGCCCATTCCTGAGCCTGTGCTTCGCACAATCCCCCCCACCAAGATCAAAAAATAAACAGCGATCAGGGTAGCAAGGCAAAGCCTGTAAAATCCCCTGATCGCTGGTGTTGTCAATTGCTTATCGGCTCTGTCAGTGCTTTTCTTCAACAATTATCGCTGGTCCAAGCCCTTCCAGTTTGATCTCTTCATTTTCATGTGGAAGGTTGGATTCAGGCGTTTCAGAAAAAGGAATGTGCTGAGGAATATAATCCTCTTTCGCGCCAGGCTTGCTGTAATCATAGGGCCAACGATAAACAGTAGGGATTTCTCCAGGCCAGTTGCCGTGTTGGGGATGGCGTGGGGTAGTCCATTCCAACGTATTTGATTGCCATGGATTAGCCGGTGCCAAGCGGCCGCGGAAAATACTGTAAATAAAATTAAACAAGAAAAGAATCTGTGCAGCAAGCGTAACAATTGCCGCGATGGTCACCAAGAAATTTAAATCAGCAAAACCGCTGAACGTTTCAAAATTAGTCCAAGAGTAGTACCTGCGCGGGAAGCCAGCAATGCCAATGTAGTGCATTGGGAAAAATACCATGTAAACGCCAACAAACGTAAGCCAAAAATGGATGTAGCCGAGTTTCTCGTTGAGCATGCGCCCAAACATCTTTGGGAACCAGTGGTAAATGCCCGCCACCATTCCAAAGAAAGAAGCACTGCCCATCACCAAGTGGAAGTGGGCAACCACAAAATACGTGTCGTGCAATTGAATGTCGATGGCGGAGTTGCCAAGGAACACCCCTGTGATCCCGCCTGTGAGGAAAAAGGAAACCAATCCAATGGAGAACAACATGGCCGGAGTGAAAATGATATTTCCCTTCCACATAGTGGTCACATAATTGAATATTTTAACAGCCGATGGAACCGCAATGATCAGCGTAAGCAAGGTGAAGATCGAGCCGAGAAAAGGGTTCATCCCCGTTACAAACATGTGATGCGCCCAAACTACGAAAGATAAGATGGCAATGAACAGCATGGAGCCCACCATCGCCTTGTAGCCGAAGATTGGCTTGCGCGAGTTGGTAGCAATAATCTCAGAAGTAATGCCAAGGGCCGGCAGCAACACAATGTAAACTTCCGGGTGGCCCAGGAACCAGAATAAATGCTGGAATAAAATAGGGCTTCCACCTTGGTTAGGCAATGCCTCTCCTCCGATATAAATATCAGAGAGATAAAAACTGGTACCGAAGCTGCGGTCAAAAATCAAAAGCAAAGCCGCTGCAAAAAGAACAGGGAATGAAAGAATCCCAATTACCGCGGTGAGCAGAAATGCCCAAATCGTTAACGGCAATTTGGTAAATGACATGCCCACCGTCCGCATGTTAATTACGGTGGTGATGTAATTGATGCTTCCCAGTAAAGAACTCACAATAAATAAAGCCATCGACACCAACCAAAGCGTCATCCCGAGGCCCGAGCCGGAGATCGCCTGAGGCAATGCACTCAATGGCGGATAGATTACCCACCCTCCGGCTGCCGGCCCTGTGGAGATAAACAGTGAGGTAAACATCACACAACTGGACATGAAAAAAAACCAATACGAAAGCATGTTCATAAAGCCCGAGGCCATGTCCCTTGCTCCTACCTGAAGCGGAATAAGGAAATTGCTAAACGTGCCGCTCAAGCCGGCTGTAAGCACAAAGAACACCATGATCGTGCCGTGCATGGTTACTAACGCGAGATAAAATTCAGGATCAATTTTTCCTTCCGGTGTCAACCATCCGCCAAGTATTGGTTTCAACCAAGATAGGTTTGCCTCAGGGAAACCCAATTGTAAACGAAACAGTACGGAAAGAACCCCACCGATCAAAGCCCAAGCCATACCGGTGATCAAAAATTGTTTGGCGATGACCTTATGGTCTTCGCTGAAAATGTAATTCGTCCAAAAGTTTCCATGGTGCTCGTGACCGTGGTCATGTGCATCGTGGCGCTCAGTGGAGGTGTGGGGGTGAATATCTATTGTAGCCATGGTATTCTTATTTCAGGGATACTGAATTTGGTGTTTGAATCATAGTGGTGATCATTGGCAGACCTGCCTTAATCATTGCGGCTTCCTTGAGGTTATCTGGAACATACTTCAAGTAATCCGGATTTTGCTTGAGCCATGAATCCTGAGCAGCCATCCATTTTTCATATTCGTCAGGTTCCAAAACGATGACAGGGAATCGCATGGAGAAGTGCCCTCTGCCGCAAACTTCGGTGCAGGCCATTTCATAATTGAAATTAGGGTTACCCGTTTCTTCGCGCATATCCGCTGTGGACTTGGTTGGTGTGAACTTAAAGTGAGTTTCCACACCCGGCACTGCATCCATTTTTAAACGGAAATGCGGAAGGAACACGCTGTGAATAACATCTTTGGCACGGATCTTCAAAAGAACTTCCTTACCCTTGGGTAAATACAAGGTCAATGATTTAAAATCGTCAAAAGAATTTTTGTCGGTAAGATCTAATCCAAATTCATTGGATGCATCAATCAATTTATAATTGTGATGCCCTAACTCTCTATCCTTAACTCCTGGATACCGTGCCGTCCAATCAAACTGCTTGCCAATCACTTCAATCACCACGGCATCTTTTGATGCTGGCCCCGTAATGTCCGTCCAGGCACGAAGTCCTTTGAAGATCAACAATGCTAAAACGATGGCCGGCACAACCGTCCAGGTGATTTCAAGGTAATGATTATCGGCAAAAAAGGCCGCCTTCCTGTTTTTATCGTAACGATAGGCATACGTAAACCAAAACATGGCAATGAATATGATCGTAAAGGCAAATACTGTCACCCACATGGTGATCCAAAATAAATCATCTGTTATCTTGCCATGTACCGAAGCCACGGGTGGCTCGTAAGTGCCCCAATGTTTGAACGAGTACCAAAAGAACAGCCCTAACCCACCTACCATAAACACCATAAGAAGCAGAGCGTTAAGGTTGTTCCATTCATGCTTTTCTTCCCTTTTTCCTTTGACTACCTCCACCAGATTTCCGATTCGGAAAATCATGAAGAGAATACCAATCACCAATACAACACCCAGGCCAATGATCATATTCATAATGCGTTCCTTTAGTCCTTAAATTAAATATGGTGATTCATACTCTCTTCCATAAACGGGTGATGCTTGGCCACCAATTGCAATTTTGAAAGTGCATTCAGCACCACATACAAAAATACGGCTGTAAATACCAACCCCAATCCTATTTCCAAAAATCCAATACCGCCATTGTGCTGCATTACGCCAGGGGTAACCATATTGTAAAAGTCAAACCAATGGCCAACCACCACAATCGGGCAAACTACCTTCAGCATCGAGATGTGCCGCTTTGCATCCCTCGTCATCAATAACAAGAATGGAAATACAAAGTTCAAGAATAAATTAGCATAAAATATCCAACTGTAAGGAGAATTTTTCAATCGCGCAACGAAATAGACCGTCTCTTCAGGGATATTCGCATAGTAGATCAAAAGGAACTGGCTAAACCAGATGTACGTCCAAAAAATACTGAAAGCGAAAATGAATTTACCCAAATCGTGCAAGTGATTGGCGTTAACCATCTTTAAATAGCCCGCCTCTTTTAAGTTAACTACAATCAACGTGATCACCGATAACCCCGTCACCCACCAGCTCGCAAAAATATACCAACCAAACATTGTGCTGAACCAGTGTGTATCTATGCTCATCACCCAATCCCAAGCTGAAACAGAAGAAGAAACTGCGAATATCACCAAAAAGATAGCCGAGAGCTTACGTGCGTTGTACCAATGGTCGGTCGAGCCATCCATGTCTTCGGCAAGCATTTCTTTTTTAATCCACATAAAGAACAAATACCACAGGCCAAAGAATAAGATCATTCTCACAATAAAAAAGACAGGGAAACTTCCTGCCGCCATCGGCCAGAAAAAGAACCCCGCTTTGCCATTGATAATTTTATCGAAGTGCTCGCCTTGTACGTAGAGGTTGCTATGCGTCCAATGGAATAAATCTCCTTTTACCAAAAACCACAATACCAACGTGAGAACGCCTGCAACAGGAATCCAACTTCCTATTGCCAGTGGAATACGATTTATCCCAGCAGACCATCCTGCCTGAGCTGCGTATTGAATGGCAATAAAAAACAGCCCGATGATACCGATGCCGGTGAAGAAAATATTGTTCTGCCAAAGGGAAGTATAAATGCGTTTGAGCCAAATGGAACTTCCATGTTCCTCCTTCGCTTCCTGGTTTTCGTGTTCTTGATGCACTGCTGGCGCAACGCTAGCGGTTAAGTCTTTGGCTACTGCTGTAGAAGCATGTTTCTCGCTTCCTCCTCCATGTTCGTCACCAACACGCATGGCCATGAAAACACCAAGGCCAAAAAGCAAAAGCCCCACTAAACCAAGAATAAAAATCTTACGTTTGGTCTCTGGTTTAAAATCGTATTTTTCTTCGGCTATCATTGAGTTGAAAAGTTAAATCATTTCTTTTGGAGTTGTTTTACGTACAGGGCAATCTTCCATCGGTCTTCTTCGCTCACTTGTGAACCATGAGCGCCCATCAGGCCCTTGCCATAAGTGATCACGTGGAAGATATGGCCTTCGGTAATATTTTTATAGGCATCGCCTTGCAAGTTGGCAACCCCAGGGTACATACTGTGGTCAACGCCATCAATTTTTACACCTTGAGCCACTTTGCCATCCCCACCGCCTTTCGCCCCGTGACAATGTTTGCAGTACGTTTCGAACAATACCTTACCTTGGTCCAAAAGGGCCGGGGATGACTCGTAGGGGTTCACCAATCTATTCGCCAACCTTAAACCGGTGCTGTCATTAGCTCCTCGGTACGGAAGCCACCCATTTGCATCGCGCCTAACCGTATGGGGTGCAGGCAACCGCATGTTCATCGCATGGGGATTGTATTGGTTAGAATTGTAAAATTCTCCTTCTCTTGCATCGAGTGAGTTAAAGTACCAACCCGCCTCTTTGTTAGTGACTTGTGTCAGCGGCTCATAGGCCACCGAGTGATACATGTTGGGTGCATACTCTAATCCCTGATAATCGCCACCGGCTTTGCAGCCAGCAAGCAATAACGCAGCGGAAACACCTAAAAATAAATTCGTAATCAGTCGCATACGCACGAATTAAAAGTTCTTTTCATTCACTTCCGATGCACCGCTATCTTTTAAGATACGACCCAGTTCATCTTTACTCAATTTATTGTCTGCCAAATCAATCGCCATCACGTGCTTATCGTCTGTGCTGCGAATGTCGAACTGGCGAGGCCAACCATACGGCTTCATGTTGCTAACTATAAAGAACGTTCCTACCATTCCAAAAGCAGAAAGTAAGACCGTAAACTCAAAAGTTACCGGAATGAACGGAGGCAACGAGGCAAAATTCTTCCCCCCAATATCCATCGGCCAATCATAGCCGAGCATCCAGGTTTGTGTGAACAGCGCGAGGATTGTTCCCGTAATGCCGAACATAAATGCCGCAATGGGCAACCGTGTTCTGCGGTAGCCAAGCGCATCATCCAGTCCATGGACCGGAAATGGAGAATACACTTCGTGAATGCGAACACCCTTGTCGCGAACTTGCTCTACGGCATGAAGGAGTACATCCTCATCATCGTAAACTCCAACTACAAAATTTCTATTGCTATCCATATCACTATTTCTTTTCAGAGGTGGATTTAACAATGCTCTTCACTTCAGCCATGTTGATCACTGGGAAAAATTTGGCGAACAACAAGAAGCAGGTAAAGAACAAACCAAACGTAAATACATACTGACCAATGTCGTACATGGTTGGATAAAACATCGACCAACTCGATGGAAGATAATCGCGGTGGAGCGAAGTAACGATGATCACAAAACGCTCGAACCACATCCCGATATTTACAATAATTGAAATGATAAAGGTGGAAACCAAGTTCGTTCTTATTTTCTTGAACCAGAATAATTGAGGGGAGATCACATTGCAAGTCATCATCGACCAGTATGCCCACCAGTAAGGGCCGGTTGCCCGGTTGATGAAAGCATATTGTTCGGCAGGTACTTGTCCATACCACGCAATGAAAAATTCAGTAATGTAAGCTATCCCCACGATTGATCCGGTCACGATAATGATGATGTTCATCAACTCAACATGATAAACCGTGATGTAATCTTCCAGATGAAATACTTTACGTGTAACGAGAAGCAAGGTCAACACCATGGCGAAGCCGGAGAAGATTGCACCCGCAACGAAGTAGGGCGGGAAGATGGTGGTATGCCAGCCCGGGATAACCGAAGTGGCAAAGTCCATGGATACAATGGTATGAACGGAAAGTACAAGCGGTGTGGAGAGTCCTGCCAAGATCAACGCCACCGATTCATAGCGCATCCAGGTTTTCGCTCCCCCACTCCATCCAAAGCTCAACGAGTTATAAATCAATGCACGTGTCTTGTGGCCCATACGCACGGCACGGTCGCGGATCACGGCAAAGTCAGGCACCAAGCCCATGTACCAGAACACCAATGAAACGGAGAAGTAAGTCGAAATCGCAAACACATCCCATAACAAAGGCGAATTAAAATTCACCCACAGCGAACCGAAGGCATTCGGAAATGGTAGCGCCCAATAAAACCCAAGCCACAAACGACCCATGTGAAAAGCCGGAAAACTGGCCGCACAAATCACCGCAAAAATTGTCATTGCTTCCGCAGCCCTGTTGATTGACATTCTCCAACGCTGGCGGAACAACAAAAGGATAGCAGAAATCAATGTGCCCGCGTGACCGATACCGACCCACCATACGAAGTTGGTGATATCCCAAGCCCAGCCTACCGTTTTGTTCAGTCCCCACATGCCGATTCCTTTCCACAGCATCACGCACAAACAATAAAATCCGAAAAGCAAAAGCACAAAGGAAATGCTTATGGCCGTCCACCAAAGATTGGTGGGTTTTCCTTCTACCTGCTTGCTAATGTCTTCCGAAACATCCCGTACTGTTTTTCCTCCAGTTACCAGAGTTTCGCGTAAAGCTGAGGTTACTTGCATATTATAAATTCAAAATTCAAAATTCTATCAAGAAGGTTCGTTGGCTTTATCCTTGTTCCTAATTTTGGTCAAGTAGAAAATATTAGGTTTCACCCCAATGTCTTCCAACACGCGGTAGGCACGGGGGTTACCAATCTTTTTATCGAAACTATGATTGAACACTTTTTCCTTCTTGCCCTCTTTTTCCACCTCGATGTAATGATCGATCTTCAGCAACTTGCTGATGCGGCTTTCGGTATCGTTCATATCACCGAAAACAATCGCACCGGAAGAACAAGAAGCCTGGCAGGCGGTAACTACTTCTCCATCTTTTACGGTTCTGCGCTCGCGCTTGGCGGTCAACTTGCCCGCTTGGATGCGCTGCACACAAAATGAACACTTTTCCATTACACCGCGTGAACGAACAGTAACTTCAGGGTTCAGCACCATTCGACCAAGGTCCGTATTCATCGCAGGGTTTGCTTGATAGAACTGCTGGTTGTCGTGGTACTTAAACCAATTGAACCTTCTTACTTTATACGGACAGTTGTTGGCACAATAGCGCGTGCCAATACACCTGTTGTAGGTCATTTGATTTAATCCTTCTGTGCTGTGGGTAGTGGCGGCAACGGGGCAAACTGTTTCGCACGATGCGTTGTTGCAATGCTGGCACAACATCGGCTGGAAAGTAACTTCCGGATTTTCGGCAGCCTTCTCAAGCCCTTTGTAATCCTCATGCTTCGTTCCTTCCGGGCTGCTATAATAGCGGTCAATGCGGAGCCAGTGCATTTCACGCCTGCGGATCACCTCATCTTTCCCTACGATGGCAACGTTGTTCTCCACGTTACAGGCTACGACACAAGCACCACATCCCGTGCACGAGTTCAAGTCGATAGACATTCCCCAATGATGGTTAGGGTATTGAAAACCTTTCCACAAACTCAGCGTAGAGGCATCAACTTTTTCTTCCCATTCGGTAACTTTTGGTATATCCCGTCCGGCAAAGGCATCATTTTTAAATTCGGATAGCGTTGACTCCTGTATGACACTCTCCCTACCCATGTAGGTTTGGTGAATTTGCGTTTGCGCTACCTGAAAATTCCCGGTGGTTTTTTCTAGGGTAACCGCAGCATTGTAATTCAAAGAACCATTGAGCATTGATATCATTGGATAAACACTCGCTCCAATATTTTCTGCCACCGCTCCTACCTTGGTACGGCCATAGCCTAAGGCAATGCCCACTGTTCCTTCGGTCTGCCCGGGTTGAACCAACGCGGCAACCGTCACCGACTTGCTATTGGCAGTTAGCTTCACCAATTGCGTACGGCCTTCTGCATCGTTATTGATGCCCCATTTGGCCGCATCTTTTTGCGAGATGGTAACGTAGTGGTCCCAAACTGCTTTGGTAATCGGATCAGGCAATTCCTGAAGCAGCGGATTGTTGGCCTGAGCGCCTGAACCTACGCCATAACTTTCGTAGATTACCAACTCCACTCCTTCGCTTGCCGTCTTATAATTCGATGAAATAGAGGAAGCAGCAGACTCTAAATTTCCTGCAAAAGAAGAAATTTTTGGATCGGCTGAACCCGCCTGATATACACCATCATACAAACATTTGTCCCAAAAATTTTGGAAGCTTACCGCAACCGCTTTTACTTCCTTTTTATTTTTATCCTCTTTCTTTCCGTTGTCGGCTTTATCATAAAACCAATTTTTCCAATTGGCCTGCACTAGGCTAAAATAATCATCGCTGCTTCTACCTGACCAAACCCCAAAACTTTCTTGCGCTTGGCGCGTCTTGAAAATTGGAGTGATGGCAGGTTGTGATAAGCTATAGGAATTTGCTTTGGGCTCAAAATCGTTCCACGATTCAAGGTAATGATGGTCGGGCGCCATGTAGGCCGAAGCCGAAGCGGTTTCGTCTGGAGTGTACGAGGTAGAAACCGTCAACGAAATATTTTTCAACGCATTGCCCAACTCCTCGCCCATCGGATGATCATAAACCGGGTTGCAATTGTAGAAAATGACACCGCCAATTTTTCCATCTTTTGCTTCACTGATGAACGAGGCCATTTTCTCGTCATTACCTTTACGGAAATTGACAGGCCAACTTAAATTAATGGTCGTTCCGTAATTGCCCAACATCTCATTGATGGCATTCACCACAACCTGAACTGCTTTGTCGTTCGAACCGGAAATCACTAAAGAACTTCCCTTATTTCCCCACAGTTCTTCGGCTGCTTTATCAAGGTTGGCAACTTTGTCTATGCCGGCCGATAAAGCTTTCGCTCCTGCTTTCGCAGCAATCAGGTTATACAATTGCGCGACCACCAATCCTTCTTGCGAGGGTTTGATCATTGTGCGGTAGTCCGCATTGGCTCCCGTCAACGATAAATTTGATTCAAACTGATAATGGCGCGACATCTCTCGTTTTTCTTCGCTCACTTCGCGTGTGGTAGCATATTGCTTGGCAAATTCGATGGGTGAAAGCCAAGTGCCAAGGAAATCGGCACCAATACTCACAATCGTTTTTGCTTTGCTGAAATCGTAAGACGGTATGATTGCTACACCAAACGATTCTTCATTGGCTTTCAAAATCCCATAAGCAGAAACCGCATCGTACTGCACGTGTTCCGTGGTAGGATATTTTACTTTGAAATCCGCAATGGTCTTCAACGTACTTGGACTAAGGATCGTATTGCTTACAATGCGGATCGCTCCGCCCTTACCAGCAATTTCTTCCAACTTAGCGATGATCTCTTTATCAATCGTTTCCCAATCTGTGCTTGCCTCTCCTTTTTTGGGGCCTCGCAAGCGATAGTTGTCATACAAAGAAAGAACTGAAGCCTCTACCTGTGCATTTGTTCCTCCGAGTGTTATAGCTGATAAACTATTGCCATCTACTTTGATCGGGCGGCCATCGCGCACTTTTACAACAATACTGCAATAGTCGCCTCCGTTCACATAACTCGAAGCGTAATAATTGGCAATGCCCGGATCGGCATCCACTGGTTTCATCACATACGGAATCGCTTTGCGGATGGGTGCCTCGCACGCGGCCAACGATGCAGCTGCCACACTGAAGCCCATCATCTTGAGAAAATCCCTGCGCGAGTGGCCCGGGTCTTCGGCTACGGCCAAGTCAACAAATTCCTTGTCGGCATGTTTCACGTAGTTGGGATCGTTCTTCAATTGGGCCAACCCTTTCCAGTATGTCTTTTTAGTGTTACTCATAGAGCGAATCTAAAATCGTAAATCAAAAATCTAAATCGTAAATCAATAGTGGCACTTCGAACACTCCAAGCCGCCAATGTCTTCCACTTTCATTTTGCTGCCCTTGCCTTTCGATGCTTCATGCACTTGCACCAGTTTGTCGTAGTACGCGTTGCCTTGGTTATTCACGTTCGTTTTGCGGTGGCAATCAATGCACCAGCCCATGGTGAGCAATGAATATTGTTTCACCTGTTCCATTTCTTCAATCGGCCCGTGGCAAGTTTGGCATTCGATGCCCCCTACGTTCACGTGTTGAGAGTGATTGAAATAAGCCAAGTCAGGCAAGTTGTGAATTCGCACCCATTCGATTGGCTTTTGTTTGCCCGTGTACGATGCCGTCTTTACGTCATACCCGATGGCCGCATAAATTTTTTGGATTTCTGGGGATTCTTGTTTGATCTGCGAATGGCAGTTCATACAAATATTAGGGGAAGGGATGTTGGCTTGCTTGCCTTTCATCACACCCGTGTGGCAATACTTGCAGTTGATCTCGTAAGCACCTGCATGAAGCTTGTGCGAAAAAGCGATCGGCTGCTTGGGCTGATAACCCTGCTGCACACCTATAGAATAAAGTCCGTCAATAACCGTTTTAAAAGAAACGGCTGCCACTACAAATATGACCAAGAAAATAAAACCGGGGCTACGGGTGAACGAGGCCAAGGTGATCGGAGAATTAACAACTTCATTATCATCTTCCGCCAACTGCTTTTCATTCAAATATTTCCTTAGCGCACTGGTAATCAGTCCGAGGATCACCAACATCAAAACCAAAATGAGGATCATCCCGCCAAGGATGGCATCCAAATACCCAGAGGGGATGGACGGTTGTGCTGCGCCACTGCCCGCTACTTGAGTTCCTGCCGCAGGTGCATCTGGTTTATCAGCTTCAGCTTTAATGTATGCGAGGATGCTCATGATCTGATCATCCTTGTAGCTGGTGAAAGCCGTCATCTGGCTCTTGTTGTACTCCGTATATAAGGTGTTGGCATATTTATCGCCAGTGGCGATGACTTTTGATGAATTGCGGACCCAACTTTTTATCCAATCGATGGAGGGGGCGCGATCATAGACACCTGCCAAGGCAGGGCCAACCAATTTCTGTTTAACCCGGTGACAGGATTTACAATTGCCATTGAACAGCTCTTCGCCCACTTTGATAACGGCAGCGTCTTTCGATATTTCTTGCGAGTAGGAAATTAAACTTGAGAGGACGAGCAGCGCGAGGACAGGGAACTTGAGAAGACCAGATATTTTTTCGTTCATCGTGGTACGTTTAGATAACCGCTTTTATTCGGAATTGCACAAATCTACACCGTGATCGCATTATTTCAAATAAAATTTATCCACAGCGATATTTTTCTTTCAAGTTTGTGAACTGTTTAGAAAAACGAATTTCAAAAAAGGAGTGCGAACCAGTTAAAACTTCTTAAAAGCAAGAAAAAAGAGGTATTTTAGAATGTTTTAAAATAAGATTAGAGCTAACATTTTTTCAAATGATCAGTGCTTTTGAATACGTCACCGTTTTTATCTCCATCATTCTTGGGCTGGGGGTCACTCAAATACTCACCGGCATTGCAGACCTTATCCATCAAAACAACAGGGTAAAACTTTATTGGCCACATGTGATTTGGATTTTCCTCGTGTTAGTGCTGCACGTGCAAGAGTGGTGGGTGACTTTTGAGTTGCGGAGTTTTGAAAAATGGCGACTTCCCTTGTTTTTGTTTATCCTGCTTTATCCGGTTGTTCTTTTTATTCTTGCTAGGCTCCTCTTCCCCTTTGGCTTCAATGAAGGCGGGATTGACTTGAAGAAGTTTTATTACGAAAATTACCGTAAGATTTTTTTGTTCGGTGCCATGCTGGCATTTCTCTCCATTCTCGATACGTTGTTTATCCGTGATTTTGATGCGAAAGGGCTAACGGCACAAACAGCGGTTCTCATTTTGCTTTCCCTCATGGCGATCCTAAAAAATTCAAGACCATGGCTCCACAAAGGGTTATCCATTTTCTTATTTTGCCTCCTCCTGCTTTCCATTGCCATTCAATGGGATAAGTGGTTGGTGGCTAATTAATGGCTATCGGTTATCCGCCATTGTTGTCTGTAAAAAAATAACCGATAACGATTAAAAGACAACAGGCAACGTATTTACCTATGACCAACACCTTCGCCCCAGCACCGACTTCATTCAACAACAGAAAAATTAGGCTGCCCGGCAAATCCAAAATTGCCGTGGTAGGTGCCGGAGCATTTGGTGGATGGGCCTCGCTCTTTTTATTACGAAGCGGCTATAAGGTGACCTTGGTGGATGCCTGGGGCGCAGGCAACACCCTGAGCAGCTCGGGCGATGAAACCCGGGTGACGCGGTCCACGTACGGAGCCAACGAATTTTATTTCCGCATGAATATCCGCTCACTTGAGCTATGGAAAGAAAATGAGCAACGATGGAATAAGCAATTATTTTTTAACACGGGGGTGCTCTGGTTATGTTACCAAGAGATAAATCCATTGATTGATGACTCCATCCCCTTTGCGAAAAAATACAATGCAGAATACAAATACCTTACCCGCGATCAACTCAGTAAACAGTACCCCCTTATAAATTGCGAAGACCTTCATCACGGGTGGTTTGATCCGCATGGCGGCTACCTGAAAGCGCGCGAAAGTTGCCAGGCCGTCAACGAAGGATTCCTCCGCGAAGGCGGAACATTTATTCAGGCATCGGTTAAACCAGGCAAGATAGTTTCAGGGCAAATTGAAAATATACTTTTATCTACCGGAGAAAGAATAACTGCAGATGTTTACCTCTTTGCCTGTGGCGCGTGGCTTCCTCAACTTTTCCCGGCAGTGCTTGGCGGAAAAATAATTTGCACAAAACAGGAAATCTATTATTTCAAAACACCCAAAGTCCAATCAAAGGTATATGGCTCCTTGCCCGTGTGGGTTGACTTGGATGGACAAGACTATTATTATGGCATCGCTGGAAATAGGAACCGGGGTTTTAAAATCGGGGTGGACATTCGCGGGGAACTATTTGATCCCACTAACGGGGAGCGGACACGAAATCCCGAAACTTTCACTAAAGCGCTAAAATTTATCGCGCATCGTTTTCCGGGATTAAAAGATGCACCACTACTTGAAAACCGTGTTTGTCCTTATGAAAATTCACCGGACGGCAATTTTATTTTTGAGCAGCACCCAGGTGCCAACAACGTATGGTTTCTTGGCGGAGGCTCCGGCCATGGCTTCAAGCATGGCCCCGCTTTGGGCGAGTGGGTGGCTAACTCGTTTAGGTAATTAATGAATTCAAAAAATCGTTTCATGCCTAACGTTCTTATGGAGAAAATTTTTCGATTTAATTTTTCTACCACTCCACCCCAAAGGAGCGTTACTTGGGTAAAGTCAGATCGACCGGAAGAAGCCGCAGGAAAGCATGGCGTTAATACGATCTTTACAAATTCACCGGTAATCCATATTTAAAAAAAATCACTGTGGTCCGACTAAAGTGCGCTCATTGCCCAGGTTCTCATGGTAGTGATTACCAAGAAATCCGAAACCAAAAGATCGTTTACCAGCATTATCTTTTCTTCGCAGAGTTACCCGTTTCGGAAACTCTGCGAAGAAAAAAGGGCTCACGCCCTATCGCGAATGATTGCAACCTTACGTTTACCCCAAATTTTAATGGTTCTGGGCATTAGAATCTTAAAAAGAACACCAGCAACGATAAATGCCGAACCTATTTTCAATGTTTTAGGATCAAACTCGCCGGTATTAACCGCATCGGCCAGAATATATGTTGCGCCAACCATCGGCAATACCAAAGCGTATTTGTATCTGATAACAAACCAATTTCTAATTTTTTTATCAACATAAATTTCCGAAATAGAAGCAGGTTTAATGAAAACGGATGATTCAAGTACAAGAATGGAATCATTGATCGAAGTTATCTTTCCCGAAACTTTCTTTCTACTTCCTTTTAGCCTAAAAGCAACTTGATCCCCTACCCTATAGATCGCCTGGCGATAACTCTTCTTATTAAAAAGAAAGTAATTTTGAGAATAGGAAGAATGGCAGGCAAGCATTAAAACTCCAACTATACATGGCGACTAAAATAATACAGTATAATTTGTGCAATGTTTCGTTTGGTTTTCCCTGGACAAGACGGACCAACAGGAAAATTCTTTTGCGAAGAAACCAATCCTGCAACAGGTGAAATTCCGTGGTAAAGCGGACAGACCAACCACGAAGAAGAACAACGAACCGCTAACAGGGTTTTTGCGATAGTGGGGCTTCGGTACAACGAACCAGCCGGGGTGTATAGGTTTTTCCACCACATTACGTTCTGTTGTCTTAAACCCTAAGTCAATCTTCAACTGGCTGCAAAAAGTATTCCTGCCACTCATCGAAAATATCGCATGTGAAGCTCGCCAATACCGTGGTTCGTGTCGACACGAACCAGAGCCGGGTAGCCCGGAAAATAATTTGACAGCTTATCAATGAATATGAAAAAGCAAATCGGCTTCTGTTACTCTTCAATTTTGATCTTGCCGTTACTAAAAATAGCGATGGCCTTTCCGGTCAATTTCTTATTCAGCCATGGTGAATTTTTGGATTTCGAAAAATTATTCGCTGCCGCAAACACCCACTCGCGCTGGGGGTCAAACAAGGTGAGGTTTGCTTTTTCGTCAACATCAATTTTTGGGATGGGCAGGGAGAGCAGTTGCCGCGGTGCCTCGGCTATTTTAAGAATCAACTCTTCTAGTTTTATTTCTTCTGCAAGAGATGTTAACTGCGATGCAAAAGTCTGCAGGTTGATCATCCCAAAATCGGCCTGGTCAAATTCTAAAAATTTGTTTTCGTCATCCACGGGCAAGTGACCGCTGCACAATACATCGATTGTGCCATCGGCCAATCCTTTAATCAATGCTTCTGCATCTGCCTTTTCGCGAAGCGGAGGATTGGTTTTATAATTGGTATCGAAATTTTCAAGTTGTTCGTCCAGCAGCAGCGTTTGAAACCCGGTGATATCACAACTTACGTTCAATCCCTTTTTCTTGGCCGCGCGGATGAGGTTTATACTTTTCGCGGACGATATCCTCGAAAAATGCAGGCGGCCTCCGGCATACTCCAATAATTTTAGGTTTCTGCTCACCGCAATTTCTTCCGCAATGCGGGGCATGCCCTTAAGTCCAAGCGATGCACTCTGTGGCCCTTCGTGCATTTGCCCGAAAAGATCCAACCAAATATCTTCGGGATGATCGATGAGCAGGCCGTTGAATTTTTGCAAATATTGAAGCGACTTCAAAAAGATATCGGTGTGCCAAAGTGGTTTTAGTCCATCCGTAAAAGCCGTTGCACCGGCTTCGTGAAGATCGATCATGTCGGTAAGTTCTTCCCCTTTGCAATTTTTGGTAACCGCAGCCAAGGGATGAATCTGCACCAGGCGGGTGTCGTTATATTGGGTGAGGTAGCTTACTTCATTTTTGGTTTGAACGGCCGGGTGTGTGTTTGGAAGAACCGCCACTTCGGTGAAGCCGCCACTGGCTGCTGCTTTGGTCAATGAATTAA
This sequence comes from Bacteroidota bacterium, assembly GCA_043758895.1. GTDB lineage: Bacteria > Bacteroidota > Bacteroidia > Cytophagales > Cyclobacteriaceae > ELB16-189. The sequence continues at coordinate 16,280 of JAYVMP010000283.1, forward strand.
GGTCTTCGCGCTGTTCAAGTCCAGGATCGCCAACAAATGTGCCCAAGTCAAACCAGCCCGCGCTTAAATACATCTGATCACCATCAATGGTTTTGTCGGCCTGAAAATTTTTGTCTCCAATTTCGGCAATGCTCCCGTTGGCGATAAGCACATTTTTTTTCTTGAGGTGAAAGGGAGAGGCTGTGTTGACAATGCGGACAGATTGGAGGAGGATTTTCATATTTCAATTGTCCGATAAAGAAACAATGCTATTTTTCGATCTCCTGATTTGTTTCATTCACCAACATAAATTTGAATTTTGCGGTAAGTTGAATCAGCTTGTTTTAGCAAAGTTATTTTAAAAACCGGATTAAAAGTATTTCCGCAAGTAAAAAAGTCAATGCCAACAAAATGGTGTATTTCCATAAAGGTGTACCCAAATACCTTTCCTTTATTTCGCGGCTAAAGGTTTCGGGTGACTTGGTTTTGAAAACAGAAATATTGCCATGCCCGCCAAGTGCGGTCTTGGCTTCTTCGCCCGTCAGCTGCTGAAGCAAAGACTCCTTTTTGTCAGGATCAAAAGCGACAAGCCCGATCGTATCCTTTTTATTGACCACTTTATAAAAACCAGCCGATACTGCAAACTTTGGCAACGCCAACAAAAGTTCCCCGTTGGTTTTGTGCTGCGAAGGTATGAACTCCTGGTCGCCAACCAACTTTACCGGCTCTTCATCCATGAGGCTGTCTGAAGGGAAGATAATGGTGGATGAAGTGAGCGGATAGAACAATGGCTGCTCTGCTTTTTTTCCCGATGCAGCAATGCGGTACATGACCGGAACAAAAAGGGCTTGGTTGAAAAAATCAGTAAAACTTTTTTCAAGTGGGGAAGCGAGTATAAAGGTTTTACCGAATTGTGAAAGAAAGGGTTTGTTGTTTTTGAATTTAAGAATGGCGGAGCGATCTGCCCCCCAATCTAAAATGGGATAGGCACGTGGCATGGCAATAGGCAGATTCTTGTTTTCCAACACATTGGCAAAAAATGGATTTTGCAAATCAGGTTTTTCAAGTTCCGTTGGTTCCGATTGACCCGGTTTAATAACGGGTAAGGCCAGCAACTTCCGGTAAGAATTTATATCCGGTTTTGTGCCCGGCACTACGAGCATTGCACCAAATTTTTTTTTATAGGAATGGATGGCCATTAAAAGTGCATCATCCAGTTGGTCGATTCCATTCAACACAACCAAATTGGCCTTGATCAATAAACTATAATTTAAATTGGAGGTGCTGAAGGTCTTAAAATAAAAAATAGCTTTATTGCCAAAGACCTTTTCGACATAGGTAGGCAAGGTGTTGGGCTTAATTTCAATTACGTTGAGTTTGTAGGTATGGTTAAGGGTAAAAAAAAATTCGTTGTCGAAACTGATCGGAAAATCGCTAAAGCTGACGATCGCCTCGTTGTTGCCGGTGAGGCCCGAAACAACATCAAAAGGAACATCGGTAAAACTATCGGGGCTGATGTTCACCGAAGTGGCAGCAGCTTGCACTCCATTGATGAAAAGTTTGGTGACCAGTCCTTCCACATTTTTCTTTCCCGAATTATGCAGCCGTACCCGGATGGTGTTTTTTTCTCCGCCAATAGTAAACGGATTGTCCAGGTAGATAGAATCGACAAATACATTGGAATATTTTTCAAGAGTGAGAGGAACTAAGCAGACCTGCAACAAGGAATCGGGTTT
>JAYVMP010000284.1:0-7261 GCA_043758895.1 Bacteroidota bacterium
CCGAGCTTATTGCCAAGCAAAATGAAAAAATGCTTAAAGACCAGCAAGAGCAACTAGCCAAAGACACTGTAATCATGGATAATTATTTGAAGGAGAAAAACGTAAAAGCGATGCGGACTTCAGCAGGCCTTCGCTATGTGATTACCAAGCCGGGCAAAGGAGAAAATGCTAAGGATGGCCAAACGGCCTCCGTAAATTATGCCGGCTATTTATTGAACGGAAAATATTTTGATACCTGCATTGAATCCATAGCAAAAGAAAAAAACCTCTACCGGCAAGGCCGCGGATATGCGCCTTACCCTGTAAACATTGGCCGTGGTGGTGTGATCAAAGGATGGGATGAAGCATTGAAACTCATGAACAAAGGGTGCAAGATGACGGTTTACATTCCCTCTACATTGGCCTACGGGAGGCAGAAGAGTGGTGAGGATATTGTAGAGAATTCCATTTTGGCTTTTGATTTAGAGCTGGTGGATGTTAAGTAAGCAGGCCCATAACCGTTTGCTTCTTTGGTGTGGTGCAATTGCGCTGTTAAGCGCATGCTCTAAACCAACTTCTTTCTATGATCCGACAGCCCAATATACCAATGATACCACGGCAATACGGAGTTATATAATACAGAACAATATCTCAGCAACCAAACTTCCCTCGGGAGTTTGGTTCATTATTGACTCCGCGTCAAAAGGGAAAAGGGCAACGTTCAATGACTCCATCACGGTTGACTACTCCACCAATCTGCTCCCATCAAACAAAGTTGCAGATCAGTCCGCCACGCCTATTACTTTTGTGCTTTCCACCTTGCTTCCAGGTATTCAATATGCCATGCCTCAGTTTCAGCAGGGCAGCAAAGGCAGGATATTTATGCCTTCGTATTTGGCCTACCAAACAAGCACCAAAAATGGTATCCCGGCAAATTCAAATTTGATTTTCCAATTTAAGCTGCGGGATGTGAAGGATTACCAACTCAAATTGGACACTGCCGCCATAAATGCCTATTTGATGAGCAAATCCATCCAAGCTATTTCTGATCCCAGTGGTTTGCATTATTCGATTGACAGCGCAGGCACCGGAGCAAAGCCTCGCCTTACTGATTACGTAACCGTTAAATATACAGTTACGCTGATGTCCAACGGCCAATTGGTGGACCAATCTTCTTCTTCAAAGTTCTTGCTCTCCACGTTGGTATTGGGGTGGCAAGTCGGATTGGTTAACGTTAAAGAAGGCTCGAAGTGTACGTTGTATGTTCCATCGAGTTTAGGGTATGGGGCATCGCCAACTAATTCGATCCCCATAAACTCTAACCTGGTTTTCACCATTCAATTGCTAAAGGTTAGCACGATTTGATAAAATGTCGCATAGGTGATGAAAAAGACAGCACTTATATTCTTTTTCTTCCATTTTATGCTGTTCTCTTGCTTCAAGGATAATGCACTGACCTCACAGGCCCAATTAAAGTTGGATACCATTTCCATCGCAGCATTTTTGAAGAAAAATAATATTGTTACTACGAAAGTCCAGCCGGGAGTCTGGTACAAGATCGACTCGCTGACTTTGGGGGTTTATCCGGTGCTGACCGACTCGGTAATCCTTTCTTACACTGCGAAATTGATCCCCTCCATGGTTCAAGTGGGTAGCGCGACTTCGCTCACCGTATTGCTCGCCAGCGCGATATCGGGCATGCAATTAGGTTTGCCCAAATTTCCTGTGGGAAGTTCAGGCGAATTGTACATTCCTTCCGGGCTTGCTTTTGGTGCGGCTCCCAATGTAGGCACTACATCCAACTCGAACAATGCAATCCCTCCCAATGCCAACCTGCTTTACAAAGTAAAGTTGCTTGGTATAAAGGGAACTCAACTGACCAACGACATTGCGGCCATCGACACGTACACCACTTCAATTGCAGATTCGCTGCGCACAGGTTCTATTACTTTATTTAAAGACCCTTCTGGTGTGCGCTACGCATTTGATAGCGTCAAGACTTCGGCAGTCTATCCGGTGCTCCATGATTCTGTGCTCATCACGTATTCGTTGAAAATATTGAATGCTACTAAATTCATTACTACCGATACCACGACAAAGGTCTTTCTCAACACACAACTGACTGGCTGGAAAATCGGTCTGCCAAAAATTCCGCAAGGTGTACTGGCCACGTTGTATGTTCCTTCTGGTTACGCCTATGGTAATGTGGCCAGCACCACCGTTCCCGGTAATTCAACCCTGGTCTATCAATTAAAAATACTCAAGGTCATTCATAATCCATGAGGCTCTGTTTTGCCACCCGAAATCAACATAAACTTGAGGAAGTTAAATCGTTGTTGGTAGGCACTTTTACGCTTATGAATTTGAATGATATCGGTTGCCATGAAGAACTGCCGGAAACAACCGGCAGCATTCACGGAAATTCAAAACAAAAAGCGGAGTATGTGAATAAAAAATTCATGGTGGATTGTTTTGCGGACGATTCAGGGTTAGAAGTAACTGCGTTGAACAAGGCACCCGGTGTAGATTCGGCAATCTATGCAGGATATCAAAGATGCCATGGCGATAACATGAATTTGTTGCTGAAAAACCTTTACGAAATCAGCCAACGGGAGGCGCAATTCATTACCGTGATCACCCTCATCGTTGCTCAACGGGCGTTTCAGTTTGAAGGAATATTGAAAGGGACGATTGCAAGGGAAGCCAGCGGCCATGGAGGATTTGGCTACGACCCTGTTTTTGTTCCCGAAGGAATGACAAAAACATTGGCCGAACTAACCTTGGAAGAAAAGAATTCGATCAGCCACCGTGCCCTGGCCGTAAAGCAATTAGTTAAATTTTTAGGAAGCGAATTCTACACCTAAATCAAATGCCAATCAGCAGCACCGCAGGGCAAGGAGCAAAACATTAGCTATAGAGTTCAATTTTGAATCTTTAATCTGTATTTTTGAAACCAATGAAATCGTTTACCATTGGCATTACGGGAGGAAGCGGTTCGGGCAAAACTTTTTTTTTGCAGGGGCTGTCGGCACACTTCAAACGGTCACAGATTTGCTTTATCTCACAAGACAATTATTACTGGCCGCGCGATCGCCAGCCCCTCGATGAAAACGGGGTGAAAAATTTTGATCTTCCAATTTCCATCGACCGGGAAACCTTCTTGAACGATTTATTGAAATTGAAAGCAGGCCACGATATAGTTAAAAGGGAATATACTTTTAATAACGCATCAGTCAAACCCAAGCAATTAAAGTTTAAAGCCGCACCGATACTGATCGTAGAGGGTTTATTTGTTCAATATTTTGAAGAAATCGGGAAAGAACTGGATTTGAAAATTTTTATTGAAGCCAAGGATCATGTGAAATTGGGAAGACGAATCAAACGCGACCAAGTAGAGCGGGGCTATGATCTGGACGATGTACTCTATCGCTATCAATACCATGTGATGCCAATTTATGAATCATTGATCGAACCCTTGAAGCACCATTCCGATTTGGTAATTCCGAACAACAGCAATTTTGATCGGGCGTTGAATGTGGTGAAGGGCTATTTGGATTTCCGTTTGGTCAACTAATGTTCCGTAAAATTTCTCCTACTTATTTTGCTGATGTTGCCTTCTGCCTGTAGCCCACTTCCTGCTGCTCACCATTTGCAGCCAACTTTTTATCAGCCATGAAAAAAAAGGTGCTGATCATAACTTATTATTGGCCGCCAGCGGGTGGCATTGCGGTGGTGCGTTGGGTGAAATTCTCAAAGTACCTTTGTGAAAACGAATGGGAACCGGTCATTTATACAGTAAGCAATGGCAGTTATCCATTAATGGACGCGTCTTTGATAAAGGATGTGCCAGAAAACCTACACGTGTTGAAGCGACCAATTTGGGAACCGCATCGGATGTATCAATTCTTTTCGCGCAACAAAAACTCGGGCGGCCTTGGCGACATCAAGCCCAAGTACCGTGCTTCTGCAACCGAAAAAATTTCGAATTGGCTTCGTAGCAATTTTTTTATCCCCGATGCCCGCGCATTTTGGATCCGCCCATCAATAAAATACCTAACCTCCTATTTGAAAGAAAATCCAGTTTCGGCAATCGTATCAACAGGGCCACCCCACAGCACCCACCTAATTGCTTTAGGGTTGAAGAAAAAGACCGGACTTCCATGGCTTGCCGATTTTCGCGATCCTTGGACAACGATGGACTATTATAATGAACTGCTGCTCACTCTATGGGCAGATCGAGAACATCATCGGATGGAGTTGCAGGTTTTGAAAACGGCCGATGCTGTGACCGTGGTTGGTGGTGGAATGAAGACTGAATTTGAAGGTAAAAGCAAGCGGAGGGTTTCCATCGTTACCAATGGATTTGATGAAGCAGATTTCGCAAAAAATAAGCATGAACTTGACCGGGAATTTACAATTGTTCACGTTGGTACTTTTTTCTCCCGCATCAACCCGACCAACCTGTGGGAAGTATTAGCCGAATTGAAAAAAGAAAACCATCCGATGTTTTTAAAATTGAAAATTAAATTGATGGGAAGAGTGGACCCTATTGTAATTGAATCAATTCAGAATTCTGGGCTTAACGAATTTTTAAGGCTGACCCCGTTTCAACCACATGATGAAGCCGTGCAGCAGATCAGTAGCGCACAAGTTTTACTTCTTTGTATTTTTGAGCAAACAAAGTTTGTGCTTACCGGAAAACTATTCGAATACCTCGCCACCCAGCGACCAATCCTGATGATTGGCCCAACCGATGGCGATGCGGCTCAAATCCTATCCGAGACCGGTGCCGGCCAATGTTTTTCATTTGGAGACCGAGTGGGTATTAAACAACACGTGGTGGATTTGTACCTAAAATTTGAACGTGGAGAATCAAATTTTGCGAACATCAATTCACAAAAATATTCCCATCGGCAATTGGCCAAGCAAGTGGCCAGTCTATTGAATTTGATTACTGCGCAACCTTGATCACGAAAAAATTTATCCGCAATTCCATTTTCTACACCATCGCGGGCGCATTGCCCATGGCGAGTGCTATTTTATTGCTGCCCTTTTACCTTACCTATCTCTCGCCTTCGCTGTACGGCTCGTTTGCCCTGTATTCCGGCTTCTCGTTGCTAGTTCAGGTTTTTATAACTTATAGTTTTGACACTTCGGTTTATACTTACTTCCACGAATATAAACACGACAAAGAAAAATTGGGGAAGTTTGTTAGTTCAGCTTTTACCTTCATTCTTATTCTTGGGGTGCTTACAGGGCTTGTCTTTGCTGTTGTTGGGAATTGGGTTTTTGCAAAAGTCTATTCCCAATCGAAAATCCTCTTTTACCCGTATGGCGTTCTCTCGGTGATCACTGCACTATTTCAAGCGGCCATTAAAGTGAACAATAGCCTGATGCAAACCCAGGAAAAAGCCATCTCCTTTTTGTGGTTTAACCTACTCTCGTTTTCGTTGATTGCCTTCCTTACAATTGGCGGGCTTTTGATTTTTCCAAATGATTTGATAGGCCCAATCACGGGGAGATTTTTAGCGGTGGCAATTAGCGGCCTGTGGGTATGGGCAAGCATCTATCGCCAGTTTGGTTTCCATTTTGATTTTCCGTTGATCAAAAGCACGCTGGGGTTCAACCAACCTGTGCTGGTGTATCAAATTATTCAGTGGTTTAATAATTATTACGACAAGGTGATGATGCAGTTTTACTTGCCCATGGCGCAAATCGGTACCTATGATTTTGCATATAAGTGTATGTCGTCCATTGAGTTTGTGCTGGTTGGTTTGTACAATTCATTTACACCTAAAGTGTTGGGCATGGTGGCACTTCAAACAGAAAAAAAAGCAACTCCAGAAATTAACCGTTATTACAATGGCCTCACGGCAGTCGTCATCCTGTTGGTTGGCTTCAGTATTTTAGCTTTCCCCATTCTCTTCCAGTGGTTCAATAAGCCCACCTACCTTGGTGCCATCGCCTGGATGCCGTTCATTGCAGTAACTTATCTGCTGCGCTCAATGCGATTTTATGTGGCCATGCCCTATGCGGCTTTAAAATATTCCAGGCCGCTGCCTTATTTCTACTTTTTTATCGTTGCCACAAAGATTTTACTGATGATCATCCTCCTGCCAACGTATGGCGTCATGGGTGTGATCCTGGCAACATGGGCAGGCTACGCTATGGAAGTACTGATTTTATATTTTGGTATCAGGCTTAGGTTCCACTTCCAGTTTAACGTTTTTAAATTGATTACCGCGCCCTTGGCAATAGCCCTACTAATTGTGACCATCGAACCGCTGTGGGGTGCAGCACATCCCTGGGTTGCTCATTCCTTTTACATCTTGATTGGTATTGGAATATTGCTTTGGGGCTACCGAAACGAAATAAAAGTTTTTCAGCTTACTAAAATCCTAAAATAGTTGGTTCAGATCAATAGGCTAAATATCAAAAGTACGATCCTGATTATTGTTTCAGGATTCATAGAAGAGTATTTTTGCACACTATTTTAAATCCCCCATCAGAAAATTATTGCGCTCTAAAAAAGAATACGAAATGAATGAACTCGAGCACTATTTTAACCACAATCCAGGAAGACTGATTCACAAATGGCATCATTATTTTGATGTCTATGACCGCCATTTCAAAAAATTTAAAGGAAAAGAAATCGTTGTGGTGGAGATCGGGGTTTTCCATGGCGGCAGTTTGCAGATGTGGAAAAATTATTTTGGGCCGCAGGCAAAAATCTTTGGAATTGATATTAACCCTCGCGTTGCGGCATTGCAGGAAGAAAATATCGAAATCATCATCGGCTCTCAATCGGACAGAAACTTTCTGCGGAAATTAAAAAATGAACTTCCCGACATTGATATTTTAATCGATGATGGGGGGCACAAAATGAAGCAACAGATTTTCACTTTCGAGGAACTCTTTCAAAAGATAAAACCGGACGGAGTTTACGTATGCGAGGATTTGGCTACTTCCTACCACCTGGGTTATGGCGGAGGTTTTAAGCGGAGAGGTTCGTTTATTGAGTTTACTAAAAACCTGGTTGATCGGCTCAATGCGTTTCATTCCGACCAAAAATTATTTCGGGTAGATGCGCTTACCACCTCCATGGATTCGCTACACTATTACGATAATATTTTAGTGATCGAGAAAAGGAACAGGGCAATGCCTACTGTTTCAAAAACAGGAAAACCAGCCTTTGAAATTGACCAGGCAGTTCCCAAAAAAAGTTTCCCCCTTCGTTTGCTTTATTTCATTAATGGGATATTGCAGTTTTTTAGACTGCCAA
>JAYVMP010000285.1:0-3882 GCA_043758895.1 Bacteroidota bacterium
GCCCCGCAAAATTTTTATATTCCCGAAGGAGGCATTGATTCGCCCAACGGGAAAATTTCGTTCGATGCCTTTGCACAAAAATTTATTGGGCAGATCAATGGGCTTGTTGATAACCCGAAAGCTGGGCCGTTTGTGCTCGGTGCGGTACAAAACAAGAAAACAAGCGAGCGCGTAATTGAAGCCGAAAAACTGCCGGGCAAAGTGTTGCTCAAATCACGCAGCATAGAAAATCCGCAATTCAAAAACGCACGCACAGCAACCCCAATTGTTATTGAACTCAATGCCAGCCAAAAAGAAGTTTACAGCAAAGAGTTATTCGGGCCGATCGCCTTGCTGATAAAAACCAAAAACACAGATCAATCTATTGCCCTCGCACAAGAGATGGCCCAAAAGCACGGAGCGATTTCGTGTGGCGCCTACACTACGAGTGCAGAAGTGCGTGAAGAAATTGCCGATGCCATGGCGCTGGCGGCCACACCGGTTTCATTCAATTTGACGGGCAGCATTTACATGAACCAGAATGCCGCCTTCTCCGACTTCCATGTTACTGGCGGAAACCCGGCAGGCAACGCCTCTTTTACCAATCCGGAATATGTGACCAAACGTTTTACGTGGGTGGGGCATCGGGAACCTGTGAAAATTTAAATACATTCGTATTAATTCGTATTATGAAATTAGTCGATCCGATAAAACAATTGATTGCACTTATGGCCGATTTAGTTCCAGCAGTAGACCGATTGGTTCAGCATCAAGAAAAAGTTGAGAAAATGGTGGTGAGTCAGTAGGTATAGCCATATTCCTAGTGTGTACATTCAAGACTTCTAACCTGACGGCTTTTATTTAATTTTACTTGGTGGCCTACAACGAACAACTCACTAACCGCATCCGGGAAGCGCTGGCTCACCTGCCACGCGTAGAGGAAAAAAGAATATTCCGCGGTGTCACGTTTATGGTGAACGGAAAGATGTGCATCAGCGCGGGGGATGACAAAATCATGTGCCGCATTGATCCGGCCTTGCACGAAGAGGCTCTTTCAAAAAAAGGATGTAGCACCGTGAAGATGAAAGGCCGCGATTATATTGGCTATGTGCACGTAACCAAAGAAGGCTTCGAATCAAAAAAAGATTTTGACTATTGGATTAGCCTTTGCCTCGCCTTCAACAAAAAGGCGAAAGCCTCGCCTAAAAAGAAACCGAAAATAAGAAAATAACAACCATACATTCAACCACATTCCCAAAATTTGGAATGGAAGTTTTTCAAGAAATAAAAAACACAAAGCTAAGTGCAGTTTCTTTGATGCAGCACTATGTCAACGGATAGGGAGAAGGAATAACTACTCATCATCATCTCCGGCTTCTGTCTTAGCGGATGCCATCACAAAAGCACTCCTTCTGGGAGCAGGCATACTACTGTTTGCCCCTCGCATGGCTTTCCAAATATCTTCATTGAATGCAATGTCGGGTGCGGCATCTTCATGCCTGAAGTCAAAACTTAATTTTTTCTTGGAAGGATCGGCAGCATTTCGTTCATTGATGTCCACATTGGCCGGGAGGGCAGTGAAGGGATCGAGAACTTTATCGGCTGTGAAAAGGCGATACATCGGCATGGCCGCGGCATCGTATTGGCTCATCGGTGGTATTCCCAAAATCAATTCGATAGTGCGCAACATTCCCGAAGTAGAATACATCGTGTGGTCAACAAACTTTCTTTTCACGTACGGACTGATGACATAAGCCGTGGACCGGTGCGCATCCACATGGTCGGATCCATTTTGCGCATCGTCTTCCAAAATAAAAACAGTCGATTGGCTCCAGAGGCTTGACTTCGAGAGGTGTTCAATAAATTTACCAACTGCCAAATCATTGTCGCCAATGGCAGCGGGAATGCTGTAAGCACCAGCTTTGGAACCGGATGTGTGGTCATTTCCAAAACGGAGGCTGTTGAATTGCGGCACCTCATTACGGGCAAGCAAGGAATCAAAATCAATCTCCCATTCCCTTTCGCGTTCTACATCTTTTACTTCAAGGTCCCAGCCACTATACTTTTTGCAAAAATGATTTTCCACACCCGGGTAGTTTGCTTTTCCATCGTCCACAAATTCTCCGTACGTGCGATAGGAGACATTTGCCCGTTGGCAAAAATCCCAAATGAAACCATTTTTAGGAAAAGCAATCGCGCGGGTTCCTTCATAATCGTAACTCCCCCCGCGACCACCATAGCTCGTTACCCACGTCTTTTCTACGTAATCGTTCGCATAGGCAGCCGTTGACCAGTTATGGCCATCAGCAGAGACCTCGGCATCGACATAAAAATTATCGAGCAGCACAAAGTCTTTGACCAGCTTATGCAGATTGGGTGTCAGTCGTTTGGGAAAAATGCACAACGAAGAATCACCATTTCCTTCTTTTACATCACCCAACACCTGGTCATAGGTTCTGTTTTCTTTGATGATGTAGAACACGTGGTTAATTAGGGATTTCTCCCCCAACTTTTGAGGCACCGGGTTGCCAGCTTCTCCTTCTGCACGTTGCTCCTTTTCTTTGTTGAATGGTGTATTCAGGAACACAAGATGCGAATAGGCGGCCAGCGCTTTTTCATCCGGTGTTTCAATGATTGAAAGCGTTCCTTTGAACAATCCACCGATGTACTCCACCACTTCTTTATTGGCCTCGGGGTTGGCACCAACTTCTTGGGGCTTTTTCTTTTTAAATGGATTAGGACCATGCGGATTGGCTTTCGAGCTAAATCCCTTTCCATTGGTCACATAAATTTTTTCTCCGATGGTTTTTACGGAAGTAGGGTACCAACCCGTTGGAATAAAACCCTTCGAGCGGCTGTTTCCTTTTTCGCTTACATCAAAAACGGCCAGGCAATTGTTATCCGCATTAGCCACATAAAGTGTTTGCTCATCTTTCGACAACGCTACGCCATTAGGGGTCGATCCAATGGGTGAATTTGGAAATAAGGAAGCAGAGATATGCTCGAGCAGCGTATGCGAACTATTTTCAATAACGGAAACAGTATTGTCATTGCCATTAGGAACAAAAAGATATTTCCCGTCTTTGGTAAAGACCATATCGTTCGGATGACTGTTGGTGGCGATTTCATGGATTATTTTTTCCTTGACCAAATCATACACCAACACCTTGCTGCCGCCCCATAAAGAAATATAAAGTTCGGCAGAACCGGGGAAAATTTTGCAGGTATAGGGTTCTGCTTCCAATTTTTCTTCTTTGATAACCTTCCTTTCCTTTAAATCACAAATAAAAAAAGAGTTGGATTCCTTAGCCACTACATACAGTCGGTTGTTTTTTGAATCTACGCACAGTCCGCCCGGAGAAATTTTGTCTTTTCCTTCTCCTAATTTTATTTCACCTTCCCCTTTTAGTTTCCCGTTCTCGATTTTATAAATCACGACAACATTATCGTTTCCACCCGAGGCATACAGAAATTGTTCGTCTTCACTAAAAGCCAGCCCAACCCACGATTTTTTTATTTCAACATCATCCAGCACCTTTTCACTCTTCACATCAATGAGGGTGATGGATTGGGTACTTTGACCATTGTTGGTTACGGCCAGCCATTTTTCGGAAGGAGACACAACCAAGTTAAGCGGGAGGTCGTTCAGCGGCTGGCTGCTACCGGCAGGGGTTAACGACCACCCATTGGGCAGCGTTACTTTTGATGACATCAACCTTTTAAACAAAGGCAATCCCTCAACCGATTGTTCATTAGTATTTCGCTGATGGCAATTTGCCAGTGAACAAAGTAACACCAGCGCTAAGAATTGTTTCATACTCGATTTTTTTGGAAGATAAACATTCAATTAAAAATACACACAGGATTTGATATGATGTTACTATTAATTTTATGAGTGGTTCT
>JAYVMP010000286.1:0-12535 GCA_043758895.1 Bacteroidota bacterium
AAGGCATCAGAGAGATTTTTGAGCTGACGGTAAGTTTGGGCGGCACGCTTTCCGGAGAGCATGGCATCGGCATTGCCAAGCGTCCCTACATGCAGCTTGCCATGAGCGAAGTGAACCTTAACCTGATGCGCGGCATCAAAAAAGTTTTTGACCCGAATGGGATATTGAATGCGGGAAAGATTTTTTAGTGTACCATTCCACTTAGATTTTATTTCCCCTAAAATACTCTTCCACACGCATCCTCTTTTTTCCCTCGGGTTGAAACTCAAGGAGGGACAACCACCCGTCTTGGGTTTTGAAGTGAAGATAAGTTTTGTTATCGGTGCTGTGCTCTCCTGGGTTTCCGGTTTCTGGTTTACCGTCTCCGGAATCAATCATCGCTTTGAATATTTTAAAAACCTTTCCATTCAATGTAGTCCAGGCCGCAGGATACGGACTAAGGCCGCGCACAAAATTTCGGATTGACTCCGAAGGGTTATCCCACTTGATTTCACATGTTTCTTTAAAAATCTTTGGCGCGTGTTTGATCGAGGAAGATTCATTTTGCGGCAGGAAGGGGAAGCCCCCAACTTCAATGGCTTTTACTGTTTTCAAAACCAATGCTGCACCTTTGTGCATCAGGCGTTCATAAAGTTGGCCTGCATCATCGTCTTCGCGGATCGGTTCTTTTTCCTGAAAGATAATATTCCCGGTATCGATTTCATGTTGGAGAAAGAAGGTGGTGGCACCCGTTTCTTTTTCGCCATTGATGATCGCCCAATTGATGGGCGCTGCACCGCGGTAGTGCGGCAGGAGTGAAGCATGTAAATTAAATGTGCCGAGTGCGGGCATGAACCACACTATTTCGGGCAACATCCGAAAGGCAACGACTACCTGCAAGTTGGCCTTATGATTTTTTAGCTCTTCAAGAAATCCGGGCGACTTTAAATTGGTGGGTTGGAGTACGGGGATGTTGTATTTCAATGCGGATTTTTTTACAGGCGATGCGGTGAGTTTTTGTCCGCGTCCTTGGGGTTTGTCGGGCGCAGTAATCACGGCCACTACATTGAATTTATTTTCAACGAGGGTTTCCAAACTCGGCACCGCAAATTCAGGCGTGCCCATAAAGATGATGCGGAGCCTATCCATTTTCTTGTTTCAACATTTTTATAAGCTGATCGTCAAACAGAAGTGATTGGGGTTTAACTGCCTTTTGGTTTGATTTTTTTAATCCCTCAATTTTCTTCTCATATATTTTTTACAAATCGGGCATTCGCCCCACAGATGCCCACGGGCTGGACAAAATTTCCTCCCAAAGTAAATAATTTGAAGATGTGCTTTGTTCCAGTCTTTTTCGGGAATAAGTTTTTTTAAATCTTTTTCAGTTTGCTCTACGTTCTTTCCGGTGGATAGCCCCCAACGATAGGCGAGCCGGTGAATGTGTGTATCCACCGGAAAGGCGGGCTTGCCAAACCATTGTGTTAAAACCACCGAAGCTGTTTTATGACCTACTGCCGGCAACTCTTCCAGTTCCTCAAAAGTAGAAGGCACTTCACCGTTGTATTTCTCCACTAAAATTTTTGAAAGCCCTACGATGCCTTTGGACTTCATGGGCGAGAGGCCACACGGTTTGATGATCTCGCGGATTTCTTCCACCGAATGGTTCATCATGTCAAAAGGATTATCGGCTAATTTGAAAAGAGCGGGCGTGGTTTTGTTCACCCGTTCATCCGTGCACTGGGCTGAAAGTAAAACTGAGATCAACAACGTGTACGCATCTTTGTGGTGAAGCGGCACTTCAGGGTTAGGGAAATACTGGGTTAATATTTTTAGGATGTCTAATACTTTTTCTGCTTTGGTCATATTCAAGTACAGCTTATTTGTTCAACATTCGAAATTCAAAAAATGATGCTAAAATTTTGAATCTTTGAATTTTTGAGTGTCACGGATACAACAGATATTTTTTTCTCATCGTTTTGTATTGATTCAATTCTTTTCTCCACGAGTCTTTGATGTCTTCTTCGCTCAAACCTTTTTTAATTTGTTCTTTTAAGATTTTATTTCCCGCAAGTTTATCGAAGTACGAGGTAAAAAATTTCTCTGGGTCTTGATAGTCATGAAATAATTTGATCAGATACGAAAGCGACAGCCCACTTGCATTTTCTTTACGAAGGTCTAATCCATAACAAACCTTGTTTTCATAAGGAGGGTTTTTGGCCATCCCTTCAATACGCTCCGGCTTGAAATGAAATGGCTGATTTTTTAAACTTGGATGGCCCACGATTTCAAAAGGATTTTTCGTTCCCCGTCCAACACTGATCACCGTTCCTTCCAGCAAACAAGTCGATGGATACAAGGCAATCGTGTGATCATTGGGGAGATTGGGTGAGGGTTTTACCAACAACGAATATATTTTCCTGTGATGATAATTCTTCATGGCGAGCACGTGCAGGTCGCATTTTTTTCCGCCCGATAGCCAGCCTTCACCGTTGATCATTTGAGCCAGCTCACCGACTGTCAATCCATGCAAAATCGGTATCGGGTGCATGCCTACAAATGATTTTAATTCTAGGTTTAGCACGGGTCCATCAATGTAGGAGCCATTGGGGTTAGGCCGATCAAGGACGATTATTTTTTTTCTATTTTCGGCACAGGCTTCCATAAGGTAGTGCATTGAACTGATGTAGGTAAAGAAGCGCACGCCAACATCTTGAATATCGAAGAGGACTACATCCACATCGGCCAATTGTTCTGGTGTTGGCTTCTTGGTGTTTCCATAAATTGAAATAACAGGCAAACCTGTGCGGGCATCAATTGTATCATTTACAGTTTCGCCCGCATCGGCCTTACCGCGAAAGCCATGTTCAACTGCGAATATTTTTTTAATGTTTACTTTTAACCGTTGTAGTGAATCCACCAAATGAACCTGACCAATCACTGAAGTAGTATTGACCATCAAGGCAACGGATTTGCTTTCGATCATCGGCAAGAGCAAGTTCATCTGTTCAGCCCCTGTTACAATTTTAGTTTTAGATTGGCCCAACGCAGAAATGGAAAGGAGTAGCCAAACCAAATGAGTCAGCGAGAATCGTTTGAATTTGCTCCTCACCCTATCCACTTTCTTCGGATACTCCTTAGCCCAGGGAAGGGTGGTAGGGGTTGAGGGAATATTTTTATCTGCAAAAATCATTTTCCTTTTTATTATTTTGCAAGTTAACGCATCGGCTTGAACCTTTCTTATCTCCTAGCGAAAAGAATCCGCTCGGCACAGACCGGGAGTTTTTCCTCCACCATCCACAGCGTGGCCGTGGGCAGTATTGCGATTGGGCTGGCAGCTGCCATCGTTTCGTTTTTGATCATGCGGGGTTTTCAAAGCGGGGTGAAAGAAAAAATTTACGGTTTTAGCAATCACCTGCTCATTACTAAATTTACGCTGAACAATGCTGTGGCCGAACAGCCTTTTGATTTTAAAATTGACTTGTATCAACACCCTGAAAAATTTCCATTTGTAAAACACATACAGGAATACAGCCACAAAGCCGGCCTGATCAAAACCGAAAACGAGGTGATGGGCATTGTTTTTAAGGGTGTTGGAAAAAGTTTTAACCTCTCCGCTTTTTTGGAAAATATGGTGGACGGAAAATTTATTTCGTTTCCCGACTCAGGCTATTCGCACGACATTGTCATCAGCCGTGTGATTGCCAATAAGATCAATGCAAAAGTAGGTGATGCCATCATCCTTCATTTTTTTCAAAACCCTCCCCGCTACCGCAAACTGAAAATCGTGGGCATTTATGAAACCAACCTTTCAGATTATTTCGACAGCAAAGTAATACTTGGAGATATAAGGTTGGTGCAGCAACTCAATGGATGGACTTCCAATCAGGCTGGCGGATTGGAAGTGCTCATCGATTTTAATAATTTCAATCCCTTTCGGCTCTGGAGGGAGGATTTGGGGGCGTATTGGGCGTCAATTGGAGAACGCGTGATCAACAACCCCGAAGAGCCGCATAAAGTAGCCCGGACAGCTGCAGCCTTGTGGAGTTATAAATTTGATTTTGACCAAGCGGCACTTGATGAAGCCCAGCGACAGCTTGGTGATGCCATGGATTATGACTTGAATATTGAAACCGTGCGCGACAAATACATCCAGGTGTTTGAATGGCTTGACCTCGTGAAAAGGCAAGTGCGCATTTTGCTTGGCATTATTTTAATTGTGGTGAGCGTGAACATGATCTCGGTAATTCTGATTTTGGTGATGGAGCGCATCCCCATGGTAGGCTTGCTCAAGGCGTTGGGTGCGCCCAATAAATTAGTGCGCTCGGTTTTTGTTTATAATGGAATAAGTTTGATAGCACAAGGCTTGCTGTATGGCAATGCGATTGGTCTGGGGCTTTGCTTTTTGCAATACCGTTTTCACTTTATTCAATTGAACGCGCACGATTACTACATGAGCTACGTGCCGGTAGAGTGGAGTTGGGTTACGGTGATTAGTTTAAACCTGATTATTTTTGCTGTGGTCTCCCTGGTGCTGTTGCTGCCCACCCGGTTTATTGCCCGAATTCAACCGGTGCAGGCAATTAGGTTTGATTGAATTGACAATCACCCGCTCAAATTGATTGGGTGTAGTTTTGTAAATATTCTGCCTGAACAAAAAAATCGAAACGAGAATGGAGATAACGAATTGGAAGGAGACTATAAATATTTATGCGCCCCCACAAGACAAACAACAAATTTCATAATTCATTCAAATTTTCTAAACCAACTCCTCACCGTCATCTGGATCACGCCCAGAAACCCTTCCTTAAAAATCCCTACCGACATTTTTGATTTGCCCAGGGTGCGGTCGGTGAAGATGATAGGTACTTCTGTTATTTTGAACGCGTACTTCCAGGCCAAAAATTTCATTTCAATCTGGAAGGCATAGCCCACGAATTTTATTTTGTCGAGCTGGATTTTTTCAAGTACTTGTTTTCGGTAACAGACAAATCCGGCTGTGGTATCGTGGATGGGGATGCCCGTGATGAAGCGCACATAACGGCTTGCAAAATAGGAGAGGAGTACCCGGCTCATGGGCCAGTTGACCACGTTCACACCGGTAGAGTAGCGTGAACCTATGGACAGGTCATGGCCACCTTCCGCGCAAGCGAGATAAAGCCGGTTCAGGTCGCGCGGGTCGTGCGAGAAATCCGCGTCCATTTCCAAGATATAGTCATACCCATTTTTGATAGCAAAATGGAATCCTTCGATGTAGGCCGTGCCCAGCCCCAGTTTTCCAGCACGCTGGATCAAATGAAGTTTTGTTTCAGTACCGTTATTATAAGTATTTTGCGATTCTTTGATAAGGGATGCCGTGCCATCGGGAGAATTGTCGTCAATGATCAGCAAGTGAAAGTCTTTGGGCTGTGCCAAGACGGCCTGGATAATCTGAACGATGTTCTCTTTTTCGTTGTACGTTGGTACGATAACAAGGGCATTGCTCACGGCAAGGGGATTTTAAAAAACGAAAGTATCATTTTTGCACCAAAAGAATGTGCCTTAAACTGAAAGATTTTTTATTGAAAAAGAGGTTCACCCTTTTGGTGGTGTACGGGTTAGTGGCTGTCGTGGCAACGCTGCAGCAATATTATGGTGGGCCGAAGCGATTTCCTACGCAGACGAATGACCGTGACTACACCTATTATAATAACTACATCATTTTTAAGCAGTCCTTTTTTCATTTAAAAAATGGCAGTGATCTGTATTCCCTTCATTGGGATGAGCATTGGGATTTGTATAAATACAGTCCTTCCTTTGCTTTACTTTTTGGTGCTTTGGCTTGGATGCCAGATGAAATGGGATTTACCATTTGGAATTTGATAAACGCCTTCGGATTGTTTTTTGGAATACGAATGCTTTCTAAAATTGACTTGGAAAAACAAAACTTGATCCTTCTTTTCTTTTTGGCAGAACTGTTCACCAATCTCCAAAATTCACAGAGCAATGCGTTGATTGCGGGCTTAGTGGTCATGGCCTTTGCCTTGATGGAAAAGCAGCAATTCTTTTTGGCGTGCTTACTTATTGCACTAACCGTTTACATCAAATTGTTTGGGGTCTTTGCCTTTGCACTTTGCTTGCTTTATCCGCAGCGATGGAAGCTGGTTGGGTATTCCGTTGCTGCCGTGATCTTGTTAGGGCTTCTGCCCATGATCATGATTGGTCCGCTGCATTTGAAATCATGCTATGCGAGTTGGTGGCATCTGCTTCAAAGCGATTATACTCCAGGCAATCTTTCACTGATTGGCGTTATCAAGGCATGGTCGGGAGTGAGCACCAATCAAAATATAGTGTTGCTCATTGGGATCGTATTGTTTGCAGTACCTTTTTTAAGAGTGAAATTTTATTCTCATTACAGTTTTCGGTTGGCCATACTCGCAATGAGTTTGATTTGGATGGTGATTTTTAACCACAAAGCGGAGTCACCTACTTTTATAATAGCCATTGCAGGGGTTGGCCTTTGGAGTGTCTCTTCCGGGCTACACCAACCTTGGCGTATTGCACTGGTTTTGTTTGCCTTCGTATTCACCACATTATCGCCAACCGATTTGTTCCCAAATTTTATTCAAGATAATTACTTTGACCGTTTTTCGATAAAGACAATCCCTTGCATTATAATCTACACCACTTCAATTTTTGAATTGATAGTTAAACCTAATCAACTTGCCCCACTATGAACCCTTGTGTTTTCCTCGACCGCGATGGCGTAATCAATAAGGATAACCCGAATTATACTTTTAAAGTGGCCGATTTCAAAATTTTGCCAGGTGTGATTGGCGCCTTGAAACAATTGAAATCAAATGGGTTCGTAGTAGTGGTAGTTACCAACCAGTCGGGTATTGCACAAGGATTGTACACCCAACAGCAAATGGAAGAGTGCCACCAATTTTTTCAACAGCAGTGCAACTACCTGATCGACCATTTTTATTTTTCTCCCTATCACCCTTCGGTCACTGAGTCGCTGTTGCGCAAGCCGGGCACTTTAATGTTTGAAAAAGCCATTGCCAAATTCCAAATTGACGTTACCCGATCGTGGATGGTAGGCGATCGGGGAAGAGATATTGTGCCTGCCCGAAAGTTGGGCATACGTACAATTCAGATCGGAGATGAAATTGAGCAACAAAACAAAGCGGATTTTGAAACAACCGATTTGTTAAGTGCGGTAAAAATAATTCTAAGCAAGATGTAGCGTAGGCTTTGAAACAGGTTTCATGCCCAGTTCCTTCATCTGTTTTGCATGATCCACAATTGCTTGACCAAATGTTTGTTTGGATTTGTAGGGGAGCCCAAATTCCTTGGCAGTCTGCTCAACGATGGGTGCCAACTTCCTGTAATGAACATGACAGATATTGGGGAATAAATGATGCTCCACTTGATAGTTCAATCCGCCTACGTACCATGAAAACCATTTGTGCTTGTGCCCAAAATTGGTGGTGGTATGCAGTTGGTGGATGGCCCAGTTGTTTTCAAGGTTGCCCTGCGCATCGGCAACCGGATATTCCGTCCCTTCAATTACATGGGCCGGTTGAAAGATGATGGCGAGGATAAAGCCTGACACAAAGTGCATGGCTACAAAACCAATCAATACTTGCCACCAGGTTACTGGCAACATAATAAATGGCACAACAATAATGAAGGTGAAGTATAATGCCTTCGAAATAATCAATATCGTCCACTCCTTTTGGGCGGTAGTTTTTTGTTTTTTCAATAAACCTTCTTTTTCATATTTCAACAACCTTGAATAATCTTTGGCAACAATCCACACCAGTGTAAGCAGTCCGTATAAAAACCAGGCATACACATGTTGATAGCGGTGCATGGGTCGCCACGCGGAACTGGGTGACATTCGCAATACGCCACGCGGACTAATATCTTCGTCCACATCATGTACGTTAGTGTAGGTATGATGCAAAACGTTGTGTTGAACTTTCCAGTTGATGACATGGCCGCCCACGATGTTTAAGGAAATGCCCATCAAATTATTGATCCAGTTTTTAGAGGAGTAAGAGCCGTGGATTGCATCGTGCATTACCGAGAGGCCAACGCCTGCTTTACCAAAACCAATCAAGAGGCAAAGACCCAGCATTCCCCAAAGTGGAGTAACCACACCACTGATCAAAATAAAATAGGGAATGAAATAAAATGAAAACATGCAAATTGTTTTTACTACCATTTCTGCGTTGGCGGTGCGCTCAATATTATTTGTTTTAAAATAAGAATTGACACGCTGACTCAGGGTAGAAAAAAAATCCTCTTTTCCAGTTGCAAATTTGGGATGGAGATTCATGTGAATTGATTATTGGCTACGTTCTTAGCAGAAAGTTACACTATTCTTTGAAGATAACAGCCGTTAGTGAAGTGTAAAATTTTGTTGACCAAGTAAGGCTAAGTCAATTCGGCTATAACGGTCCTTCCACCTTTGGTCACCTCACCGATGGCTACGTTGATTTTAGCATCCAAGGGAAGAAAAATATCCACGCGCGATCCAAATTTGATAAAGCCAAACTCTTCACCTTGCTGCATGGGCTGCCCTTCTTTAACATACCATTTGATCCTGCGGGCCAATGCGCCAGCAATTTGACGGAAAAGGATTTCATCCCCATTTTCCATTTTTGCCACCACTGTGGTGCGCTCATTTTCAGAACTTGACTTGGGGTGCCAGGCCACCAGGTATTTTCCTGGATGATATTTGAAATAGGAAATCCTTCCCGCCACCGGCATTCGATTAACATGCACATTTATTGGGGACATGAAAATGGAAATCTGCCTGCGCCTAGATTTCAAATATTCGGCCTCTTCTGTTTCTTCGATCACTACTACTTTGCCATCGGCTGGGGCAAGAACCTGTTTTTCATTTTTGTTAATGTAAAAAATGGGGCTCCTAAAAAACTGGAGGACTACTAGAAGAATAATCAGACTACCGGCCAATACTGCATACGTTGCCTCTCCTGAAAACCGAGGAGAAGTAAACCCTGCATTTATTATAATTAGGATAACCGTTAGGGCAAGTAATAACGTGCGGCCTTCTTTGTGGATTGTCATTTTTTCAAAATTAAAAATTCAGGTAACACCCGCAATTTTGAACATTAATTTTTGAATTTTAGTATCCTCCTCTAAATTTATAGGTCTTCGCTACTTTATCAATGGCCACCATGTAGGCAGCTATGCGCAACGAAACTTTGTATTCATTGGCCGTTTTATACACGTTGTCAAAGGCATCTTTCATAATGCGGTCACTTCTGCGATTTACACGTTCGGCTGTCCATTTGTAGCCCAACCGGTTTTGTACCCACTCAAAGTACGAAACGGTAACCCCGCCTGCGTTGGCCAAAATATCAGGCACCACGCTAATTCCTTTTTCATAAATGATGTCGTCCGCTTTGGAGGAGGTAGGCCCATTAGCACCTTCAACAATTAGCTTTGCTTTGATCTGGCCCGCATTTTTTCCAGTAATCACATCTTCGGTAGCGGCTGGTACGAGTACATCTACCGGTAGTGTCAGGATTTCCGCGCCATTGATTTTTTCTGCGCCCGAAAACCCTTCAAGGGAGCCTTTATTGGCATCTCGGTACTTTACGGCTGCTTCAATATCAACCCCATTTTCATTGTAGTAGGCACTTGCCAAATCGCTAATAGCTTGAATTTTCAGGCCTCGTTCTTGCAGCAGCCGTGCTGCCCAGGAGCCTACATTGCCAAAGCCCTGCACCGCACAAGTCGCTTTATACGGATTGATCTTTAATTTTTCCATTGCGGCCAATGCCGATACCATTACGCCCCGCCCGGTTGCTTCAGTGCGGCCAAGTGATCCACCCATCACGATCGGTTTGCCAGTTACCACGGCAGCAACGGTCATCCCTTTATTGCGAGAGTACTGATCCATAAGCCAAGCCATCTCTCGAGGCCCAGTTCCCATATCAGGAGCTGGAATATCCTGGTCAGGCCCAAACACATCCATCATAGTCTGAGTGTAAGCGCGCATCAAGCGTTCTATTTCACCAGCCGACATCTCGCGTGGGTTACAGGTAACACCGCCCTTTGCTCCACCGTAGGGAATATCAACCACCGCACATTTCCACGTCATCCAGGCAGCGAGCGCTTTTACCTCGTCCAGATTTACGTGGGGGTCGAACCGTATTCCACCTTTGGAAGGGCCGAGTATAGTAGAGTGGATCACGCGGTATCCTTCAAAAACTTTGATGCTTCCGTCATCCATCGTTACCGGGAGCGACACGATAACTTGCTTGGCCGGATTTTTTAAAACGTTGTACACTTCTTCTTCCAAGCCCAAGATTTGTGAAGCCGTGCGGAAGCGCGACATCATCGCTTCAAATGGATTTTCTTTGTCGAGGAGGGGAGCTGGTTCGATGTAAGCCATTTTTGTTATGATTTTCGATTTATAATTTTTACGATTTGTGTTTGTGTTTCTGTTGGTGTAGTTCAAAATACCCATCGAAAACGGTTGCAAAGATAAATAATTTGCTGATTCCCGCTTTTTCTTTGTTGGGTTCAATAAATTATCATCAGAAATAACCGAACTATTTCCGATGATAATTTTGAATATCACCGGTAAAAACATTTTTTATTTTACTGTTTGAATAAAAAACAAAATAGAATAATAAGGATTTTGTGGATTGGTAATGCACTTCGGCACAGATTGTTCCTTTGTAGGGATCAGAAAAAGTAAGCACAAACGCCTTTTTATTTATGGGGAAATTTTTCTTGAAAGGCAGCTTAAAATTCCTAACGTATAAGTACTGCTGGTATTCTGATTGAATGGAGTCATAAGTTTTCAATTTGTCCATTCCAATCAATTGACTGCAATTGCTATTGCTTTTTGTTTTCTTTTTTAAGATCGCGCACAAAAAAGGATAAGGATTATTTTTGGATACCGAATCCTTAAGGATTATTCTTTTTATAAGAACCCCTTGTTCTGTTCTCAATTCTTCTCGAAAATCGTCTATCTGTTTACTTTTAAAAATGTACGAAAAAGCATTTTGATAGGATATTTCTTGAGCCCGACTTTGAAGCGAAAATGAAAGGCAGACAAAGCAGCAGTAAAGGAATCGCACCAATAAATTTATCAATAAGATTGATGAGAAGGTGTTTTAGTTTCAAACGAAGCATTCTAATCCGAAATAAAAATACCTCGCTCTGGTTGGGTAATCGTTATCGGTTTGCGGCCGCCATCTCTCAACTCCCGGGCAACCGGAAGGTAAAAATCACCATCCGCTTTTTGCATTTGCTGTGGCTGTGAAGAAAAGCGGTTGAAAATATTTTTAAACATGAGCCTTAGAATGACTTAGTAAGCTTGCGCGCAAATCCACAACTTAGTTTAATACAAAAAACCGAATAGCCATAGGGGTATTTTGGTGTAGATGCCTGTTTCAATATCATCGGCCACCACAAAACTGTTTTTTACATTTTTTAATTGGCTGGCAGCTTTATCTTTTCCCCCCACTTCAAAGGTGTACAGGTTGTTGATTTGAAAATCACCATCGGGCGGCAGCGCCACTCTATACTTTGCATTCACAAGTTGGTTCATAATAAACGACTCTCGCAGCGTACCTTTATCTACCGTTTGAGATGCCAACGCATAATGCAGGTTGGTGTTCTCCAGATAAATTTTGTCTGGCTTCTGTAGTGTGCTAATGCTTTTACCTGCGGCTGTCAGCGAATTGATCAATCTTGCTTTGTCAAGATAGTGGAGATATTGTACAAGCGTATTGCGGTGCAGGCCTATCTTCTCGCTCAGCTTGCTTACGTTCGGCTTGAAAGGAACGTTGGTGGCCAGTATGTATAACAACTGATAAATTTTTCGGGTGTTGGCCGGATCAAAACCCTCTATAAACCGCATGTCGGTTTCAATAATCATTTTCACCAACTGCTCGATGCGCACCGGGTAGGTATGGATGTTCTCGGCAAAGAAAGGATAGTAGCCTGTTTTCAGATACGTAGGCAAATGCTTAAGCGGTTTGAATTGGCTGGTTAGCTGAGATGCAATGGCTACATGATTCTCTAATATATCAGGCAGTGTAAACGCAGGTACGTCAAGTACCTTAGAAAATGCAAGATACTCGCGATAAGACAGGCCTGGCAATTCATACTGTATCGCCCTGCGGCTGAGGTCTGCGTTTTGGCGGAGCATATCGGTTATGGAAGAGCCTGTAAAAACGATGTTCAGGTCTTTATAGGTATCGTACAGGTTTTTTATTTCGCGGGCCCAATCGGGATACTTGTGCACTTCATCGATGAATAAAAATTGCCCTCCCTGCTGACGAAATGATTCGGCAACATGAACCAACCGGTTTTCAGTAAAATAAATGTCGTCCAGGGTGATGTAGGCAGCCTTAGGGCTGATGCCAAATTGCTGCTTAAGCCGCTGCAGAAGGAGAGTGGTTTTGCCTGTGCCACGCGCACCCAAAATGCCGATGAGCCGATCTTTCCAATCGATTTTGCCAGTTAAAGATCGAACGAACTCTGACCCTTGGCTTTGTACCAATAGGTTCGATTTTAGCAGAAT
>JAYVMP010000287.1:0-14182 GCA_043758895.1 Bacteroidota bacterium
CAATACCGTTTTAAAATCTTTTGCTGAAAAACTGATCCCGGTGCATAAGCTCCATTGACTACTGATATTCCAATCCAACCCCACACCAAGCTGGTAACCCGGTTTGAATATATTTTTGGTTGATAGCTGATCGGGCTTAGTGCTGGTGTTGATATTGTAGATCGTTCGCGGCAGTGAAGTATTAATACCCAACTGCGCGTGTGGGGTGAAGATAGGTGTTGAAGTGAATTTTTTGCTGAGGTAGTAAACATCAATAGGATCATGAACCGGGTTGGCAATGTACTCGGGGTCGGCCTTTAGCAACTGCAGATAACTTTTCTCGGCCGATTTTGGATCGTCTAAAATCAGGTAGGCTTGGGCGAGCAATAAGTAGGCGCGCACTTTTTGTTCTTGCGAAAACCCATTGTCGAGGCATTGTTTCAATATCGTAGGCAAGCCCACGAAGCGACCTGCTTCAAATTCGGAAGCTGCCAAATTCAGCGTTTCCTCGCAGTCTTTTTTTTGGGCGAGGAGGAAGACGTTAGAAAAAAGAATGAGCCCTAAAATAAGGAACAATGTAACCCGGCCCATCAGAAAGGTTTTATTAATAAACTTTTGCAAGTCGATTCATAAGGGACATCATTGCCTACATAAATGCCCCATTCTTCGGGGGTCATGTTGCGGGTTAGCTTGGGGCAAACTTGTTCGGCCAACATCTTAGGATCTGTGGGCCATATCCGCACCTCTCCGTTGTTGCAAGAGGCCAGCAGATAGTCAGAACCTTTCGCAAAGGCCAAGCTCCAAACGTACCCATTATTATTGTCCATAACCACGGGCAAATCCTCTTCATGATCGACCACCCACATTTGCAATTTGCGGTCCAAGCCAGCACTTGCGAGCAACAGCCCATCGGGACTAAACTCTACATCCGATATGCCTGCCTTGTGGCCGCTGAGTTCTTTCATTATCTTTTGGGTGTTCAAATTCATTAATTTCACTGTTCCCTTTCTATCGTTGACAAATTCCAAACCATAGGCTACCACAGGTCTTGACGGGTGGAAGGCTACGGATAGAATCCGGTTAGGGGCTTCGTCAATTAACACCTTGGAGGAGTAATCTTTTAGGTCGATTAGAACCAACTTCCCTGATGGCGAACCTGCAATTAATGATTTACCATTTGGGCTGATATCTATCGACTTAACATCAAATGGCAAGGACACTATTTTTTTGCTCTCTCCGGTAAGCTGGTTGGTTAAGCGTAAAGTGCGATCTGCGGATGCAGAAATAAATCCCGAATTATCAGGCAAGAATTTAATGTCGGTAATCAGTCCATCATGACCTTTCACAATTTTCTTTTTTGCACCCGACAAACTAAAAATCTCCAAGTAACTGGAGTCGCTACCGTTGACTAAATATTTTTCGTCCTTGCTCAATGCCAGCACACGGTTTGGGTAATCCTTTTCATCAATTATTTTGTCCGCTTTTTGAGTGAGGTAGTCTCCTTCAAAAATGCGGCCATCGTTCCCGGTAGTATAAAAACTTGATGACGATTGCGAAATAGCAAGCGCAAACATTTTGCTTTTAAAGTTGCCCTGCATTTTTACGGTATTGTAGTTAGTACTGTACAATTTTGTCAACGCATAATACAAGCCTCGGAACACGTAGGGATCATACTTTTTCCCGCCAAATTGGGTATGAAATAAATAACCTTGCATGGCGGTATTGCCCGCCAACTCTTTGTCATCTATGCCTTCCGATTTTGCTTCGAGGGATTGTGCGATCGAGAGCATGAGTCGCGAATTGGATTCTTTAAAATTCTTCTCGGCCCTTGCCGATTCTGTGGTAGCCCTATCTCGCTCCAACCGCGCACTGTCGCGCTGCAAGCGGGCATCGGCAAAATTTTTATCCGCTTGAATCTTCAAAAAATTTGCTTCCTCAAATTTTTCTTTTAACTGTTGGTTAATATCATAAATTTGATCTAGCTGCTTCTTAATTTCAATCTGTTTTAAGGCAACTTCTTTCGTTTTGTTTTC
Organism: Bacteroidota bacterium; assembly: GCA_043758895.1. Taxonomy (GTDB): domain Bacteria; phylum Bacteroidota; class Bacteroidia; order Cytophagales; family Cyclobacteriaceae; genus ELB16-189. The sequence goes on from JAYVMP010000287.1 coordinate 2,013, forward strand.
TGCTATCTGCCTTTGTTTATCCGCTTCAATTCGTAACAATTGAGCTTTATCACGTTGGGCATTGGCCACCACAAGGCTTTTATCGGCCTCGATCTTGTTGATCAGCCCAAAAAAGAAAAGGGCGATTGCCACCAAAAGAGAAATAGCCAAAATAATATTGGTAACTCTCGCTCTGCGCAGCATCCTTCGCTGCAGCATCTCCTGGTTTTTTAACTCCGCCTCGTAGGTGATGCGGCTGGTGTCAAGAAACACAATGGCCCGCTCAAAGGTGGGGTCATAGCGCTGCGCCCAAGCGCGGGTAGGACGTTGCTTTTTCTGCCAGTTGAGTGCCAGTTGCAAATCGGGCGGGCGCCATAAACTGGTGCGCCCAATCTGATACATGCCAGCCGCATCCGAAACCCGTTTGTACATCACTGCCGACTCGGACTCTTCATCTACCCAAGTGGAAAGCCGCGTCCAGATACGCATCAAACTCTCGTGAGAAAGTTCGATCACGGTATCGGCAGTCAGCTTGACATGAGAGCCAGGCATTAAAAACGACCGGCCCGGCCTTCTGAAGTTCTCAATGACATCAATCACTTCCTTTTCCTGGGCATCGGCCAATTCAGCTACTAAACCAACTTTGGTTGGCCTTCGCATGCCTAAGTTGGCCTGTTTTTCGGTAATCGACTTAAAAAGTATTTCGGCTATCTCCTTCTGGCGTGTGTTGAGCTCTTCGAATGCTTCATTGGCATGTAAAGAAAGGGCCTGAGCGATTTTTCCAATTGAATTGTAATGCCGCAAATCAAGCGGTTCGCCCTGATCGTGATTGGCCACCCAATACTCCCAGGTGCGCATCATCGCGTGTTGGAGGATCGGAAGTTGATCTTGATTATCGCCAATATCATTCAACAAACGCTTGAGCAACCGAGGCGCAACTTTTCCTCCACTTACGGTTACCGGCCCTTCAATGGCCAGGCGTTTTTGTTCGCGGGTCATCTGTGGCACAAGGTAGTTGCTGGTGTTGATCATTTCACTCAACCCATGAAAGGCCGCACAATCGCCAATAAAGTCCGCCCGCATGTTCAGGGCAATGTAAACTGGCACTCTTTTCTGCTGCACTGCGGTGAGTAAGAGGTTTACATAAATTGTAGCTTCATTGACAGCCTCCTCGGAACCACCATCCGAATACCGGAAAACCTCTTCAAACTGGTCGATTAAGAAAAAAACATTTTCTTTTTCGTCTTTTTGGATGTAGCGCGCAACTTCCACCAACCCATCCGGACCACTGCGCAAAACTGAGTTGATGATAGCCCGGTGGATGTGCCTGTCTTCTTCTTCTATCCTTTTCGAATGGATAAGAATATCCAGTACAGACTCCGTTAGATTTGTAATGGGTGAACTGCCCGGCCGAGAAACTGCAATGCTCCAAAAAGGGCCAGTCTCCGTCATAAACCCACCGTAGAGCACTGGCACCACACCGCATAACATTAGGCTGGATTTGCCGCTACCCGAGTAGCCCATCACGGCAATGGACCTATGTTTTGAAATCTTCAATAAAATGTCGTCCACAGGAGCTTCTCGCCCAAAGAAGAGATAGCACTCTTCCATGGTAAATGGACGAAGACCCGGAAATGGATTGATGCCAATCCCATTTTCAGAAAGAGCACTTTCTGTATCGGATTCATCCATCTCGCCAACCCGGACAGGTGAATTGAGCATCCTAATTAATTATAGTAACGACTAAAAACTAAGGTTAAAAAAGGCAATGGTTTACGATTTATGGTGTTCAACCAAAATAAAGACAGAAATCTTATCTTCGTTGAAAACCGTGAAATTTAATGAATTTCAAATAAACTGCAAAAATTTATCTGTCAGCTTCACATTATCCGAAAGCAATTCGTAAAACTGATCCTTGTTAATCTTCAATAACGTAGTTGCTTCTTTGGCCACCAATAAATTGGTATTGACAAAGCCTGGTGCCGACAGCATTTCCCCCACAAATTGACCAGCACCAAAATCGCTCACATAGCGGCTCTTCTCATAATACTGCACGGACCCACTGAATAGGATGAAGAATTCATTGTTTAACCTTTCATCTACGGATAAAAACTCACCTGAGTTCAAGTGTTGTTCTTTGGAAATATCGGCAAGGTAGGAAAGGACCAAGCCAGGTATGCCATCAAAAACATGGATGCTTTGAAAGAAAGTTGTTCGCTCATAAAGCATTAGTTTATTGTCATCTTGCTTCTTCAATACCGCACTATCAAGCCATCGCCTTTGGTCTTCATCCAACCGACATGAATTGGTTTCGTATAAGTTTGGATCAATTTGAAATAATGCCCAACCAGCTATTTCGCGAATGAGCCGGTCCGGATTAAAGAGTTGCGCAATTAAGTCGAGTTTAAAATCAGAAATTTTCTGTGTGCCAATCTGGTGGATGACGGTAGCCCTCGTCCACCGGTTAGTTTGGGTGAAGTCGCGGTTGATCAAAAACTTAAGCACCAATTTCTGATCGAGGTTTACCCGGGGATAAAACACCTCCAACCGATTGATCTTTTCATTGTCGCTGATATCGTCCAGTACCGGGATCACGCGCATCTTCAATTGCTCAGAAAGAAAAACATCAAGCAACTCCACGGCATAGGTTGTACCTTCGGAAGTGCCACTCTCAATATTTTCTTTTACCAATTGGATCGACCGTGTGTCATAGAGCATGGCGAGCAGCATGTAAACGTGCTCAATGTCATGACTGATTTCCTGCCTAAGGGAAAGTTTCAGCTGAGAACTTTGCTCGTCTTCACCCAATTCATGGATGGCGCCCAAGTTCCAGGCCAAATCAGCAATGTCTGTTTCGATCGCGTATTTAATGCGTGTGATTTGAGCAATGCCAGCCTTAAACCCGCAATCACCCATAGACAGCAGAACCTGTGATACAATCACTTTGTCAGGGTAGTCTATTTTATTCCACAGTAATTCTTTGGCGCGTTGTCCTCCGATCCGCCCCAATACCTGCACGATGCGGATCATCGTTTGGGTATTCTGTCCAGATCGAAAAAAACCGCTGTCAAGGTAGCTCAACGCCATGCCGCCCATTAGCGTCAGGGAGTTCATTGCCAAATTGGAGAATTGAGGGCTATTGAGGTTATCTATTACTGCATTAATCACCTCCCCATTAAATCGCTTGGCCGCAGTGGCGAGCGCTGTTTTTCGCACCTTTGCTTCCGCGTCATTCAATAATTCAATTAAGAAAGAAAGGTTTTCTTCGGAGGACGAATGAAGCAACAGTTCGGCTGCGTACTGGCGATCGCCAACTTGAGGGGAGCGGGTAAGCTTTTGTATTCTAAACCTCGTTATCTCGCCTCCACTTTTAAGGATTTGTTCAATATCAATGGCCGACAATATATTTTTTCCCTCGCTACTCACCCTGGTTTTATCCAGGCGGATCACATAGTTTTCGGAAACAGAAAGGCCTTTCATCTCATTCATCCTGCGCTGGGCATAGTCTTGCGCCTCCTCTTGCTCATTTTTAATTAATGAATTAACCCAAACACCTACCCGTGAAGGGTTCAACTTTTCCAAAAGCTTGAAAGAAAAAACGGCTTTGGATATTTTATTGTCGATCAATTGATTTTCTAAAGTAGAAGTAATGTGGGCAAACCCAACCTCCAATTTATCCTGATGGAACTCCGAACTTTCAAGCTTCGACCGAATCTTGTTTTTGTATCCATTATAGAGCTTACGGGCTAGGACCATGTACACCACACCAAGGCAAAGGATTAGGGGCGGGATCCAAAATATTTTAAAGAAAGCCAATAAACTAAAAGAGAATACGAGGAGGCCCGCAATGAACCTGCCCAATTCACTGATAGTTCCTTCAATATTGGATTGGATGCCAAACCGGTAGCGTGCATCCAGCGGAATAAACAGCAGTTTATAGACTGGGTTTTCTAATGACTCACGCAGCATCCCATTGAATAGCCTGGTCAAGGCGACAAATAAGAAGAAGAAAATAAATGCCTGCGTACTCGATTCCAGCGAATAGCCAAAGAAAGACCCCGTGATAAAAGAACAAAATGCAAATAGGCAAGTCACGATCGGCAAAATCAAAAGTGACACACGCATGCCATAGGTGGACAAAATCCGATCATTGACAAAAGTCTGCATGATCAAACTCAGCAAGTAGATCGTTCCGTTAAAGTAGGCCAGAAAATTCGTAAGGTCTCGCTGCACGTGATATTGCTGGTTAAGCAAGGTTTGAAAAGAATATTGGTTGAATATAAAAGTGACCATCGAGGTAATGAGGAACCAAGCCAAAAGAACGATGTACTTGTCTTTGAACATTTTTCCAAATCTCGTTTCACTTTTCACGGTAGTGTCAAATTCCCGTGGGTCATTTTTGTTCAGTTTAAATCGCGAGGCGATGATGATTACAAAAACAAGTGAGGCTACAATACTAATGTTGCAAACAATTAGGTAATCAGAAGTATATTTAAAAAAAACAGAAGTGAGGGGGATAAAGAAATTGGCCAAGATAATGGCAACCAACTGGCCGGTGTCGATCCACCCAATGATGCGCTTGGATTGCTTGAAATTAAAAAGCCGGCCGAAAATCCCCCAATAACACAACAAGAGAATGGCAGTAACCGGCCCCGTCAGACAATACATGAGGAACAGCACATACCGTTGATTGGCCGGATCCCCAAACCGGTAATAATAATACAGCAGCGAAGTGACCACCACAATCACCGCAATACTGGCAATGGTGAGGGAAATGAATTTTATCCTGCTTTGAAAGAAGGAAAAGATAAACGTTGAGGCAATCCCCAGAATACCAGAAGCCAAAAAAGCACGATTGATTTGGCCGCTCATGCTATTAAGAAAAAGCGACTCGGCCGTTACCTGAAAAGTGGCAATGAAGGTACCAAAGAAAAAGCCAGTGGCCAACATCAAAGCTACCTGCTTGCGCTCTTCCTCATGGGGGCTTAGAAATCCAAGAAACTCTCTTTTCACAGAAATGGTATTAAAAATCAACCGATGGCATCCAATGTCGTTTCCTTAAGTCCTTTTCTGATGACCTCACCTCGTTTCCTCTCCAAAAGAGAGGATGTCTGTGGAGCTTAAGGAAACGACATTGCAATGGCATCTCTAAAAACCTTGCGTTTGACTGTCTCAACCTTTTGGCCTTTCTCCCCGTCTGAAGGAGTTTATCCAGGCGGGCAAAAGAGAAAGGTTAAGTGGAGTTTTTAGGGATGCCCAAATAAAAACCAAAATCAAAAATACCTTTTTATGCGATATACTCCCAGTCGTTCCGAGCCGTTAACCAGTTTTCAAACCATTGCAAGTGAATGGCAATGGCAACGGTTGCATAAATAATTGCCTTTGCAGCTGCTTGTTCAGCAGTACGAAGCAAGTAACTTTGTAGCAAATTAAAAGTTTTATGGCAAAAGTAATTACCAAATCACCGGAAATTTCAGGTAAAAAATCAGTAGAAGCCTCAACCAAGAAAAAGTCGAGCGCTAAAACTTCGGTGAACATTTTAAAAGTCACGGAAAGCATTCTTGAAAAATTAAAAACACTGAACCTGGGACCTGCACTTCAATCGGACATTGTGTGGTGCATTGGCAGTTATCGGCATGATAAAAATCCGGTAGGTTTGTATGAGAATGCCGCAAAGGCAATTGTCCTTTTTAAGGCAGAACTTGCAAAAAAAACGAAAGGCATCACCACCAAGTTCATCAGCGATATTGAAAAATCATTGGCTGACAAATAACTGATCGGGCAGTACAAAACCTCAAATCATGTGGGTAACGTTGGCGAGCTTGCCTTCGTATTTTTTGCATTGCACCCCAAACATGGTAAGAAATGCTACCCCTTCATCAATGGCAATCCCTTTGTGCTCGGCATACGAGTTGAAGTAAATCACGCGGAAGATGCCCATACTGTAAATTATGCGGGCACATGACAAGCAGGGCGAAAGCGTAACATACAAAGTTGCCCCGTCAACGGAGGTTTTATTTTTTACCGCATAGAGGATTGCATTCTGTTCGGCATGGATCGCCAACGAGCAGCCTCCCTTGGAGTCACGGGGGCATCCCGTTTCCGGCCATTCTTCATCGCAGTTGTGTGTGCCACTGGGCGGGCCATTGTAGCCAATGGAAATGATGCGCGTGTCTTTGGTGAGCACCGCGCCTACGTGCCGCTTGATGCAATGCGACCGTTTGGCCAAGTTGACGGCCAACTCCATATAAATATCATCAAATGCAGGACGAGCGTTCATTTAAATAAACAGTTTTAAGCTCCGCCAAAAGTACAGAATGAATTCAATTTCCTATCTTTCAGTCTTTTAAAGTTGGCGGAATGAAAGTCTTAGTCTGTGCCTTACTCTTATACCTGTGTCCACTTTCAATTTCTTTGGCGCAAGATGCACCCAAGCCAAGAGAAAGCCCTTTGGACATTGTAACTGCCCACTACAAAAACTCGTATTTAAAAATTACCTACTGCCAGCCCAAAAAAAATGGGCGTGAAGTTTTCGGCAAGCTTGTACCTTTCGAAAAAGTGTGGCGCACAGGTGCTAATGAAGCCACCGAAGTCACCACCACGCAAGATATTTCGGTTAACCAAGCTACCTTAAAAGCAGGGACGTATTCTCTTTTCACTATTCCGGGCAAAGAAAAATGGACCATCATTTTCAACAGCGACCTGGGCTTGTGGGGTGCGTATAATTACAATCCAAAAATGGACGTGCTTCGTTTTGATGTGGCTGCCACACCTACCTTGGACAATTTAATCTGCGAATCCTTTACTATTCGAATCGATCAAAAAACCGATACGGCAGAAATCTCTTTGCTGTGGGATAAAACCCAGGTGAGTTTTCCGATTCGATTTATAGAAGCCCAGCCATGAAGTTGCCCTGTTTGCTATTCATCTTTATTTCCGCCCTAGTTAATGGTCAGGATATTTCAGAACTCATCCGAAGGAATGGTTTTAAAGACATCAAACTTGGCAACCCGGTGGACAGTGTGAAGGGTGCTGCATTTGAAAAAGACCTGAATGAATTAAAAGAATTTGAGGCGAAACAATACGAAGTAAAAAATCGCGCCTATGAAAAAATTGGCGAAGCCGAGGTGAATAATGTTGAGCTAAAAGCCTACAAAGGGTTGATCTACGAGATCATCGTCACCACACCAAAAGATCCGCGCATCATGAAGGGCCTTGAAAAATCGTATGGCAAGGCAACGTACAGTTTACGTACCGAAAGTTATCACTGGCGCGCGCCCGATAAAATCAGCTTGGTGTATAAAGGCGATCGCAAAGGAGTTACCCTCACCTACCGCTCGTACCCCATGATCAAACTCATGTATGCCGACAAAAAGAAAAAGATCGAGGAAATTGCAGACGATTTTTGATTGAGGCGGCTACCTCCCACCCACTAGCTCTGCAATGGGCTGGCCTGTGCAGCCACTCGGAAATTTTATTTTTAGCAACACAGAAAGAGTCGGTGCGATGTCCGTGATTGGGTGATAAGTGGCCGAACTTCCTTTGTTAATTCCCATCCCAAAAAACAAAACCGGCACGTGGGTATCGTAAGAAAACGATGAGCCATGTGTTGTTCCTTGCGGGCCACCGCCACTTACCCATCCGGGCTCCAATTCAAAGGCGATGTCGCCACTGCGCTTGTGGTTGTAGCCGCGCAAAATCATTCCTTTTATTCCTGTTTCGCTGTAACTTCCTTGCTTGATGGTGCTCTTGGCAAATACTTGCGCCACTCCTTCCTTCGCTTGAAGGTAGTTGGTAACTAATTCGGTAGCGATGAGCAAATCAATGCCTGAAGTTTTGGGGTCGCCCGCAAACAAATCAGAATTAAAAAATACCTGATTATTGGCAACCGCTTCCACCAGTGTTTTTCCGGGAAAATTTTTTTGCAAGAAAATATTCAGTTCATTTTTAAGTGCTTTGGAATCGGCAAAGTTTCCAGCCGGCAGGCGGTTGTCTTTCAGTGATTGCGGCACATCTGCCACCGCGTGATCGGCCGTGAGGAAAACGAGGTAATTATTTTTGCCCAATTCGCTGTCGAGCTTCAACAAAAGCTCTTCCATATTTTTATCCAACCGAAGATACGTGTCTTCCACTTCCACCGAGTTAGGCCCCATGGCATGCCCAATAAGGTCAGGGCTTGAAAAGGAGATGGTCAAAAAATCAGTCTGGTTATTCATGCCAAGGTTCTCCCCTTTCAACGCGGCCTCTGCAAAGGCGGTGAGCAGATCATCGCCCATGGGCGTGCCTGGCAGCAAATCAAAATCGCCATTGTCGACCCTAAGTTTTTTTAAGTCATAAGGAAAAACAGGTTTGTCTTTGCCTTTCCATTTGCGCTCGTAAGGCGAATCATCCGGGCCGCTCTCAACATATTGCTCGATCGGTAAAAGTGTTTTCCAACCTTTATCCAAATAACCATCACTCAATTTCAGCGCATTAAAACTTTCCACCCATGGCGGCAAGGCGCTGGAGTAATAGGTACTCGACATAAATTTTCCAGACGAGCCATCGTACCAATAGGCGCCATCGGCCATGTGACCGGAAGGGAGAACTGCCCCGCGATCTTTTAGGGAGATGCCTATTACTTTTGATTTTTTCTGTGAGAATAATTTTAATTCATCCGTGATGGTAGTGGAGAGCAATCGCCACGGGCTCACATCCCCATTGCCATTCGCGCTGCCCACTGGCTTTTGTTGCGGGTCTTCCACACAGTTCACATTTCTTTTCAAAGCTTTGTCCCACCAATCATTGCCTATGATGCCATGGACGGCCGGTGTTGAGCCCGTAAAGATGGAAGCATGCCCTGGTCCGGTGTAGGTGGGCACATAATTGTAATGGGCATTGGTGAGCATAAAGCCCTCGTTCATCAATCGCTTGAAACCACCTTCGCCAAATTTCTTTTGAAAGCGAGAGAGGTATTCCTGGCGCATTTGATCCACCACAATCCCAACAACTAACTTCGGTCTGTCTTGTGCGAAAGTTAAGACATTCAAAAAAATACAACTGATCACTACTGCAATCTTCTTCATCATTGTTTAAAATTAAAAGCTCAAGTATCCAAAAAATATTTTACACTTGGTGTTTCCCAATGTTAAAGTTTTATGAACGGCAGATGAACTAATCCTCCGCGCATACCAGGCGAGCATATTCATCCTCTTCATAAACCTGCTTGCGCAGCAGCTTGCCTTCTCCGTCATAATAAATCACCACCACCATACTTGCCTCCTCTACCTCTTTGGCCGTGAAATAGAGAGGCTCTTCATCGCTTCCTAAATTTGTAATGTAGGTAAACGAAGGGGGGATGATCATGCCCCGTTGGCTGCTTAGCACACCAAAATAATTTTCTTGCTGCACAAAGGCAATTTTTTCTTTCGGCCGGTCAACGAAAACGTGAAAGTTTTTGATATGTCGCAACCTGCTTTTCGATTGTTTAAAATCAATTAGGCTCCATTCAAAACCCTTCTTTGCCCATATCTCATTTTCCGTCCAAGGCACGATCGCATCAAATTCAAAAAGCGTAAGTGGCTTGGCATTCCAATCGATCAGTCCGTAGTGGCCATCCTTGCACGCCATCAGTGCCTCGCTACCTACAGGGGAAATATTTCTTTCAAAAAACGGTTTAATCAACTTGCCTGATACCAAATCGTATAGTCCGAATTTTTTTTCTTTTAGCAAGGAAAGTTGTGTCTTGCTGGCGAGGACCAACGCATCGTATTCAGTTGGCAGTATTGGCTTTCCTAATTTATTTACCAATCCCTTTTTATTCTTTTTGGTAACTATAAAAAAATCGGAGGTTAACGATTCCAACTGATCGAAGTCGGCAGAAAACAATTTCTTTCCTGTCACGATACTGAAAATTATTTTCTTGTTTTTCTGCTCCACGAAAAAATAACGAACCGAGTCAACCGATTTTACAAAAGTGAGCTTTGCACCCAGTGCCAAAGTGATTTGCGTGGAAGAATTAATGTGGACATGCACTGAATCCCCATCCCTCGCAAACACCAAACCCTCGTCTGTCCAGAGACTATCGGGATGGGCTTCTACTACCTTTTTTGAATGTGTATCCACCAACTTCTCTTCCCCTGAATTTTGCAACAAAAGCCATTGTCGAAAAAAGCGATAACGCTCCCAAGTTGTATTTGCTAATTCAGGTACAAGGTTGTTGAAGCTAAAACGGTCATTGATTTTGCGCACCAGCCCAAAAGGCATCTGGTACAACGATTGCCTTGCGAGCGGCACAACAAATTCTAATTTTGAATTGATGATACCTTCCAGTGAACCATTGCTTACCAACAGCAACCCCTCGCCCATCGGCCTGACCTGATCAAAAATAAAATCCTCAACAAGTGGATTGCCATCGGCAACCGATGCCAGTTGAGAAGGCAAGCAAAGGCTCTTCTTCCCCATTCGGTCAAGGATAATAACTCCTTCGGACATTTCAATTGCGCTGCACTGCGGAGAAAGCAACATCCGACCAGTCAATGCGTACAGGCCAACAAGCCCATCCCTTTTTACGGTTAGAAATCGTTCGCCCAAAACACTTCCATCTTGGGCACAACTTTCACCGATCCACATACCCGATTTATGCAAAATTTTTACGCAACTACTGTCTCCCACTTTCAAAAATCCATAACCCAAGTCCTTCACCACTGGTGCCCAACCCGTTAATCTGCATCTATTTCGGCTGAACAATCCATTGGACGTGATTAGAATGTCATCTTTGATCGAGCCACATTTATATTCTTCATTGATGGCATCAAACTGGGGTGCAAAAGTTTCTGCGCCCCGGCTATCAATAAATCCATATTTTCCATTCTTGTAAATTGGTGCCCACAGCAATTTATTGACAGCAAGGATTTGTTTCAAGGAATCCGTCCACTCCACCGGGTTATTTTTTTCTTCCGTTTCACGCACGATATGAAACAAGAAACCTTGCGCCCGGTGAACAAATAAATTTTTTGGATAGGCCTTGATAAATCTGATGAAATCGTTGGGGGTTCCCGTGATCGTGGTCAATTCAAAAATATTTTTGTCGGCTAATGATTTATACGGACTCGCTGGATGCGTTTGCACAAAGGAGAGGTAACTTTTTAGTTTTTTGTCTTTCGTGAACGATTCAAACAGCAATTTTTCATACCGTTCTTGTGCTTCACTTGCCCGGTGCGATTGTGGATAACGCATCAAGTAATTTTGAAAAGACCCATAGGAATTTTGCCGAAGGGCATTTAAGAAGGCTGCCTCATCGCGCAACTCGACAGCTTCTCCACGCGCTTTGCAGAAAAGAAATTTTTGTATAAAATTCTGGTATGCGTCTTCCGTATTGCTTCGCTTGGCGTTTTCAAAAGCAAGACTATCAATGCCCTCGCGAAGGCGCACAATCAAAATACTGTCGGTATGATCGCGCTTCCATTTTTCTTTCTGTTTGGTTGAAGATTTCTGAAAATTATAAAGCGCGCGCAAACTGTATTGGTAGGCTGAGTCAATCTGCTGGGCAGGGTTGTTTGGATTCAAAAACCACCGGCACATCAGAAGTTCAGCCGACACACTAAGGGTATCCTTGCGCAAAGTTTTTATCAAAATCTGCTTCGCGCTACCCCAGTTGCCTTGTGCCATTTTTTTCTCGGCTTGGCTTGATTGACCGAGAACCGGTGCATTTGAAAACACTAAAACGGCAAGTCCCGCCTTGAAAAAATCAGATAAAGACATAAGGGTAAAAATAAACTATGGAAACGGATTTTTTTGGCAAAGGTATTGACATAAAATTGTTAATATTGTGCCCTGATTTTTGTTTTCAGGGATGCAACCCGGCAAGGTGTTGCATATCGCCAGAAGGTCTTGGTTATCGGCCAAGACTTTTTAAATTGGATTTCAGATTTAGTTCGGGGTGTAGCGCAGCCCGGTTAGCGCATCACGTTAGGGACGTGGAGGTCGGATGTTCGAATCATCTCACCCCGACCAAAGGGCTACAATGGTAGCCCTGCTTTTTTTTATTGGCCCCGTAGTTCAATGGATAGAATAGAAGTTTCCTAAACTTTTGATACAGGTTCGATTCCTGTCGGGGCTACTCTTCAAAAAAACCCTAAATCAATATTGGTTTGGGTTTTTTTTTATTTTAACCTAATCGGCCGATCGAACCATTCGACAGTTTGAGTCGT